>SHXR01000021.1 GCA_009693235.1 Betaproteobacteria bacterium | reverse complement strand
CGGGCGCGCCGTCACTTATGCAGTGTTGCCTGCCAACGCGCCAGGTCGGCCGGTGAATCGAGGTCATGGGCCAACGCGGCGTCGCGGTGAACGACCACTGCGGCGCCCGCCCGAATCGCTTCTTCCCGATGCAATAGCAGGCTTCCCTCGCCGAATTGAAATGTGAACGTGGTCGGGAGCCGGAGCACCAGCGCATTGGTTCCGGTGCCGGTGTGATCGGCCGCGACGACCACCCATTCGCCCGCGCGCGCGACGTCGAGCAGCCCATCGATCGCTTTACTCGTGACATAGGGCAGGTCGGCCGAGAGCACCATCACTTGCGACGCGCCAAGCGTTGTGGCGTGCCACATCGCAAAGCCAAGCCCTTGGTTGAGACCGACGCCCGCCGGTTCCGTGAGAGTCTGCGCACCGCATGCTTGCGCCAAGGTGAGGGCATCGGCGCTGGGACTGACTACCAGACATCGATCAAGGCCCGCCTGATTGCCCTCAATCGCCTCCAATACGGTGCGCAACATCCAGTCGTTAAGCGCCAAACGCTCCTCGTCGTTGATCGTTCCGGCCAGCCGCGACTTGCTGCTTGCCAGACCCCGAATCGGCACAATGGTCCAAAGCATTGCAGGGGCGGGCAGACTCAGTCGGGAATGCCGGTAATACGAATCCCCGACGCGGGCACCTTGTAGCGCTTGTTGATCGCAATCAGCAGCGAAGTCAGGGCCTCAGCCGCCGCGGAGTTGGCCAACGCACCGGCATTGATCCCCCGCATTCCGGCGGCTTTGGCGAGCGCCACCACCTCTTCGCGAGCTTCCGGACTATCGCTGCAGATGAGCACATCGCAATCGATCGGATGGCCAAGTTCCTTGAGATGATGCGCCGACACATTCTGAAATGCCGAGACGACGCGCACTGCCGCGCCCAGCATTTGCTGAAGGCGCACCACCGCCGATCCACCTTCTGGTAATTGCACACGGTCGACCTTGGGTGGGACCAATGGCACCGTCACATCGATCAGGATCTTGCCGTCGAGGGCGGCGCGGATTTCTTGCGCGGTCGCGAGCTGTGCGTTGTAAGGCACGGCGAGGATGATGATTTGCGCGCGCGTGGCCGCGTCGAGATTATTGGCGCCTGAGGGGTTGGCGTTCTTATCGGCGAGGGTCGCGAGCTCCGCAGCGGTTGCCTGCGCGCGTGCGCTATCGCGTGAGCCGATGATGACCGGATAGCCGGCCTGCGCCCAGCGCACGGCGAGGCCCCCGCCCTCCTTGCCGGTGCCGCCGAGAATGGCCAGTATTGGTTTTGGTGTGTTCATGTTTTCAATGAATATCTAGGCGGTACCGGACGCTGCGCGCATGCGCCGCTTCACTGGTGTTTGCACCACGGGCAGCAGCGGATCGGCGTGATACGAACGCGCCAACTGTGCCGCGTTGGGCGAGCCATAGAGCGTGGAGCGTTGCGCGGGTTGCCGGCCGGACGCGCGAATCAAAGCGTCCATCGCGGCGGGCGCCAGCTCCTGTCCGTGCTCGTTGCCGGCGGCGCGCGAGATGCTTTCATTCATCAGCGTGCCACCCAGATCATTGGCCCCGGCGGCAAGACATGCACCAGCGCCTAGGCTGCCCATCTTGACCCAGGAAGTCTGGATATTCTGGATATGCGGGAACAGCGCCAAGCGCGACACGGCATGCATCAGCAAGGCCTCGCGGTAGGTCGGACCGGTCCGCGCTTTGCCGCGCAGATACATCGGCGCTTCCATATGGATGAATGGCAGCGGCACGAACTCGGTGAATCCACGCGATGCAATCTGCAAATCGCGCACGCGCATGAGATGGCGGGCCCAGTGCTCATAGCGATCGATATGGCCGAACATGATGGTGGCAGTGGAACGCAGACCCACCGTATGCGCGGTCTTCATCACCGCGAGCCACTCATCTGTCCGTAGCTTGTCCGGACAAAGATCTTTCCGCACCTCGTCATCGAGAATTTCCGCGGCGGTCCCTGGCAGGCTGCCGAGCCCTGCCTTTTGTAACTGCTCAAGAAAATTCGCTACTGGGATGCCCAGCGTCGCCGCGCCTTGCGATACTTCCAAGGGCGAAAAAGCATGCACATGCATGCCCGGTACCGCCTCTTTCACCGCGCGCAGGATCGATAGGTAGGTGGCGCCGGTGTAGTCCGGATGAATGCCACCTTGCATACAGACTTCGGTGGCGCCACGGGCCCAGGCTTCGGTGACACGCCGCTGAATTTCATCGAGAGCGAGATCGTAAGGTGCGCCGCGCAGATCCGCGGAATGCCGGCCTTTGGAGAACGCACAAAATCGGCATTTGTAATAGCAGACGTTCGTGTAATTGATATTGCGATTGACGACATAGCGCACGGTGTCACCGACCGAGCGCGCACGCAACGTGTCGGCCGCCTCGCAAACGCGCGCCACTTGATCATCACGAGCGGAAAACAGTTGGACGATCTCATGCTCAGCCAAAAGATCGGCCGCCATGGCCTGGTCGATGATGCGTTGAAGCGATCGATCGCCGGGTGGCCGCTGCATTCCCGAAACGAGCGCAGGCGGGGTGACATCGCGACCCGGCGTCCAGGTTTCCACGCGCGCAAAGCCCGAACCATCCATGTTGCGCAATACATGCGGCACCAATTGCGCATCGTGCCAGCGTTCGGCAACCAGACAGTAACGCGGGTAGCTCGTCAATCGCTCCACGAGAATCTTGCCGGCACTGGCGGTGGCAGCGCGCAGCTTTTCGACGGCCGGCCACGGTGCTTCGGGATTCACATGATCTGGTGTCACCGGTGACACCCCGCCCCAATCATTGATGCCGGCAGCGATCAGCGCCGGCATGTCATCCGGACTTAGGTTCGGTGGCGCCTGAACACTCATCTGCGCACCCAGCGTGAGGCGGGCCATCGCGATCGTCCACAGCAATTCGTCGCGGTCGGCATCGGGCGCGCCGGCCATTAAGGTTGCCGGTTTCGCACGAAAATTCTGCACGATGACTTCTTGCAGGTGGCCGAAGCGCTCATTCAGCTCACGCAGCGCAAGCAGTGCTTCAATGCGCTCTGCGCGTGTTTCGCCGATGCCGATCAAAATGCCGCTCGTGAATGGAATGGCAAGTCGCCCGGCCTCTTCGATGGTGGCCAGGCGCACCGCCGGGAATTTATCGGGCGAGCCAAAGTGCGGCCCGCCGCGTTCGCACAAACGCACACTCGAACTTTCCAGCATCACGCCTTGTGAAACGTTTACTTTGCGGAGAAGGGCGAGTTCGTCGCGGCTGAGCACGCCTGGATTGGCATGCGGCAGCAGCCCGGTTTCCTTGAGGACCAACGCGCACATCGCCGCGAGATACTCGATGGTGGTCGCGTAACCGAGCGCCTTCAGTTCATCGCGCGCCACCTTGTAGCGCAGCTCGGGCTTGTCACCCAAAGTGAACAACGCTTCATGGCAGCCCGCATTCCTGCCGGCGCGGGCGATCGCCAAGACTTCGTCCGGGGACAGGTAGGCGCGCGCGCCGTCCCGCGGCGTCGTGGCGAAGGTGCAGTAGTGACACACATCGCGGCATAGATGCGTTAATGGAATGAAGACCTTGCGCGAATAACTGACCAGGTCGCCATGGCCTGCGTCGCGCAGCCGTGCCGCCTCCGCAAGGAGTCGTGGCAGGGGCCATTGCGCGCCGATATCAAACAATTCTGCAGTGGTATGCATCGATGCCAATCAGACAGTAAGGTGATTTCCATGGATGTTACTACGGCGCTCCGCGAATGCCGGGGAGGGTCCGTAATCACGGTGCTAGACTGCGCGATGTGCAAAGCCTGCGCGCTGCGATTCCAACCGTACCTGCCCAACTGTGAGTGGACATCATGAGCAAACACCACACGCTACCTGCGTCGCCTGAAACCGTACACTGGGGTTATTTCGATGCCCGCCTGAAGCCGGTGCTCACCATCGAATCCGGTGATCGCGTGACGATCGATAGCGTGTCAGGCGGTGCCGATGATATTCCTACCGATCCTCGCTTCGAAATTCTGCCCGAACATCGCGCCATCCATGCCAAGCATACGCAGCGGCTTGGTGCGCACATCCTCACCGGGCCGATCGCGATCAACGGGGCGGAAGCGGGCGATGTCCTGGAAATTCGTATTCTGGATGTAGGCCTCCGCCAAAACTGGGCCTATAGCAAGATCGTGCCGCTCAAGGGCTCGTTACCGGAAGACTTTCCACTATCCCGCCGCTTGCATATTCCGCTTGATCGGGAGCGCCATGTCGGCAAGATGCCCTGGGGTACCGAGATTCCCTTGGGGCCGTTTTTCGGGGTCATGGGGGTGGCGCCGCCCGCTGTCTATGGCGCGGTGAGCACCGCGGAACCGCGCGAGTACGGCGGCAATATCGATCTCAAGGAGTTGCAGGCCGGGGCGACGTTTTTCATTCCGGTATTCAACCCGGGCGCGCTGTTTTCGGCGGGTGACGGCCATGCGGTGCAAGGCGACGGTGAAGTCTGTTTGACGGCGCTCGAAACCGCGATGCGCGGCACGTTTGAGTTTGTGGTCCACAAGAAGAAGAATTGGACGATGCCGCGCGCCCTGACCGCGACCCATTTCATCACGGTGGGTCTGGATGTCGATCTCGACGACGCCGCCAAGCAGGCTTTACGCGAGATGATCAAGCTGCTTGGCGAAGTGGGTGGCCTCAGCCGCGAAGACGCCTATCAATTTTGCAGTATTGCTTGCGATTTGCGCGTCACCCAGTTGGTCGATGGCAACAAGGGCATTCATGCGATGGTGCGCCGCGATCTGGTGCCGAATGCCAAGCCGATTGTCTAAGACGGCTCTGCTGGGTCGCCGGTGAGGACTTCGGCTACGCGACTCGTCATCGCCGGGATTGATGTTGACCGGCGTGGCAACCAACTGGAGATCAAGGTATCAAACGGCGAGGGTGCATGCGGCCTTTTCGTCGTGCCCGATCAGCCCGGATTGCTCGATGCGATCGATGTCTTGCGGCCCAATTGGCTTAGCGCCGATGCCTTGGCCTTCGAATTGCGCTGGATACGCTCCGGCGGGCGATTTGCGTCGATGGCCGAGCGGATCGCATTCGGCGCAGTGGAATTCGCTACGGCGTCATTGGCGGCGCGCGCATTGGGGCTCACGCCGGCCGAGTTGTTCGGTGCGGGTGACACCGCCACGCCGACGCGCGCGCCTGACTCCGACGCCGAGGCATCGATCGATTACGACGCGCTCCCGCATCCCCAAGCGTTTACCGAAGCGTGTCTTGCCAAGCGCGCGGTGGCGGTGCGATTCAGTTTGCATGCGATCGGCGGACCGGCGGGGTTACGTCGCATGCTCGCCGTGGCGCGCGCCTTTAATCTCGCACCGGTTGCGATGGTTACCCACGAGTGGGAGCGGCCTCTTGCGCGGGCCCTCGCCTCTGCATTCGCCTTTGCCATCGATGATCCGTCCGCCGCCAACGTGCCGCAGACATCGCCTGTCAAGCGATCGCATCCTGGCGCAACGATCCAATGCGTGCGGCTGCATCGCGTCAAGGTGCCATTGCGCGAGGTGTATGTGAGCGCGATGTATCTGACCGATCATGTATTGCGTACCTTGATCGAAGTCGAAACGGCCGATGGCATGGTTGGGTTTGGCGAAACGCTTGGCGGAGAAGACGTGTATCGGCTGGTCGGCACTATCGCAAAAGGATGGCTCGGCAAGAATCCGCTTGAGCGTCGAGCGCTCGCCCGCCAATACGCGCGGACGATCTATGAGAATCGCAACGGCCGGAACGGCTGGCAGGCGTTGGCCGGGCTTGAGGTGGCCTGTCATGACCTCATCGGCAAATCGTTAGGTTTGTCGTTGGCGGCGTGGCTAGGCAACACCGCACAAGAAAATTCTCTACGGGTGGTGAGCCTGTTGCCGACCGCGATGCTCGATCGGGTGGTGCCGCGCGAAGAATTGCGCAACATGTTCGCCGACGTCCGTAATGTCGAGCGGGTTGCCTTGCATGCGTTGCGGCTTCATCAAGAGAAGGGCATCACTTGCTTTAAATACAAAAGTTCAGGGATCGGCCTTGCCTGGGATGTTGCCGCCATCCGCGCACTGCGTGAGGCGCTGGGGCCTGCGGTGGAGATCCGGTTTGATCCCAATGCGGCCTACGATACCGCCACCGCGCTCACGATTTGTCGTGCGCTGGAGCCCTTTCAACTCTGTTGGCTTGAAGATCCTACCGATGGCATTGAAGGGTTGACGCGCTTGCGGGCACGATTGACGCGTCCGATCGCCACCAATATGGCCGTCGTGCAATTCGATCATCTGGCCCCAGCCGTCCGGCAAGGCGCCATCGATGTAGCGCTTGGCGATACGCTGCATTGGGGCGGCGTGGAGGGCATGCGCGATCTTGCGGCCGCTTGTGATGCGCTTGGCATCTCACTTGCCAATCATGCGTTCTATGAATGCGGCATCGCGGCAGTGGTCAATCTGCAAGTCGCGATCGGCCTTGGATTGACCCGTCATGCGCATGACCAAGCGCATGACGGGCTGGTCGCCGATTTGCTGGTGGGCGATCCGCTCGCAATTCGCGACGGTCGCATTAAACTGCCAGGTGGCGCGGGACTCGGTGTTACGCTTGATGCGCTCAAGCTGCGCGCGTATCAAATCGGCACAACGGAGGAATTGCATTGAGTATTCAAGTTGACCTGGTGAAGGGCGCCAAGGCAGACACCTACACGATTCCACCAATTGTGGACGGCACGCAGCCGACACGCATCGTCGAGGGCTATCCGCAGACCGCGCGGCGCACCCCATCACGCCCATTGTTGCGGCGTCCGCTTACGCTGTCGGAATTGACCGGTCCCCTCGACCTATCGGGCCGGCTCGCGGCCACGAGTGCCGATGTAGCGGGGCAGAGCGCGCGACGCGCACTGGGGCAACTCATCGTCCTTCGCTTGGCCGTACGCGATGAAGACGGTTCGCCGATCGCCGGCACGATGGTCGAGATGTGGCAGGCCAATGCGGCCGGTCGCTATGCGCATCCGAACGATAGTGACCATGCACCGCTCGATCCGCATTTCCAAGGTAACGCGCGCGTGCAAACCGATGCGAGCGGCAACATCGAAATCCGCACCATCAAGCCGGGCGCCTATCCGGTGCCTGGGCCCGACCGATGGTGGCGTCCGCCGCATGTGCATTTCTCGGTGTGGGGCAAAGTTTGGTTATCGCGCGTCGTCACGCAGATGTTCTTTCCGGGTGATCCCTTGAACGAGCAGGATTTGATCTTGAATGCGGTGGTCGATGCCGAAGCGCGCGCACGGCTCGTGGCGCGATCGGTGCCCACCCAAGCGGCGCCCGGCGATGCGCTGGTGTTTGAACATACGGTCGTGGTGCGTGGCAAACGCGCCACGCCTACCGAGCACGCATGATGTCCGCCGTATCGATGCCGATCGGTGAAGCAACCATCGGCCCGTTTTTCCCCGGCGCTTATGTCGATGCCGGCGCCAATGACCTCACCCGCTGGCAAGGACGAAGCGCGCAGGGCCAACTGATTGATATCCGCGGCCGGGTGACCGAAGACGAGGGCGTGCCCCTACAGAACGTCGTGCTCGAAATCTGGCAGGCGGATGCGAACGGCATCTATCGCCATCCGGCCGACCCACGGGCAAAACATGCCGATGCGGATTTTTTCGGCTGGGGGCGCGCCGCCACCGATGCCGATGGCGCGTTTCACTTTCGCACCATCATGCCCGGGCGCACGCACCTCCCCAACGGGACCTTGCGCGCCCCGCATATCAATGTCGTGGTGCTGGCATCAGGGCTCATGCGGCAGTTGCAGACCGTCATGTTCTTCGAAGGCAATGCGGCCAACGCGACCGATGCGGTGCTTGCGTGCGTGCATCCCGCCGCATTCCAAGAAGCGCTCATCGCCAAGGCCGATGGGCCGCGTAAGTATCGTTTCGATATCCGGTTGTGTGGCGCCGACGAAACGCCGTTCTTCGAAGATTGATCGGCGCGCTACTTTTCCGGCCAGGCGAATTTGAGCGGTTTCTTTGCCAAGAAATCGCGCGCCGCATTGCGGTGATAGTCGGTCGAGAACGCGATGCCTTGCGCATTCGCCTCGAAATTCAGTGCAGCACCGAGATCCATGCCGGGCGAGCGCTCAAGGGCCGCTTTGATCAGACTCACCACCGGTGGTGATGCGTCAAAGAACGATCGCGCAATGGTTTCCGCTCTTGGGATCAGCGCCTCGGCCGGTACGATTTCCATCACGATGCCAAGACGCGCGGCTTCGTCGGCATTGACCACGCGGGCCGACAGCATCAGTTCCTTGGCGCGCTGGGCACCAACGATCCGCGGCAACGTATAGATCGCACCGGCGTCGGGGACCAGACCCACGCGCATGAACGACATGCAAAAGCGGGCGCGGGGCGTGGCGAGAATGAAATCGGCGGCGAGCGCCAGGCTGAAGCCCGCACCGAACGCGACGCCATCGACCGCGGCGATCACCGGACGGTCCAATTCGATGAGATCGCGCATCCACACGTGTAACGCACGCATGCGATTGCGCCCGGCCTCCGCGTCTGTGCCCGAGGTCGCCATCGACCGGACGTCACCACCTGCGCAGAAATCACCGCCATCGCCGGTGATGATCAGCGCCCGGACCGTCGCATCGGCCTTGGTGCGCGCCACTGCATCGGCGATCTCGCCGCGCGCATTGATGTCGAAAGCATTCTTGCGATCCGGGCGCGCGAACGCGAGCGTTGCGATACCGTCTTTGATGTCGAAGCGGATGTCTTTGTAGATCATGATCGCAGGCGATGGGGTCGGGGAGCGCCGAGTATGCCAACATTTCCGAGCGGACCGTGGGCGGCGTGGTGGAATCAACCGCGCGGATCCGGCACGAACCGCACCGGTCCGGGGAAGGGCTGCGGCTCGGCCAACCTCGGCACACCCGGAATGATGCCCCGTGCGACGAGATTCTCGTAGCGGTCATAGTGGATCGCGAGGAACTCATTGGCCGACGAGGACGCCCGGCGAAAGTCGGTGTATGAGACCTGCGATGCTTCGCGCTCGCCATGACCGGTGCCAATTCGCTCACGTGCTTCCCGTCGCGGACTGGTGGCCTCGGCCCCCTGCGCTAACGCCGATGCACTGCCATCCGCTCGACCAGACTGTGATGCGCCCGCTCCCGCGGCGCTCGGTCGCGAAGGCGCATCGGCTGCGCTGCTTGTATCGCCCCGCGCGTCGCTTGGTGCGGCCGATCCGTCGAGCGAACCGGGCGCGACGGATGGTGCAGGCCGCGGCCGTGGCGCCACATATACGCGAAACACCGCGACACCGATCACGCCGACGTTCTGTGGTCGATCGGTGCGGGCCGCGTAGCTATCAGACAATGCGGTGAAATAGAACGCGGCAATCTCGTTTTGACTCTTTCTCCGGCCGGCAATATCGTAGGTTTGCCATGGCGCAAAGACATAACCGGACTGCTGCGGCGTAGCGGTTTCACCGGTCACCACGTTGACGCCATCGACCGGCATGACCGCCATGGGTCTACGTTCATAAAGACTATCGTCGCAAGGGATTGGGGCGCTTGCTGATGGAAACGCTCATCAAGGAAGCGCGCAATCATGACTGCCACGTTTTGGTGGGCGGTATCGAGGCCGCGAACACCAGCAGCATTGCGTTACATGAGTCCCTTGGATTTACCCATGCCGGCATGATCCGTCAGGCTGGGTACAAGTTCGGCCGTTGGCTCGATCTGACTTTCTATCAACTCGTTCTGGAAACGCCGGCGAACCCGAGGGAAGGTTAGCCGCGGCTTGCTCTGACCCAGGCCCCGCGAACCGGTCGTGTCCCTACAAGGTCGGGCTCTTCACCTCGCCGCCTAACGTTGCTAACGCCCAGGGCGTGACCTGCGCATCGACGCTGAACGAAAAATGCGCCGCGCCGGCGTGGGCGTCGCGAAAGATGCGCTGCATCGGCACGTTGTCGTAGATGCCGTTGGCGCCCGCCATTTCGTAGAGGGAGTCGACCGCCTCATGGACGATCTTCATGCCCATGGCGGCGTCCCGTTTGTGGCGAAGTTTTTCGTCAAGGGTGAGCACACCGTTCGCCCGATACCGCTCGAAGGCTTCGATGCAGTTCGCGCGAAACAGGTGGCGGATGGCGTGGATCTTCGCGCCGGCCATGCCGATGCGAAGCTGGACGGTTTGAAAGTCACGCATCTTTGCCGAGGTGTAACTGGTGCTGCGCGACTTCACCGCCTCGATTGTTGCATCGAGCGCCGATTGCGCATTGCCGAGCAACGCCCCGCCAATGCAATAGGCGCCAAGCGCCTGGCTGGGGACTTTGAAGGTCGGGTTGGTATGGGTGTTGAGCCCGGGATATTCGTGTCCGGGGCGGTGCACATGCATCGATAGCACGCGATGGGCCGGCACGAACACATCTTTGCAGCGCACGGTGCGGCTGCCCGAACCACGCAGTCCAATGGTCTGCCAGTCGTCGATCACTTCATAGTCTGACTTGGGCACCACGTTCATGCACCAATCGACCGGCTTGTCGCCATCCATGACCACGCAGGCGAGCATGTTCCATTGCGAAACATCGACGCCGGATGAAAATCCCCATTGCCCGGTGAGCCGTATGCCGCCATCCACGCGCTGTCCGCGGCCTTGCGCGAAGGCAATGCCGGAGGCGATGCAGGCATCCGGATTGTCGCCCCAGACTTCCTCTTGTGCCTGCATGGTCCATTGCGCGAGGCTGCGGTGATGCGAGGCGAGATTGGCGAAGGTCCATGCCGCCGATGCATCGCCTCGCCCGAGAATTTCCGGGATCTCGAAATAAGCGAGGAAATCGAGTTCCATGCCGCCCCATGCCTTGGGCTGCAGGGAGCGCAGCAACCCCGATTCATGCAGCACATCCAGCACGTGGCCCGGCAGGTGGGTGGCTTGTTCGCCTGCGCCGGCCTCCCGTTGGAGATAGGGTATTAGGGCTTCCGCCCGGCGGACCGCTTCAGCATAGTCCACGGTGGCGAAGGAGCGGCGGGGGGAGGGAGCGTTCACGATTGTGCAGGAAAGTGGAGGGTGAAAGATGAAAGGCGCTATTTCGCCGTGGCAACGTCGACTCGTTCGGCCGCCTCCAGCTGATTCTGTATTGTGAGCCATTCCGCTTCGAGGGTTTCGATCGCGGTGACCAGCTTACCTTGGTCTCGCATGGCCGCGGCGACTTCATCCTGATCGGGCTGCGAGTAGAACGCTTCGGATGACAAACGGGCATCGATGGCTTTGCGTTCGGTGCCAAGGCGTTCGAGTTCCTTTTCTATTTTGCGGGCGCGATTCACCAGGGGTTGCAATTTGCGGGAGCGCTGATTGCGTGATTCGGCTTCGATCCGCCGTTCTTCCTTCTTGCTGGCCCGCGCATTGTCCGATCGTGTGTTGAGGCTTTTGGCCGCCATCACCTGTTCACGGTAGGCATCGAGATCGCCATCGAATTCCTGTACGCGCCCGCCCGCTACGATCATCAAGGTATCGGCGGTGGTGCGCAGCAAGTGGCGATCATGCGAGACCAGCACGACCGCGCCTTCATACTCCTGCAGGGCGCGCGTGAGCGCTTCACGGACTTCGATGTCCAGGTGATTGGTCGGCTCATCGAGCAGCAAGAGGTTAGGCCCCTTCCAGATCAATAACGCCAGGGCGAGGCGCGCCTGTTCGCCGCCAGACATGGTGCCGGCCGGTTGCAGGGCCATCTCGCCTGCGAAGTCAAACTGCCCAAGAAAATTGCGCAGATCCTGCTCGCGGGTATTGCGATCCAATCGCAAGAAATGCGCGAGCGGCGAATCTTCCGGGCGCAGTTGCTCAACCTGATGCTGTGCGAAGTAGCCGATCGAGAGGCCCTTGCCTTCGAGTCGAATGCCCGAAAGCGGTGGCAATTCGCCCGCCAGCAACTTGACGAGCGTGGTCTTGCCGGCGCCATTCACGCCGATCAAACCGATGCGCGCCCCGGCCGTGATGGTGAGCGTGACATCGTGAAGAATGGGTTTGGCGTCGTAGCCGATGGCGGCTTTCTCGATGACGATCGCCGGGTCCGGGCTGCTTGGAAAATCGCGGAAATGAAAATCAAACGGCGAATCGACATGCGCCGGAGCGATTCTCTCCATACGCTCCAACGCCTTGACGCGGCTCTGTGCCTGCCGGGCCTTGGTGGCCTTGGCGCGAAAGCGGGTGACGAATGATTCGAGTCGCTCGATCTCCCGTTGTTGGCGAACGAAGAGCACTTTTTGCTGAGCAAGCCGCTCGGCGCGGGCATTTTCGAATGCGGAATAGTTGCCGGTATAGAGCTTCAACTTCCGTTCATCGAAATGCAGGATCGATTGACTGATCGAATCGAGAAATTCACGATCATGGGAGATGATCAGCATCGTGCCGCGATACTCACCCAGCCAACGCTCGAGCCAGACGATCGCATCGAGATCGAGGTGATTGGTCGGCTCATCCAGCAACAGCAAGTCGCTGCGGCACATCAGGGCCTGCGCGAGATTGAGGCGCATCCGCCAGCCGCCGGAAAAGGTCGTCACCGGCTGTTCGTGTTCATGGTCACGAAAACCGAGGCCTGACAGCAGCGTGGCGGCGCGGGCCCGGGCGGTGTAGCCATCGATGGCGGCGAAGCGCTCATGGAGAAGCGCCAGTTGCTCGCCATCGAACGTTCGGCTCGGATCATCGGCCTCGGCAAGACGGCCTTCGAGGGTTCGCAGTTCGGCATCGCCATCCAAAACATAATCGATGGCCAGCCGCTCGGTGGCGGGCGTATCTTGGCTTACCGAGGCAATCGACCATGCTCGCGGCACATCCGCATCGCCGCGATCGGCCTGGAGTTCGTCGCGCAACAGCGAAAACACGCTCGATTTGCCGCAACCATTGGCGCCCACCACGCCCACCCGCGTGCCGGGGTAGAGCGTGAGATCAGCGCCGTCGAGCAATACCTTTGCCCCGCGCCGCAGAGAAACGCTTTTGAGTGTAATCATTGGGCGCGCATTGTAATCGGTGCGCGCCCTCCGGAACGGTCCACCGGCAATTCATTTCGCCTGGCAATTTCAGTGACGAATGCACACCTTACCGAAATGCGCACCGGATTCGAGGTAGGCCATCGCTTCCTTCAACTGATCGAAGCGGAATTCACTATCGATCACCGGCTTGACGAGATGTTGTGCGAACGCCGCCATCATCGCCACGAATCCATCACGATGACCGACCGTGATGCCTTGCAGGCGCACCTGCCTAGTCACTACCAGACCCAATGGGGCCGACATGGCGCCACCCGACAGCACCCCGATCATGGAGATCGTGCCACCCGGTCGAATGCAGCGCAACGATTGCGGCAAGGTGGTTTCGCCGCCCAATTCAACGATATGGTCGTAGCCCGCGCCGCCAGTGACGTCGCGCGAGGCCTTGGCCCATTCCGGGGTGGTTCGATAGTTGATCGCGGCGTCCGCCCCCATTTTCTTGGCGCGGGCGATTTTTTCATCGCTCGATGAAATGATGGTGACATGGGCACCTTGCAGCTTGGCGATCTGTAGCGCGAAGAGCGCGACGCCACCGGTTCCTTGCACCAGGACACGACTTCCCGGTACAAGTTGGTCGTAGGTGCAAAGGGCACTCCAGGCAGTCAGCGCGGCGCAGGGTAGGGTGGCTGCTTCCACATCGGAAAGGTAGTCGGGGACCCGCACCACGCCGTCTTCCGGCAGGCACATCAGCTCGGCCATGGTGCCGTCGATGGGCCCGCCCAGCGTGCCGGTGAGACGTTCGAGATTGGGCGCGCCGGCGGTCCAACGCTGCATGAAACACGGGCAAACGCGCTCGCCCACCTTGAATCGGGTGACCCCCGCGCCGAGTTCGACAATTGCGCCGACGCCATCTGACAGTGGAATCAGAGGCAGCGTGCCGGTGAAGGACCCATAACCCCGCTTCGGTACGACGAGGTCACGATAATTGACTGAAGAGGCCTTCATCGCGATCAAGATCTGCCCCGGACCCGGTTTGGGTGTGGGCCGGGTCGCTATTTGCAGATGATCGAAGCCCCAATCATCCTGAATTTGAAAGACTTTCATGGCACGACACCCCACAGCTTGAATCGATAGTGCAGCATTGTGTCGGATCTGGCGGGTGCGTCTGGGAACGCGCCGGATCGGCAAAAGCCGGCCGCGCAGTCCGTGGCCGCACCGTCCATGATAGAAAGTTTATATTTGCGTGAGCACTGCGGCATATTGCGACCCAAGACTGGGCATGTCGGCGGTTACCGCAAATCGGGGGCTGGGCATGCAACGGCGCGTTCTGTTGGTGGAAGACCATTCGGAGATCTCCGATCTCGTGCGACTGCATCTGCGCGATCTCGATTGCAGCGTGACGGTGGCCGCTGATGGCTTGGCGGGTGTCGCCGAAGCCGAGTCCAAGAAGTATGACCTCGTCATTCTCGACATCATGTTGCCCGGCATGGATGGCATCGCAATCCTGCGCCGGCTGCGTTCGAAATCGATGGTGACCCCGGTGCTGATGTTGACGTCAAAGAGCACCGAACTCGATCGCGTCCTCGGGCTCGAAATGGGCGCCGACGATTACCTGACGAAACCATTCAGTGTGATGGAGCTCATGGCGCGGGTGAAGGCGCTGTTTCGGCGCGTCGATGCGATGGCATCACATGGGGAAGAGGCGGCCAAACCGCTGGTGTTCGGACGCCTGCGGATCGATCCGGAACGGCGCACCGTCACGCTCGACCAGGCTGCCGTGGAGCTCACCGCCAAGGAATTCGATCTTCTCTATTACTTTGCCAAGAATCTTGGTCGTGTCTTTACCCGGAGTCAGTTGCTCGATCGGGTGTGGGGTTACACCCATTCAGGGTATGAGCACACGGTGAATTCACACATCAATCGACTGCGCGCCAAGATTGAGCGCGACGCCGCGCATCCGGACTATGTGCTTACGGTCTGGGGAGTCGGGTACAAGTTCACCGAATCCGGTGGCTAAAGCATTCCATTCACGCCGTGCTGCGCACTCTCTATAGCAAGCTGGCGGCGGACGCTCCTTGCGCTCTTCGTGCTGCTTGGCGTGATGTTGTTCGTGTTGATGCGCTCGATGGTGGAAGCGCAGGATGAAGCGGTCAATCAAAAATTGCATCTCGATCTCGCGACCAACCTGGTGCGCGAGTACTTCGCGTCCGCCGCCCGCACGGATCGAGCGCCGAAACTGAAGGAACTCTTCACCCAGGTTATGCACCACAATCCGAGTGTCGAGGTCTACTACCTCGATCCGGCCGGGCTCATTCTGAACCATGCCGCGCCGGCCGATCGCATCAAACTAACCAAGGTCGACTTGCGCCCTGTCAATCAAATGCTGGCGGGCGATGTCGAGCTGCCGTTGCGTGGTGATGATCCACGCGATCCGGCCCGGCGCAAGGTCTTTTCCGTCGCGCCGATTGCGGCGGACGGCATCTTGCGGGGCTATCTGTACCTCGTGTTGGCCGGCGAGGAGCGCACCTCGATTTCCACTCAGCAACGCGGCAGCCACGCACTGCGCACAACGGCCTGGGTCATGACGGTCGGATTGACCGTCGCACTCTTTGCCGGTTTCTTCATCTTCAAGCTGCTTACTGAGCGGTTGCATCGGCTCGCTCGCGTCATTGATGCCTTCAAGCGCGCCGGCTTCGAGGAGCGGGTGAGCTACACCGCAAGGCGCTCTGCTACAGAGGGCGATGAGATCGATCAGCTGGGGGTGGCTTACAACGAAATGGCCGAGCGGATGATTCAACAGGTGCGCGAACTGCGCAATGCCGATGCCATGCGTCGCGATCTCATCGCCAATATTTCGCATGATTTACGCACGCCTCTGGCGTCGCTGCGCGGCTACATCGATACGTTGATGCTAAAGCGGGCGAGCCTTACTGAGGAGGAGCGCAGCAGCTACCTTGAAATCGCGGCGCGTCAAAGCGAGCGGCTGGGCAAACTGGTGCGTGATCTGTTCGACTTGGCGAAATTTGATACGCATGACGTGGCGTTGCGCATGGAGCCGTTTTCCCTTGCCGAATTGGCGTTTGATGTTGCGCAGGGTAGCCATTTGGCCGCGCAGGAGCAAGGACTTGCCCTTGACGTCGATGCGGCGCCCGGTCCGCCATTCGTATCGGGTGATATCGGCATGCTGGAGCGGGCGATGCAAAGCATGATCGACAATGCCATTCGGCATACGCGGCGCGTGGATCGGTGAAGATTCGCATTACCGCGCAAAGTGGTGCGCAACGGATTGAACTCATCGATACCGGACGGGGTATTCCGCGTGAATCGATTGGGCGCATTTTCGAGCGGTTCTATACGCTCGATAAGAGTAGAACGGCCGATGCGGGCGGTACCGGGCTTGGGCTAGCAATCGCTAAACGTATCGTTGAGTTGCATGGCGCGGTGCTCGCAGTCGAGAGCACGGTCGATGTGGGGACGCGCTTCTGGTTTGACCTGCCGACCCCGGTGCATGCTGAGCGCTGAGGCGCGTCCTTGGCTCGGCCGGCGGCGGACGCACAGGCAATATCGCATGTATGAATGATGCGGCGATGCGTGGCGCATCGTCGAATCACGCGATTGGCAAGACGCGCTCTGTTGGCAGTGGAACATCGTCCAATCACGATGACGTTCCGCATCAAGGTCATGGTGCAACGATACGCAACCGTTCCTCATCAGCGAATTCTTTCGTTCGCGACCGGCGCGCAGCGCCGAATGTCACCTTGCCAAGCGAGAGTGAACAGGCGAGTCTTCGTCTGACAATACTAGGCGATAGCATGATGAGCGCTCCGGATGAACATCAACCGGCGCTGACTTACCGAGATCAGTAGCATGACCGGTGCGCGGAGAGTACAGATGGACAACGATGTGACGGCTAAGGATCACCCGGGAACGACCAATCCCCTGCTCGCCCTCGCCAATGAAGGACAAGCGGTTTGGCTCGACTACATCCAGAGGAACATCTTAGCGAGCGGTGAGCTGGCAAGAATGATTAGAGACGACGGGTTGCGAGGCGTCACCTCCAATCCAGCCATTTTCGAGAAGGCGATGGCGGGCTCGGGCGACTATACAGTGGAGATGGCGACGCTCGCCGGCAAAGGGCTCGATGCGAAGGCGATCTATGAACAGCTTGCCATCGCCGATATTCGCGATGCGGCGGATGTCTTGGCGACCGTCTACGAACAGACGCGCACACGCGATGGCTATGTGAGTCTCGAGGTGTCGCCGGCGCTCGCGCAGGATACGCAGGGCACGTCGGATGAAGCGCGGCGCCTATGGGGTGAAATCGGCCGCCCCAACGTCATGATCAAGGTGCCCGCGACGCCCGCAGGCATTTCGGCGTTTGAGACGCTCATCGCCGAAGGAATTAACGTCAACGTCACCCTGCTGTTTTCCTTGTCGGCCTATGAGTTGGTCGCGCATGCCTACCTGCGCGGATTGGAGAGGCGCGCGGCGAGCGGTGAGGCGCTTGGCAATGTGGCGAGTGTGGCAAGCTTTTTTATCAGCCGGATCGATAGCGCAATCGATGCGATGGTCGATGCTCAGCTGAAGCGAGACGGCGACAACGCGAGTCTGCGCTCGTTGCGCGGGCGCGTCGCAATCGCCAATGCACGCCTCACTTATGCGCGCTATGTTGAATTGTTCAGTGGGCCGCGCTGGGACGTTCTGGCGAAGCTTGGTGCGCAAACGCAGCGTGTGCTCTGGGCCAGTACCGGCACCAAAAATCCAGAGTATCGCGATACGCTTTATGTTGAGTCGCTCATCGGTGTCGATACGGTCAACACGATTCCGCCGGCGACCTATGCAGCGTTTCGGCAGCATGGGCGGGTACGCGCAAGCCTTGCCGAAGGGGTCGACGCCTCGCGCGCGGTCATGACGGAGCTCGATCGCGCCGGCATCTCCATGCGCGTCGTAACGGATCGACTCCTCGCCGAAGGGCTGAAGCTTTTTGCCGATGCCTTTGACAAGCTGCTGGGTTCGATCGGCGCCAACATTGCCACCCATGCGACAGCCCGCGCCTCCCGCCCACACTATCGGTTACCGGAGAAGCTGGCCAAGCGGGTCGCGGCAACGCTGGCGACGTGGCAGCCGAAGGTCCGGCAACTATGGGGCCGCGATGCGAGTCTTTGGACCGGCGGTGACGAGCCGAACTGGCTTGGCTGGTTGTGTATTGTCGATGAAGAGCAGGGCATGCTGGATTCGTTGCAGGCCTTTGCGTCGGAAGTCAAGGCGGCCGGCTTCCGGCATGCACTGTTGCTTGGGATGGGCGGATCGAGCCTTGCGCCCGAGGTCTTGCAGGCGACCTTTGCGCACGTACCCGATTTCCCGCTGCTGCATGTTCTCGATTCGACGGATCCAGAACAGCTGCTTGCGTATGAAGGAAAGCTCGATCTCGCGCGGACGCTGTTCATTGTCGCGAGCAAATCGGGTTCCACCCTGGAACCCAATATTCTCAAGGAGTATTTCTTTGCACGACTCGAGCAACTGCTCGGGCCGGCCGAGGCCGGGCGATGCTTCATTGCGATCACCGACCCGGGATCGAATTTGGAGAAGGTGGCGACCGCCGCAGGCTTTCGTCGCATCTTCTATGGTCATCCATCGATTGGCGGACGATATTCAGCCCTTTCACAGTTTGGCATGGTACCGGCGGCGGTGATGGGGCTGGATGTGGGTCACTTGCTCGCGCGCACGAAGCAGATGATCGAGCGTTGCAAGCCAGAAGTGCCAGTCGAGGAAAATCCCGCGGTGCCCCTTGGCGTCGTGCTTGGCGAAGCAGCACGTGCAGGCTGCGACAAACTAACATTGATAATGTCCCAGCCATTGCGCTCGCTCGGTGCATGGCTGGAACAACTGGTCGCCGAATCAACCGGCAAAGCGGGCCAGGGGATCATTCCGGTCGATCGCGAGCCGGTTGGTGAGTCAAGCGCTTATGGCGCCGATCGTCTGTTCGTGTATATGCGGCTGGCCACTGCGCTGGATGACTCACTCGATTATTCGGTGGAGGCACTCGAGAACGCGGGCCACGCCGTCGTTCGCATCGATGTGGCATCGATCGATGATCTTGGACAGGAAATGTTTCGATGGGAGTTTGCCACTGCGGTGGCGGGCGCTGTCCTGGGTATTCATCCGTTTGATCAGCCTGATGTCGAGGCCAGCAAAATCGCGACGAAGGTACTGACTAATCAATACGAATCGAATGGGGCGTTGCCGGGCGAACAGCCGTTTTTCGCGGCGGGTGGATTGCAACTGTATGCCAATGACGACAATGTGCAGGCCCTCCACGACGCGGCCGCCGGCGAGGTGACCCTCGCGGGCCTATTACGGGCTCATTTGTCGCGCGTGGCAAAAGGCGATTATTTCGCGCTGCTGGCCTATATCGAAATGAACGCGGCCAATGACGAGGCATTACAGTCGATGCGCTTATTGGTACGCGATGCCCGTAGGATCGCCACTTGCGTAGGGTTCGGGCCGCGCTTCCTGCACTCGACCGGGCAAGCCTACAAGGGTGGCCCCAATTCCGGGGTGTTTCTCCAGATTACCAGCGACGCGGTAAGGGATGTTGCCGTGCCCGGCCATCGCTATACCTTTGGCATCGTCAAGGCGGCGCAAGCACGCGGGGATTTGGCGGTGCTGGCTGAGCGGGGGCGGCGCGTGGTGCGCGTGCACCTCGCGAGCGATGTCAAAGCCGGACTCCTAAGTCTTGAGACTGCACTCAAATTGGCCATCGCCTGAAGCGCGGTATTTACGAGGAGACTGAGATGCAAATCGGCATGATCGGCTTAGGCAGGATGGGGGCCAACATGGTGCGACGCCTCCTGCGGGGCGGGCATCAATGTGTCGTCTTCGATCCCAATCAGGACGTGGTGAAAGGGTTGGCGAAGGAGGGGGCGGTCGGTGCCGCCTCACTCGATGATCTGGTGGCGAACCTCGCCGCACCTCGCACGGTATGGATGATGATTCCGGCGGCGCTGGTTGATCAGTCGATCAGCGATCTCGCGCCGCGACTCGCTGCCGGCGACACGATGATCGATGGTGGCAACTCGTACTACATCGATGACATTCGTCGGGCGCACGACTTGGCAGCGCGGGGCATTCACTACATGGATGTCGGCACCAGTGGTGGGGTGTGGGGATTGGAGCGCGGCTATTGCCTGATGATCGGTGGACCGGCCGGGGAGGCGGTGCGCCTCGATCCGATCTTCAAGACACTCGCGCCGGGCACCGGCGTGATCCCGCGCACCCCGGGGCGAGAGTGCATCGAGGGCACCGCTGAGCAAGGCTATCTTTACTGTGGTCCGGCCGGGGCCGGTCATTTTGTAAAGATGATCCACAACGGCATCGAGTACGGTCTGATGGCAGCCTACGCGGAAGGTCTCAATATTCTGAAGCATGCCAACGTCGGTAAGGCGGGCCGGAGCGCCGACGCCGAAACGACCCCGTTGCGCCATCCCGAGCATTACCAGTATGACTTCAACATTCGGGATATCGCGGAAGTCTGGCGACGCGGTAGCGTGGTCGCCTCCTGGCTTCTTGATCTCACTGCCAAGGCCTTGGCTGCGGACGGCGAGTTGCAACGATTCGGTGGCCGGGTATCGGATTCAGGCGAAGGTCGCTGGACCATTCTCGCTGCAGTGGATGAGGGAACGCCTGCGCCCGTGCTGACTGCGGCGCTCAATGAACGATTCTATTCGCGTGGCGAGGACGAATTCGCCGCCAAGGTGCTGTCGGCGATGCGCTACGAATTTGGTGGGCATGTCGAGAAGCCTGCCCATCACTAAAAGAGGAATTACACCGTGAATCAACCAGCCGGATTGTCCCACCTTGGCGAAGTGCGCGACGCGGCGATCGGCGATCGCGCGGCGCCATGCGTGATGGTGATCTGCGGGGCGTCTGGTGATCTCACCAAGCGCAAACTGATCCCGGCGCTCTACAACCTTGCCACCGAGCATCTTCTTGCGAAGGAGTTTGCAGTCGTCGGCTTTTCCCGTACGCCGATGTCAAGCGAGGCGTTTCGCACCCAACTGTCCAAAGACATCGAGGAGTTCACCACCAGCAAGTCGGTGGATCCGGCAGTCTGGGAGTGGTTCTTGCAGCGGATCTACTACGTGTCAGGCAGCGTGGATGACCCGGCCGCCTATGAACGACTCAAGGCGACGATGCTCGAAATCGATTGCGACCTTGGGACCAAGGGAAACTATTTTTACTATCTCGCGGTTGCCCCATCGCACTTTGGCGCGATCATTCGACGGTTGGGCGCCTCCGGGCTGGTGCGTGAAGAGGCCGAGCAATGGCGTCGCGTCATCGTCGAAAAGCCGTTCGGTCATGATCTGGAGTCGGCCCGTGTCCTCAATCGTGAACTGAAGGAAGTGCTCGATGAGCGCCAGATTTACCGGATCGACCACTATCTTGGCAAAGAAACCGTCCAGAATCTGATGGTGTTTCGCTTCGGCAATGCGGTCTTTGAGCCGGTATGGAACCGGCAATATATCGATCATGTGCAGATCACCGCGGCAGAAAGCGTCGGGGTGGAGCGGCGCGGCGGATACTATGAATCGTCCGGTGCATTGCGGGACATGATCCCCAATCATCTGTTCCAGCTCATATCGCTCACCGCGATGGAACCGCCGATTTCATTTGGCGCCGATGCCGTGCGCGATGAGCAGGCCAAAGTGTTGAACGCGCTGCAACCGATCGCACCGGAAGAGGTGTTGAATCGAACGGTGCGCGGACAGTATGGCGAGGGTCAGTGGCGGGGCGAACGCGCTCCTGCGTATCGCACGGAGTTTGGTGTGGCGCCGGAATCGCGCACCGATACTTATGCGGCAATGAAGCTCATCATCGACAACTGGCGGTGGGCGGACGTACCGTTCTATTTGCGTACCGGCAAGCGGATGGCCAAGCGGGTCACCGAAATTGCCATCCAGTTTCGACGGGTGCCCTTCGTGTTGTTTCGCAATACACCGGTCGAGCGCTTGCAGTCGAACCGAATCGTCATTCGCATCCAACCGGATGAAGGCATTGCACTCCACTTTGGCGCCAAGATTCCCGGACCGGTCATGAATGTCGGCAAGGTCGACATGGATTTTTCGTATGCCGATCATTTTGGGGTGACGCCGACCACCGGCTATGAGCGCCTGCTGTATGACTGCATGTGCGGAGATGCCACGTTGTTCCAGCGTGCGGACATGGTGGAGGCGGGTTGGAATGTCATTCAGCCGGTGCTGGATGTTTGGCAAGCGTTGCCGCCGCGCAATTTCCCGAATTACCCGGCCGGCAGCTGGGGCCCCCGCGAGGCCGATGAGTTGATGGCCCGTGATGGCCGGGAATGGCGGAAAATAGAATAGCTGAGCACGCTGATTGCGCGGGATAGCTTGATCAGCGTTTCCCTAAGGAATCCCCTGTTATGACCCAATCGTTTATGGATCGCGCGTTTCGTCTGGATGGGCGCGCCGTGCTCATTTCCGGCGCCGGCCGCGGCATTGGCCGCGCCTGTGCGCTAGCGATGGCGTCGGCCGGCGCGTCGGTCTGGGCGTTGGCGCGATCGAGCGACCAAGTGGAAGAAACCTGTGCAGCGATTCGCGCCGCAGGCGGTACGGGTCATGCATTGAGCGGTGATGTGACAAAGGCGGCCGATCTGGACCAGGTGTTCGCAACCATTCCACGTCTGGATGTGCTGGTGAACAACGCGGGGACCAATATCCCGGAGCCATTCGTTGATGTGAGCGAAGACCATCTCGATCGTGTGCTCGATCTCAACGTACGCGCCGCATTTTTGGTGGCGCAGGCGGCGGTGCGCAAGATGTTGAGCGATCCCGATCGCAAGACAAAGGGTGGCGTCGTCATCAATATGAGTTCGCAGATGGGCCACATCGGCTCGCCCAATCGCACCGTCTATTGCATGACCAAGCACGCGATCGAAGGGCTGACCAAGGCGATGGCCGTCGAACTCGCCCCCGCCAATATTCGCGTCGTGTCGGTGGCGCCGACCTTCATTGACACGCCGATGACCACGCCGATGTTTGAGCGGCCGGGCTTTCGCGAATTCGTTTTGAATCGGATTCCCCTTGGTCGGATCGGCAGCATGGACGACGTCGCGGCAGCGGTGCTCTATCTCGCATCCCCCGGCGCAGCGCTGGTGACCGGGACTTCGCTGGTGGTCGATGGCGGTTGGACGGCGCAGTAGACGACGGCAGCATTCACCGAGGCAGCGTATGCGAGTATTGGTCACAGGCGGTGGCGGATTCATCGGCAGTCATACCGTCGATGCATTGTTGGCGGCAGGTGATGAGGTGAGCGTGCTGGACGATTTTAGCTCCGGCCAGCGCGCCAATTTAGCGCCGCATGCGAAGCTGCGGATCATTGCAGGCGATATTCGCGATCCGGCCGCGGTGCAACAAGCGATGACCGGGATCACCCACGTCATGCATCTTGCCGCGCAGGTGTTTGTGCCGGCCTCGATTGCCGAGCCGGTGCACTCCGCTTCGATCAATGTGACCGGCTTCCTCAATGTACTGGATGCGGCGCGCCGCGTGCAGGTCAAGCGATTCGTGTACGCATCGAGCGCCGCGGTCTATGGAATTCCCGAGCGATTGCCGGTCGATGAAGCATCGCTGGTGATGCCGTTGTCGCCCTACGGTCTTGAAAAGGCCATCAACGACCGCTACGGCGCCTTGTTCAAGGATCTGTACGGGATATCAACGCTTGGACTGCGCTACTTTAATGTGTACGGACCGCGGCAAGATCCCCGGTCGGCCTATTCCGGGGTGATCAGCAAATTCGCCGATTGCGCGCGGGCAAATCAACCAGTGACGGTGTTCGGCGATGGGTTGCAAACGCGCGATTTCATCTACGTTGGCGATGTTGCCTGCGCCAATGTTGCGGCACTGCGCGGGGGGGGGCGAACGGTGTCGTAAATATTGCAACGGGGGCGAGCGTGACGCTGCTCGACCTGATCGGTGCCTTCGGTGTCGCACGTGGGCGCATGCTCGATGTGCGCTTTGCACCGGAGCGCGCCGGTGAAGTGCGCTATTCATCGGTATCGCCGCACCGCGCGCAGACCGAGCTTGGGCTTACCGGGTGCGTTTCGCTCCAGGACGGTATCGCGCGTTTATTGGCTGGCTGAGCTGCCGGGCCTCGGTACTTCGCGTATTCTCGCGATCCGCTTTATACAACGCCGTATCCCGCTTGCCAGCATCAATGGGTACGCGGGACGTCCTTCTCGTGGCCCTTTGAGTGGATCGCCTAGAACGCTTCTACAAAATCCAGCAGCTGCTTGAGCGCAAGCGTTCGGTGCGCGTGAACGAGTTTTTGGACGAGCTCGGCATCTCGCTTGCAACATTCAAGCGCGACCTGGAATACATGCGCGACCGGTTTCATGCGCCAGTGGTATGGGATCGTGAAGTGCGCGGCTACCGGTTTGACGCGCCGCTCGCCGATGCACCGCGCTTCGCGTTGCCGGGACTATGGTTTAACGCGGACGAGATTCGCGCGCTCCTCACCATGCAGCAATTGCTCTCGAATCTGCAGCCCGGCTTGCTGGAACCGCATGTGCAGCCGCTCCTCGCACGGTTGCGATCCCTGCTCGATGTCGGCGAGCATGATGCCGAAGAGGTCGAGCGACGCGTACGGATTTTGCATGTCGGTGCGCGCAGCATGAAGCTGCCGCACTTCCAACTGGTTGCGACGGCTGTTCTGAGGCGGGCGCGTCTCTGGATCCGGTATCGCGGGCGTTCGCGGGATGACGAGACCGAGCGCGAGATCTCTCCGCAGCGGCTTGTCCACTACCGTGAAAACTGGTATGTTGATGGCTGGTGTCATCTGCGTGATGATCTGCGCAGTTTTGCGGTGGATGCCATTCTCGAGGCGGCACCGGTCGACAAGCGCGCCAAGGCGGTGTCCGATCGGGATCTCGACGATGTGCTCGCCTCCGGCTATGGAATTTTTTCCGGGCGCAAGACGGTGTGGGCCAAGCTGCGGTTTTCACCGGAGCGGGCGCGCTGGGTTGCGGCCGAGCAATGGCATCCGAAGCAGCGCGGCGCATTCGATAGCGAGGGTTTTTTTATTCTCGAATTGCCCTATAGCGATGAACGCGAACTCGTCATGGATATCATGCGCCACGGTATGCACGTTCAGGTGCAGGAACCCCCAGCGCTGCGGGCGGCGGTGATCGCGCAATTGGAGGGGGCGCGCAAGCGCTACGGCTGAGCGCGTTGCGCCGAGCTGTGAATGGTGAAACGGGAATGGCCCATTCACAGCATTCGACTGGCTCATGCTCTGAGCTACCGCCCCCCGCAGAATGACTCACCGAATCAACAGAAGGGGTGAGTCGATGAGTGTCTTGGCTGAAGCATTTAGTGTTGTGGTGCCGGTAAATGTGCTCGAGCGGTCCTATCCGGGTGGGCTTGCTCGTTACATGTTGGATGCGCCGAATCACAGTTATTGCTCAGATGGCGTGCTTACCCGCGTTGGGTTTCTCGCGCGAAAAGACGCGGAGTACTTTGTCGCCGTGCTCGAAACCGCCGGTCTCCTGTCCTACGATCGTGGTATATTCATCGATGTCGCGCTGGTCGATCAAAATGTCGGGCCGCTGGCGCCCTGTCTGTGGCTGGAGTTCGCGCGTGAGCGGAATGGCGCGCCGGTGTGCTGGCACGTCGCGTCACGACGCGGCGCGATGCAGGCGCCGCCCGATTGGGAAATGGCCGTGACCTTGGTGCATGCGCGCTTCATCGGCCGTCCATTTGCCGAGCAAATGCGTTACTTGCGGAGCGAAGCGCAGCTCGATTGGTACCATGATCGTTCGAGTGGCCGCGTATTCACCGCACCGCAGCCCTTCCCGTTTCATTGAATAGCCGGTCGGGCAGGGGTGCGTGATATTGTCGTGGCGACCACCTTGCGCCCATGCTGACTGTTTACCACTCCAATGATCTCGGTTGCCTCGCCGATTTGCTGGTGGCGCATTGCCGTGCCGAGCCGCTGTCGGCGCTGATCCCTGAATCGGTGGTCGTACCGTCGATGTCGACGGCACGGTGGCTGTCGATGGCGATGGCCGATCGCATTGGGGTCAGTGCCAACACGCGCTTCGCACTGCCCGCTTCCTACTCTTGGGCGCTGATAAGACGCGTGCTGCCCGATGTCCCGGAACGCTCACCCTTGTCGGCCGAATCTTTGTTCTGGCGCATTGCGGGCTTGCTCGAGAATATTCCGGACGGCGACGCATTCGATGCGGTGCGCTTCTATTTGCAAGGTCGCGATGCGAAGCGCCGTTTTACACTGGCTCGTGAATTGGCCGACGCCTTTGAGCGGTATGCCACCTATCGACCCAAGTGGCTGCTGCGCTGGATGGATGGCGCCGATTGGCGACTTGGTGCGCATGAAGCGTGGCAGGCCAAGTTGTTCCAACTGCTGGTGGCGGCGATGCCTGAGCTTCCGCATGTGCATCCAAGCGAGCGCTTCTTTGCAACGTTGCGTCGTGACCGTACCGCACGCGAACGTCTGCCCGCGCGTCTTTTTCTGTTTGGCATTACCGCGCTGCCGCCGCTCTATCTCTATTTTTTTCACCGCCTGGGCGATTTCATACCGATAACGCTGTTGCTGCCCAATCCTTGTCGTGAATATTGGGGGCAGATCGCACGCGGCCGCACCGTCGGACGGGTCGGCCTCGATGCGCCGGATCGGGCAAGCTATTTCGATATCGGCAATCGACTGTTTGCGTCGCTGGCCGAACATGGCCGTACGTTTTTCAACGCGATTGTCGAACGCGAGCAAACCGCGGCCGAGGCCTTCGTCGAACCGGATGCAACGTTCTTGTTGGGACGCTTGCAGCGGGACATTCTCGACATGACGGAGCCAGGCGGGGAGGGCGATGCGTTCGTGCTGGCCGATAGCGATCAGTCCATCACGATCGATATTTGTCATGGCGCGATGCGTGAAGCCGATGTCTTGCATGATCGTCTATTGGGCTTATTCGCCAGGGACCCAAGCTTGCGTTGTGAAGACATCCTCATCCTTACGCCCGATCTGGAACAGTATGGCGCGGCGATTGAAGCGGTCTTCACGTCGGCGCCCGCTGAGCGCTTTATTCCCATCGCGCTCGCATCGCAGCATTCGCTTGCCGAAACGCGCGTGGCGCGCATCCTGATGCAGCTCATCGCGGTGGCGGTGGGGCGTCTGGAGGCCGAGGCAATGTTGGGCCTTCTTGACATGGCGATCGTCCGCGACCGTTTCGGCATCGCCGCAGAGGATGTGAGTCTGCTCAGGGAATGGACGCTCTCGCTTGGGATTCGATGGGGCAAGGACGGCGAAAGCAAAGCGCTGCAAGGGCTGCCGATCAGCCGGGCGACCACCTGGCAGGCCGGCCTGGATCGGCTCATCGTCGGTGCAGCGATAGGTGGTGCTGAGGGTGACGCGGATCCTTTTGCGGGAGTGGTGCCCTTTGACGATATTGAAGGCGCCAACACGTTGCTAGCGGGCCGGTTCGCTCGGTTTGCGCAGGCCGTATTCGCGCTGGCAGACGCATTGAGAGTGCCGCACACCATCGATGCTTGGAGCAGCGTGTTGGCGGGTGCCATGGATGAGTTCTTCGCGCCGGCCGCAGCCGACGATGAGGACGCTATTGAACTGCGCCGGATCATCGTTGCGTTGTCGCGTTCTGCGGCGGCAGCATGTTTTACCGAGCCGATCGCCTGCGCACCGATGCGCTGGATTCTCGAGCGAGCCATTGCGGGTGAATCAAGCGGGCGCGGGCGCATCGGTGGGGTGTCGGTTGCTACGTTGGCGGTGGGGAGCATTACGCCGGCCCGGGTGGTGTGCCTCATCGGCATGAATGACGAACTTTTCCCGCGACGCAATAGTGCGCGGGATTTCGATTTGATCGATTTGCATCCGGCCGCGGGCGATCCGCGACGCCGCGATGAGGATCGCTATGCATTCCTCATGGCATTGGTGGCGGCCAAGGAGCATCTCCTGGTGAGTTACACCGGGCGTGATGCGCGTAACGATACCGAGCGTCCACCGTCGGTGGTGGTGTCGGAGTTGCAGGAGGCCATCTTGCGGGTGGCGGGGTTACCGGGTGGCGCCGACCTAATCTTACGTCTGGTGACCGGGCATCCGCTGCAGCCATTTAGCGCCTACTATGGGCAAGGGCTGACCACCTACGCGATGGAGTGGCTGCCGCCTGCGGTGCAACAGCCGCGTCCCTTCAAGGATGGCACGGTAGTGGCAGAGGTCCCCATCGATCGCACCATCACGCTCGACGCGTTGGCCCTTTTCTGGGCGCATCCGTCGCGCTATTGTTTGCGTGATCGGCTAGGCATCACTTTGCTGGGTGAAGAAGAAGCGTTGTCCGAGCATGAGCCCTTCGCGCTGAAACAGCTGGATGCGTTTCGCGTGCGCGAAGCGCTGGTGGAAGCTGCGATCGATCCGCGGAGCAACGCATCGCACCTGCGCGCGCGGCTGGAAGCCAACGGCATCTTGCCGGCGGGCCAATTGGGCGAGGTGCTGCTCGCAGCGCTGCGTCGGCAAGTCGCGCCGATGGTGTCAACGGTCTTCGCCGGCGCTGGCGGTGCGCAGCACAAAATCGCCGTCGATATGGACATCGCGCAGTGGCGCCTGACTGGGACGCTTCACGAAGCCGTCGGTGCGGGGCGACTTGAGTGGCGCGCTGGGCGTATCCGCGCCGCCGACCGCATGCAAGCATGGATTCGCCACCTTGTGTGGTGTCTGGTGGCAACGGCACCAACCGCGACCACGCTCATCGGTTGGGATGGCGATGCACTCGATCGCGAAACATTGCGGGCACTGAATGGTCGCGCCGCGGGTGCGTTGCTGGCGGAGCTGCTGACTGAGGCGGCGACGGGGTTCTCGACGCCGCTGCCGTTTTTCCCGGAGGCGTCGTTTGCGTATGCTCAGGTGATGCATGCCAAGGCCGATCCGCATGCTGCCATGGCGAAGGCGGAAACGGCTTGGTTCGGCAATGAGTTTGCGCCAGGCCGGGTGGAATCGGCAGATCCTTATTTTGCTCTGGCGATGCGCGACCAAGACCGGCCGCTCGACGCCGCGTTTGTCCGGTTGGCTGAGCAGGTGTGGTATCCGCTGCTGGAAAGCCTGGGCGCATGAGTCACGATCTTTTGAACAGCCATCCGGCGTTGCGCACGCCCCTCGATGGCACCAGTCTCATCGAAGCGAGCGCCGGAACCGGCAAGACCTGGACGATCGTCGGGCTTTATCTACGTTTGCTCTTGGAGCGCGGCATCGCGCCACGCGCCATTCTCGTCGTCACATTTACCAATGCGGCGACCGCCGAATTAAAGGAACGCATTCGGCATCAGCTCATGCTGCTGCGTGACGCCTTGGCCGGTGCAACAACCGCGGCGCAGCCAGGTGATCCGCTCATCGATTTACTGGTGGCGCGCATCGAGCCGATGGATCGTCCGCAAGCGCTGGCACGCATTCGCCTTGCGGTGGAAACTTTCGATGAGGCCGCGATCCATACGATTCACGGGTTTTGTCAGCGGGTGTTGATGGAGCATGCGTTTGTCAGCGGCGCCCCACTCGAAGCGGAGGTGCGGGCCAACCAGACGAGCGTGGTGAATGCGGTGGCGCGGGATTTCTGGCGGCGGATGATCGGCCAGGCCAGCTCGTTTGCGGCGCGGTTGCTGGTGGCGAAGGGGCGTGATCCGGAGAGTCTGGTGAAAGCCGCGCGGCCGGCGATGGGCGCACCTATGGTGGCGGTGCTGCAACCCGATGCGATCGATCTTGACGCGCTTGGTGCGCGACTGGTAGAGGCTTACCTACATGCAGCGAAACTTTGGTCGGGTGAGCGTGCACACATCGAGGAATTGCTGCTTTCCGGCGCCTTAAACGGCACTCGGTATCCCAAGCAATCGGTGCCCTGTTGGTGTGATGAACTCGATCGCTATTTTGGCCATGACGAAGCGCCGCTCGATCATCCGACGAAGTTGGAAAACTTTGCCAAGACCCGCATCGACGGCGCGGTGAATAAGGGCAAAACGGCGCCCCGTCACGCATTGTTCGCCGCGGTCGATCAGCTGATGCCGATACTGGCCGAAGTGCGAAACGCCAGTTTGTCGTATTGGTACCGGATGGTGGCGCGCTTTGCGATCGAAGGCAGCGCCGAGGTGGCCAAGAGAAAGCTTGATGAAGGTTGGCAGTCCTATGATGACATGCTGACCCGTGTCCATGCGGCGCTAGCATCGGACCGCGCTGCGGCATTCGCGACCGGGGTGGCGGCCTGCTATGGCGTGGCGCTCATCGATGAATTTCAAGACACCGATGAAGTCCAGTACGCGATTCTGCGGCAGCTCTTTCAGGATACCGGCGGTACGACGGTGCTGGTGGGTGATCCAAAACAAGCGATCTATGGGTTTCGTGGCGCGGATGTGTTTGCTTATTTGCGCGCGCGCAGTAGTGCGACCCATACGTTTGATCTCACCGTCAATCGGCGCTCCAGCGGGCCACTCCTCGATGCCATAAATGCGGTGTGTGGTCGCGGCGCGGGGCGGTTTTTGCTGCCCGAGATCGCCTTCAAGCCGGCGTTGCGCCCACCCGACGATGGTCCGGTGTTCGACGCGCAAGACGGTCTGCCGCCCTTCGTCATGTGGCTGGTGCCGGGTGCACCCGGCAAACCGGCGCACAAGGGGGCATCGCGCTCGCAGATTGCCGCATCGGTCGCAGCGGAAATCGCGCGTTTGCTGGGCGCCACCGGGGGCGCGCCTGCGTCCATGCAGACGGCCGGGACGAGTCGAACCGTGAGCGGGCGCGATATCGCGGTGCTGGTGGGCCGGCATAGCGAGGGCGAAATCGTGCGCGCCGCACTGACGGAACGCAATATCGCAAGCGTCACCTTCAATGAGCGAAGCATCTTTCAGACCCCCGAGGCGAGCGATTTCGCGCAACTGCTGGCGGCACTCGTTGCGCCCCGCGACGAGCGCCTGATCCGCGGTGCGCTGGCCACCTCGCTGTTTGGCATGACACTGACGGACTTTGCTCAATTCGCCCAACGTCCCGGCGATTGGGAGGCCATCCTCGCGCGCTTTCAGCACTACCGTGCGCTGATGGAAGCCGCCGGCTGCGTGCGGGTATTCAGGGAGATCGTCGCCACCACATCGCTTTCGGCAAGAATGCTGGGTGCACCAGGCGGTGAGCGCGCCATGAGCAACTATCAGCAGTTGGCGGAGCTGCTGCATCGGCTGCAACGTTCAGAGCATCTCGATATTGCAGGCGTGTTGCGTGCCTTGCATCGCGGCATCGGGCAAGAGGAGTTGGCCAATGACGAGGAGCAGTTGCGACTGGAAACCGATGCAGCATTGGTGCGCATCATGACGATTCATCGTGCCAAAGGGCTCGAATTTCCGATCGTGTTCTGTCCGTTTCTATGGGATGGTCAGACGAGTGCCGTCCGGACCCCGCCGGTGCGATTTCATGATGAGTCCCTACAACGCGCACCGGTCATCGATTTCGGCTCGCCCGATATCGACGCACATCGCGCGATCGCGGATACCGAGGTCTTGGCGGAACGCATTCGTATCGCCTATGTAGCGCTCACCCGTGCCAAGGTTCGTTGCTATGTGGTGTGGGGCGCCCTGAAGGAATGCGGGTCGAGTGCGCTGGCGTGGCTGTTGCATGGTCCGGAGCAGCCGGGTGCGGACTTGGCCGCGGCCCGCCAGACGCTGCTCACGCGCTTGAAGACGTTGTCCGCGGAAGGCTTTCAAGAGGAAGTGCAAGCGCTTGCAAGGCAAGCGAACGGCGGGATGGCGGTGCTCGAGATCCCCGACCCGGCCGCATCCGACCCCACGCTCGAAGCCTCGCTACGCCCGCTTGGCCGCGCTGTCCCCTTTAATCATGCGATTCCAACGGCGCGGCGGACCTCCAGTTTTTCCGGGCTGATGAGCAATGCTGAGATCGACATTCTTGAGCATGACGGTCTGCTCGCCCCACAGCCGCAAGATGAGCGGGTGCCGGAAGATGACATCGTGGCATTCCCCCGTGGGGCGAAGGCCGGCAGTTGCTTACATGCCGTGCTTGAGCGCGTCTTGATCGGGGCGCCGGAGGATCGCCAAGCATGGCCTGGCATGGCGGAGCGAGCGATCGATGAATTCGGCTTGCCGGCACGTTGGCGTGACACGGTCGTGCGCATGTTGGATCATGTGATGACCACCCCGCTGGATGCGCAATCGGCGTTGTCACTGGGCGGGATTCCGGTCGCTGCGCGTCTGACCGAGATGGAGTTCTGGTATCCGCTCGAAGGCGATCGTTCCGGCGCGTTGGAGCGGATCATCACCTTGCACCGGTCCATCGAGGGTTTGCCCGCGGTGGTGCTTGCGGCCATCCCGAGAGTCCTTGCAAAGGGCTACATGAAAGGGTTCATCGATCTCGTGTTTGAACACGAGGGGCGATTTTTTGTGGCCGACTACAAATCAAACTGGCTCGGTGCAGCGATTGCTGACTATGCGAGTCCTGCATTGGCCGCCAATATCGCCACCGAATGTTACGACTTGCAGTATCTGCTCTATACGTTGGCGGTCGATCGCTATCTTGCGGCTCGGGTGGCGGGGTATGACTACGAGCGTCATTATGGCGGTGTCTACTACCTCTATTTGCGTGGCTTGCGGCGCGAACGTGGTGCGCAAACAGGCGTCTATTTCAGTCGCCCGTCGCTCTGTGTCGTCACAGCGCTCCGTGCGCTCGGCGGGGCGGTCTCATCGTGATGGCAGGCGTAGATCGGCTGCTCGCCTCGAACAAGATCGGTCCATTCGCCGCCGAACTTGGTGATCGCCTGGCGCGCATGGCGGGCGCGTATGGAGAATGGGTGGCGCTTGCCGCGGTCGCAGTGAGCGAGGCGACTAGCGCCGGTAACGTCTGTGTCGATCTCGGGGCGGCCCATGCGCGCATTACCGGCGAGTGGCAGCAGCCACTGCCTGCGGTCGATGCGTGGCGCGCTGCGTTGCGGGAAAGCGGCATCGTGGTGCGCTCGGGCGAATACGGTCCGCTCGTCCTCGACGAGGCCGATCAACTCTATTTCTATCGGTATTGGCACTATGAGCGCAGCTTGGCCGATGCGTGGCTCGAACGTGGCATGGACGATGTCGCGCCGGTCGCCACTCCCGAGCGTGTCCTTGACGCGTTGAATCGTTGGTTTCCATTCGATGCGACGGCGCCGATGCAAGACGAGCAGCGCATCGCCGCGGCGATCGCGCTGACCAAGCGCTTTTGTGTCATTACCGGTGGTCCTGGCACCGGCAAGACCACGGCGGCTGTCTGCATTCTCGCGATGCTCGCTGAGTTGTCGGCAGCGCCCATGCGCATTGCCATGGCGGCGCCGACCGGCAAGGCGGCGCTGCGTCTTGAAGCCGCCATGCACGACGCGCGGGCCCGCTTGAACATTGCCGATTCGGTCGCCCAACTGCTGCCAACCGCCGGCCAGACTATTCATCGTCTGCTCGGGCCGATCCGCAATTCAGTGCGGTTTCGTCATGACCATAAATCGCCGCTGCCGGTCGATTGTTTGTTGGTCGATGAGGCTTCGATGGTCGATCTGCCGCTGATGACCAAGCTGGTGCGTGCGTTACCGCCCCATGCTCGCCTAATTCTGCTGGGCGATCACCATCAGCTTGCGTCGGTGGAAGCCGGTGCGGTGATGGCCAGTCTGATGGCCGGTCCGCGCGGATATCGCAGGGGGTTTGCGGAACAGATGCAGCAAACGGCGGCCATGACGCTTCCGGTTGGCGATCACGATAGCGCGTTGGCCGATGCGCGCGTTGCGCTGGTGCGCTCCCATCGCTTCGATAACACGGGCGTCGTCGGTGCGCTGTCCCAAGCGATTCTTGCCGGCGACGAAGGTGGCATCCGGCAACATCTCGCGTTGCTGGCGCCATCGCCCTCGCGCGGACACACAGCCACACAGCTTGATGCGGCAATTCTTCATGGTTTTGCCGACTATGTCGAAGCCGTTCGCGCGGCGCGCCCACTTGCCATGGTGTTTGCAGCGTTCCATCGATTGCGAATCCTCTGTGTGCATCGCAAGGGCATGGCAGGCGTCGAAGAATTGAATCGGCGCGTAGAGGCACTGCTCCGGCCGTTGCTGCCCAACGCGATTGGCAGTTCCCGGGAGTGGTATCCGGGCCGCGCGATCATGATGCGTCGTAACGACTACGGCCTCGATCTCTTTAACGGTGATCTTGGCATTGTCTTGCCCGATCCGGCCGGTGGTGGCGCGTTGCGGGTCTTTTTCGAGGGCGATACGACGCGTGCCAACGGCTTGGCACCGAGCCGGGTCGCCGAATGCGAAAGCGCCTTTGCCATCACGGTACATCAGAGTCAGGGTTCGGAATTCGTGCATGTCCTCATCGTGCTGCCCGGCGACCGGTCCCCGCTTCTCACACGAGAACTGCTCTATACGGCGGTGACCCGGGCCCGTAACACGGTGCGTGTCGTAGGGGATGCCGAAGCCTTTGTGCGGGGCGCCCTGTCGCCGCAACAAAGGACGTCTGGCCTGGCCGCGAAATTATGGGGGAGGGCGGCTTGATGCCGCGGTGGGTGTGCGACCGAGTCTGCCAAGGAGCGCCCGCAACGACTTCACGAGAAAGCGGATCAAGAACATAGCCACAACGAGAAACACAGCCAGCAGAGCGAGGAATAGCAGCGGAAATTTGAACGCGATCGCGAGGCCAGCCGGCGCGAGGAGGTCCTCTGTGAGCGAAGCCGCCCAATTCGAAAACGGCTCTGGCGAAGTGTTGATCAATGCGCGGCTGCCCGCCTTGGTGGCATGGCTGGTGGAGGCGATGACGCCGCCAAGGATGGCCGCTGCCGCGATGTAGGCGGGATCCATAGAGCCTAATGAGCCGGCGGCGAGGATGGCGCCTGCGGGAATGCGAATGAAGGTATGGACGGCATCCCACAGCGAATCAAATCCCGGGATTTTGTCGGCGAGAAATTCCGCGACCAGCATGGTCCCAGACGCTGCCAGCACGACCGGATGGGTGAGCAATGCCAGCGACGCCGGCAATTCGAGCAACCCAAAATGGGCGAGTACGCCGGTCAGAAATAGCGCGACATAGAGGCGAAAGCCACTGGCCCAGGCGAGACCTGCGGCAAGTCCAATCGATTGAATCAATTCCATGATTCGATTCTTCGGTCGTACCGGCGATGAGGATGGGGGCGGGCGCACTTCAGTGCGGTGAGCCTCGCGTGCATCTTCTCAGGTATCTGTCCATAAAATGACATATGGAAATTTCCTTCGCAGCCGGTACTCGCGCTTGTTGCGGCTGGCGATAGTTTAGTAAATATATGATTAATAGAATAAGAATTCTATCAATCGAATCGATGATTGGCCGGTCTGAGGCGAGTTTCTGCCGCAATGTCGAAAAACATCAATAGTGTGTCAATTTTCGGACAACCCGCGTGGGGCCGGCGCCCGACTTGCCGGTTCTTTGAGCGATTCCCGCTATCCATCGCCGATCCGATGAAATCCCATCGGCTGTATGGTGGCATTGGCCAACGCGAAATTTGCCGCCAAATTGGCACCGTGACGAATGTCACCTTCCGGCCGCCATTCGTGCTGCAGTTCACAGAGCGGTAACTGTGCGGCGTTATAGAACCGACTAATGGCACATCCATTGCTGAGAGGAGTGGGACTTTCACCTTTTTTCCTCCTCCTTTGGGGTGAAAGTTATTTAAGGCGGCCCGTTGGGCCGCTTTTCTTTTTTCCGAACTCTGGGGCCTCGGACCAGCCGTCGATGAGCGGGTCATCGCAATTGCCAGTTGTAATCGGCGTGCTAACGTTGCACATTTGTGGTCTTCGATTGATTACAACCCGATTGCCGTGTCCCCCTCGATCATAGATACCAGTGCAGCAAACTTTGGCGCCGACGTCATCGCCGCGTCATCGACCGTGCCCGTCCTTGTCGACTTCTGGGCGCCATGGTGCGGTCCATGCCGCGCATTGAAGCCAATCCTTGAAAAACTCGCCCTCGAATATGACGGGCGGATTCGGCTCGCCAAACTCAATACCGATGAGAATCAGGAGATTGCCAGCCAGTATGGCATCCGCGGCATTCCCAATGTGAAGGCGTTTGTGGACGGGGTGGTCGCCGATGAATTCACCGGCGCGCAACCGGAGGCCGAGGTGCGTGCATTCATCGCGAAGCTCGTGCCATCGGCGGGGGAGTTGCTGCGACGCGCAGCCCGCAAGCTCGTTGCGACGGGCGAGTTTGAGTCCGCCGAAGCCAACTTACAGGAAGCTTTGCGGGTGGAGCCTGCGCTCAATCCAGCGTGTATCGATCTCGCTGAGCTGCTGGCAGCGCGACAGGCGTATGCCGAAGCTGAGGTACTCATCAGCGCCATGCCGGAGCACGAGAAGAACGATCGCGTCCACCAACTCGCGACGAAGATCGAATACTGGCGCCGCGGCAAGGATTTGCCTGATCTGGGTGAATTGGCCGCCCGGTTGGAGCGGGAACCGAACAATCCGGCGCATCGGTTTGCGCTCGCCGAGCGCTTGATCGCCGAAGGTCAATTCGAGAGTGCGCTGGAAGAGTTGATAGCGGTGGTCCGCGCAACGCGCGGTGAAGCACGCGATCAGGCGCGCAAAGCAATGCTTCGCGTGTTCAGTCTCACCGCCGATAAGGTGGACTTGGTGACCAGGTTTCGTAGATTGCTCGCTGCCGAACTCAACTAAGGAAACGCTGATTAAGCTATCTCGCGCAATCAGCGTGCCCATATTTTTCAGGGAGTTACGAGGGGGCGAGCCCCCTTGTTCAATGATTGCCTAATTTATTCTCGATAACACCAGCCCGCCTACCAATCGCGATCCGCGATGCCTGATTTTTGGAGAAATTCGGGGTTCCATTTACTGGAGCGACGCAGCGACGGGCTGCTCGCACCGACCGATGACTTCCTGCGCGCCTATTTCTTGCGTCCGGAGATGCGCCCGGTCGAGGAATCCGGGCCCAATGAACGCGCGCTGCATGATGCGCTACTCGATGACCCACGGCGAGACATTGCGCCCGCGGTGCTGGCAGGCATCGAGGATGCCGATGTCCGGTTCAACTATGAGGTCGTGCTCGATTTCAGGCGACGCCTGCTCTTGGCAGGATCGGTGGAGCGCTGCTATCTCGATATCTTTCGCGACGCGCGGATCACCGTGCCGCCGTTGTTTCTCGATCAACTCGCGCAGATCATGCTGCGCAATGTCCTTGACGGGACGGACGACGGTCTGCTCGCCCGTGCCGGCGAATTGTTGTTTCGCGAGCAGAAAATTCATTTGGACGACGGCGCGATCATGGCGGCCGATGACGAAACGGTGTCCCACCATGTGAGCGGTAGTGCGTACGGGAGCCTCGGCCGGTTGATCGTTGAGGCGCAAACGCCGGTGCGTTCGGTCAATCTCGAGGTGCTCGATCGCGACAACGCGGCGGCATATTGGCCGCGCGATCAGCGCCATGATTTTGTCATCAGCCTCAATTACGGACGGGCGTCGCTCGATGCCCTGGCGCGGGTCATGGAGCAGTGGATCGGCCACCTGTTGAAGCTTGTGGTGCGCATTCGCCCGCTCCGGCAGATCGAGGATGAGCGATGGGTCTGGCATGTCGGCTTGGATGCTGACGCGACGACGATTTTGAATGCCATGTGGCGGGGCGAGGCGGTAGACCAGGGCGACTTGCGCCGCTTGCTTTGCCTGTTCCGGTTAGAGTTCGAGGACGCGCGGCTCACTCGACCGGAAGTCGGGGGGCGTCCGGTGTATCTTGCCCTCGCGATGAACGATCAACATCTGGTCCGCATGAAGCCACAGAACCTATTGCTTAACTTGCCATTGCGGCAAGGCATGTAACGGTAGAAAGCCAATCGACCCATGGAGGCCCCTCCCTACTGGCAACGCGCCAAGCGTGAGCTCGCGCGCGCTGATCCGATCCTCGCCACGATCATGCGGGCACGCCGTGGTATTGCGCTGGGTAGTCGCGGGGATGCCTTTCAAACGCTGGCGTGCTCGATCGTCGGCCAACAGATCTCGGTCAAAGCCGCTGCAAGCGTCTGGCAGAAGGTTCTCGCAACGGTGGGTGGCACGCTCACTCCCGTCAATATTGCTGCGACCGCGATAGCCGACCTGCGAGCGGCCGGTTTGTCGCAACGCAAGGTCGAATATGTGAGGGAACTCGCCGACCGGTTTGCCAGCCGGCGCCTGGACCCCACGCGCTGGGATGCCATGGATGATGAAGCGATCATCGCTGATCTCACCGCGGTGCGGGGTATCGGGAGATGGACCGCGGAGATGTTCTTGATCTTCAATTTGCTGCGCCCGGATATCCTGCCGGTTGCCGATGTCGGCCTGCAACGGGCGGTGAGTCTGCATTACCGTCGCGGCCGGGTCATGTCCGAGCGGACGCTCCGCCGCATTGCCGAGCCGTGGGCACCATGGCGCTCGGTAGCGACCTGGTACCTATGGCGCAGTCTTGATCCGGTGCCGGTCGAGTATTGAGTGCGCCGCACCCGCTCATTCATCGCGATCGGGCCAGGCAAGCGTTGGATAGTTCACATTATCGGCTCGGCATCGATTTGCTGATCAATCTATCTTGTCTACGATGCGGCCGGGTGCGCGCGGTTGTGCGTAAAATGCGTCGCCCTCTCCCGAGCGCGTACGACCGCGATCAAGCGTAGCCGACTGGTACCAGCTTCATGATGAAAACAACATTCCTTGATTTCGAGCAGCCGATTGCTGAGCTGGAAGCGCGCATCGAAGAACTGCGCTTTGTGCAGGACGACTCAGCCGTCGATATTTCCGAGGAAATCGGACGCCTGCAGAAAAAGAGTCAGGCCCTCACCAAGGACATTTACGCCAAGCTGTCGCCCTGGCAGGTTGCGTTGGTCGCGCGCCATCCGCAGCGGCCTTACACGCTTGACTACATCGACATGCTGTTTTCCGACTTCAACGAGCTGCATGGTGATCGTGCCTATGCCGATGATCTGTCGATCGTCGGTGGGCTGGCGCGCTTCAATGGGCAAAGCGTCATGGTGATCGGCCATCAAAAGGGCCGCGATACGCGCGAGAAGATCCTGCGCAACTTCGGCATGCCACGGCCTGAGGGCTATCGCAAGGCCTTGCGCCTGATGAAACTGGCCGAGAAATTCTCGATTCCCATTTTTACCTTCATCGATACGCCCGGCGCCTATCCTGGCATCGGTGCCGAGGAGCGCGGTCAGTCCGAGGCGATCGGCCGCAATCTTTCCACCATGGCGGGCCTCAAGGTGCCGGTGATTTGCACGGTCATCGGCGAAGGCGGATCGGGCGGGGCCTTGGCGATTGCCGTTGGCGATGCGCTCATGATGTTGCAGTATTCAACCTACTCGGTGATTTCCCCGGAAGGTTGCGCCTCGATTCTCTGGAAAAGCGCGGAGCACGCGCCGGAAGCGGCCGAAACCCTTGGCATTACATCGGCCCGTCTGAAGACACTCGGTCTCATCGACCGCATCCTGAGCGAGCCGCTCGGTGGTGCGCATCGGGATCATCCGGCGATGGGGCAGACCCTCAAAAAGGCGCTACATGAAACGCTGCGTCAGCTCACCCCCTTGAGCCCGAAAGAGCTGGTTGTCACCCGCTTCGATCGGTTGATGGCCTATGGCCGATACAAGGAAACCGCCGCGACCTGAGCGGGTCCTGTCGTTCGAGGGGGGCATCACCCGGCGCATGCCCTCCTCGAGCGGCGTCTGCGTGGCCCTTTCGGGCGGGATCGATTCGGTCGTTCTGCTTCATGTGTTGCAAGCGTGGGCGGGGCGGGGCGGTGTGCCGCTGGCGGCGATGCATGTTCATCATGGCATCAGCCCCAATGCCGATGCGTGGGCCCGCTTCTGTGCGGGTCTTTGTGCCGCCTACGGTATCCCGTTGCAGATCGTGCGTGTTGATATCACCCCATGGCGTGACCAAGGCATCGAAGCCGCTGCACGCATCGCGCGCCGGCAAGCACTGGCAGATTGCGGTGCGTCGCATGTTGCGCTGGCGCATCATCGCGATGACCAGGCGGAGACCGTTCTGCTGCAGTTGTTGCGGGGTGCCGGGCTGCCCGGCTTGGCGGCAATGGGTGCCCACCGGGTGGTGCGGAACCCTGCGATGGCGGTGACCAACGACATGGCGAACCCGCTGCCCGTTTTTGTGCGGCCAATGCTCGACGTAACACGCGCCCAGATCGATGCCTACGCGCGTCGCCATGGACTGGCGTGGGTGCATGACGAGTCGAACGACAATACTGCCCTCACCCGGAACTATTTGCGACATCATGTGGTGCCCTTGTTGGTCGCGCGGGAACCTGCGGCCATCGCCAATCTGGCACGGAGCGCCCGGCATCTTGCGCAAGCCGCCGATTTGCTGGAGACGTTAGGGCAACTCGACCTGCGCGGCATGCAACGTCGCGAATCGTTGCTGCTGGCGCGATTGCTGGCGTTGGCGGATGACCGGGCGACCAACGCCATGCGTACTTGGCTGCGTGGTGAAGCGGTGCCGGCACCGTCTACGGTGCAAATGGAAGAGTTCCTCCGTCAGCTGCGGCAGGCACGGCCGGCTGCGAACGTGGCCTATGAAAGTGCGGGCTATGCGTTGCGGCGCTTCCGGGATCGCCTTTACCTGTTGCGGCATCGCGACCATCTGCCCATTGATGCAACGGCGGAGTGGAACGGTCGTATGCGTTGGTCGGTCCCGATTTTGGGTGGTGTCCTCATCATGCGTCGGCGTGTGGGCGTCGGCATGGGCGATCGATGGGTTCAAGCGGGTCGCGTCTTTGCCAGATTGCGCACAGCAGGCGCGCGCATTCGCCTGCATCCAGGCGGTGGCAGCAAGACGCTCAAGAACGTCTTTCAGGAGGCTGGTGTGCCGCCGTGGGAACGTGAGCGGCTGCCGCTTGTCCATATCAACAGCGAGCTAGCCTATGTGCCTGGGATCGGGGTGGATGCGGCATTTCGCGCCGCCCGCAATGAGATCGGCTGGACCGTTGCATGGCGGCCCCACGGGGTGGTATCGCATGGCTAGAGAGGGGCTTGCCCGAAGACCGCGGAGATTGATATTTATCGTGCTAAAATAGTTGGTTACGTCAAGTGTTCATGCAGTGGTCGGTTCGTTAAATCGCTGGCGAGGCGGTGCTGTCATCCGCGCCTTCGTCGAACGCGATGACGGCGCGACAGTCCAACCATCTGAGGCAACGTCCAGTTTGTCATCGATCGCCGTGCCCGGCTGCGGCGCGGCAACGGGCATTCATTAAAGTCATTTGCAACGATACTCAGTGGGAGATGTTTCATGGCGGTAGAGCGTACGCTTTCCATCATCAAGCCCGATGCGGTGGAAAAAAATGTCATCGGCCAGATCTACGCGCGATTCGAGGGCGCGGGTCTCAAGATCATCGCAGCAAGAATGAAACACCTCTCGCAACAGGAAGCCGAGGCGTTCTATGGCGTTCATCGCGCGCGTCCGTTCTTCGGCGATCTGGTGAGGTTCATGACCTCAGGTCCAGTCCTGATCCAGGCGCTCGAAGGCGAGAACGCCATCGCACGGAATCGCGAGTTGATGGGAGCCACCGATCCGAAGAAGGCCGCCAAAGGTACGATTCGCGCCGATTTCGCCGATTCGATCGATGCCAACGCCGTGCACGGCTCGGATGGCACTGATACGGCTCGCAATGAAATAGCGTTCTTCTTCCCGGCCATGGAAGTCTACGGCCGCTAGCCGTCCGACTCTGGTGACGTCTATCAATCTGTTAGGCCATGATGCCGGCCGGCTCATCGAATACTTCGCAAGTATTGGCGAAAAGCCGTTTCGTGCCAAACAGGTCGAGCGCTGGATTCACCGGGCGGGGGTCGCCGATTTTGCCGCGATGACCGATCTGGCGAAAACGCTACGTGAAAAACTGATCGCAGGGGCCACCGTTCTGGGCCCGCGGGTATTGAGCGATGCAACGGCTGCCGATGGCACGCGAAAATGGCTGCTGAATGTCGGTGCGGGCAATGGTATCGAGGCGGTGTTTATACCCGAGACGAACCGGGGCACGCTGTGCGTATCGTCGCAGGCCGGCTGTGCCCTTGACTGCAAGTTCTGTTCGACCGGCAAGCAAGGATTTAATCGCAACCTCACCACTGCCGAGATCATCGGCCAGCTGTGGCATGCCAATCGCGCATTGGCTGCATCCGGCTATGCGCAGCTCGGTGAACGGGCAGTAACGAATGTCGTGATGATGGGCATGGGCGAGCCGCTCCTCAACTACGAGGCGGTGCTGCCCGCGCTGCAACTGATGCTGGATGACAATGCGTATGGCCTTTCGCGGCGGCGGGTGACGGTCTCCACCTCGGGTATTGTGCCGCTCATCGATCGTCTCGGCGAGGATTGTCCGGTCGCGCTGGCGGTGTCGCTGCATGCACCGAATGATCGTTTGCGCGACGAGCTGATGCCGATCAATCGCAAGTACCCGTTGCGCGAGTTGCTGGCGGCCTGCCGACGTTACCTCGCCTTCGCGCCGCGCAATTTCATCACCTTTGAATACGTGATGCTCGCCGGCGTCAACGATTCTGATCAGCATGCAGACGAATTGATTCGCCTGCTCGCCGATGTTCCAGCGAAGGTCAATTTGATCCCGTTCAATCCATTTCCGCGCGCCGGGTTCGTGCGATCGCCGCCCGATCGGATTCATCGGTTCAATGAGCGTCTCAACGCCGCCGAGTTGCTGACCACCACGCGCAAGACGCGAGGCGATGATATCGATGCAGCTTGCGGGCAACTGGCCGGACAAGTCGAGGACCGCACCCGGCGAGCCGACCGGTGGGCGAGGGCGAACGCGTGATGAAGCGGACCGGTGCGGCAAACTTCATGCGTGCGAACCTGATTGCCGCTTCCATCATGGCGCTGCTGCTGGCTGGTTGTGGCAGCGATCCTTCTGGTTCCCAGGTCGGCTCGCGGCCGCCATCAACGATGGTCGATCGCCTATTTGATCCGCGGGCGAGCGCTAAAGCCCATGGCGAACTTGCGGCCGGCTACATCGAGCTTGGCAATTTTTCGGTGGCACTGGACGAGGCGAAGGTGGCGGTGGATACCGACGCCACGTACGCGCCCGCGCACAGTATCCTCGGTCTGGTGCATATGGAACTGCGCGATCAAGTTCAGGCGCAGCAAAGTTTTGAGCGCGCACTGCGGCTCGATGAGAAAGATCCCGATATCAATCACAACCATGGCTGGTTCCTCTGCCAAACCGGGCGTGAGCGTGAAGCGGTGAAGTTTTCATGAGGGCGATCGACAACCCCCTGTACCCTTCGTCTGCCAAGACGCATTTGACCGCCAGCAATTGCCTGCAGAAGTTGGGCGATCTTAAGACAGCGGGTGATCATATTGATTCGGCATTGCGGATCGATGCCAACTATGCAGCGGCTTTGATTGCAGGCGCGCGCATGGATTTTGCGCGCCGGAACATCATTCGTGCACGTGAACGGATCGGACGATACAACCAGGTTGTCACGCCAACGGCAGAATCGCTATGGATTGCGCTTCGCATCGAGCGTCTGCGCGGGGATAGGGCCGCGGAAGCAAGCTTTGCATCGCAGTTGCGTCGTCGCTTTCCTGGATCCCGAGAGTTGCAAGCCTATGAGCGGGGACAATTCGAATGAGTGAAGTCGTCATGACCGAGGCAAGCGCGTCGCCGGAGGCGGGGTCCGGAACGCCCGGCAGCATCCTCGCCGCAGCGCGCAACGAACGTGGCATGACCATCGATCAATTGGCGCTTGCGCTGCGCTATTCAGCAAAGCAACTCGCCGCGCTGGAAGCGGGCAACTACGCCGCCCTGCCGGGTGCGACCGTCGTGCGCGGCATGATGCGGGCCTATGCAAAACACGTCGGCGTCGATCCGGAGCCGCTGCTCGCGCAATTGCGGGCGAGCCTGGTGTCGCCGCCGCCCACCGTCAAGATGAACGAGATGTCGGTGCCGTTTCCGGGGCGCTCGACGCCGATTTACCGTTACTACATTTTCGGCTCACTGATTCTCGTTTTGTTGGCAATCTTGATGCTCAATCAGTGGAGTGATTCGATTCAATCCTTCGTTCAAGGATTCTCCAGCGCGCCGGTGGCCACGCAAGAGGCGCGTCCCGTTACATTGATGCCGGCGACGCCCCAACCACTTTCCACCGACAACATCGCGGTGGTCGAGCCGCCCGCTCCAGCTGAACCGGTGGTCACACCACCTGGCCCAACGCCTCCTGCCGTGGCAGCCAAGCCTGCGATAGTGAAACCGGAACCGCCGGTTCCATCGGCCAGTCAAAAGCGGATCGTGCTCAAATTCGAGGTGGATTCCTGGGTGCAAATCCGTAGTGCCAACGACGAAACACTCATGAACATGCTCAACCCCGCTGGGACTGAACGGGTGGTGACAGGTCGTCCTCCGTTCAATTTGGTCATCGGCGCGGCCACCGGCGTTCGCGTTCAGTACAACAACGCTCCCTACGATTTGACGCCGCACATTCGTGACGATGTCGCGCGCATTACCCTGAACTGAATGCCGTGACCGCGACAGACCACCAGACGAATGGCCCCACCGGACGGCATCGCACACGGATGACCCGCATCGGCGGTATCGCGCTCGGTGGGGCGGCGCCGATCGTCGTGCAGTCGATGACCAATACCGATACGGCCGACGTCGACGCTACCGCGCGACAGGTGCAGGCGCTTGCCAATGCCGGATCGGAACTGGTGCGAGTCACGGTCAATACGCTCGAGGCGGCGCGCGCCGTGCCGGCCATTCGTGAGGCGCTCGATGCGCAACATTGCAATGTGCCGCTGGTGGGCGATTTTCATTTCAACGGACACAAGCTGCTCTCCGAAGTCCCGGACTGCGCACGGGTGCTCGCGAAGTATCGAATCAATCCGGGTAACGTCGGCAAGGGCGCCAAGCGCGATGAGCAGTTCTCGCAAATGATCGAGACCGCCTGCCGGTTCGGCAAGCCGGTGCGGATCGGTGTGAACTGGGGCAGCCTTGATCAGGAGCTGCTGGCGCGGATGATGGATCAAAACGCGACGCTCCCGACGCCTCTTGCAACGACAGAGGTCATGCGTGAAGCGCTCATTAGCTCAGCCATCGACAGCGCGCGTCGCGCTGAAGACATCGGTCTGCCCGGTGATCGTATTGTGCTGTCCTGCAAGGTAAGTGGAGTGCAGGATTTGATCGGCGTCTATCGGGAACTCGCCCGTCGTTCGGACTACCCGTTGCACCTTGGGCTGACCGAGGCGGGCATGGGCTCCAAGGGCATCGTCGCATCGACCGCGGCGATGGCCGTCCTCTTGCAAGAAGGCATCGGCGACACGATCCGCGTGTCACTCACGCCTGATCCCGGCGGCGATCGCACCAAGGAAGTCTTGGTAGCGCAGGAGATGCTGCAGACCATGGGGCTCAGATCGTTCGCGCCGATGGTGATTGCGTGTCCGGGATGTGGCCGCACGACCAGCACGGTATTCCAGGAATTGGCCGCCGACATCCAGTCCTACCTGCGCCGGCAAATGCCGTTGTGGCGCGCCAGCTATCCGGGCGTCGAAGCGATGCATGTCGCAGTGATGGGTTGCGTGGTGAATGGCCCGGGCGAGAGCAAGTTTGCCAACATCGGTATCAGCCTGCCTGGCACCGGTGAGCGACCGGTCGCCCCGGTGTATGTGGATGGCGAAAAGACGGTGACGCTGAAAGGTGAGCACATCGCCCGTGAATTTCAGGCGATCGTCGAACAATACGTGCACCGTACCTACGGTGCGAACGCCGCCTTGAATGCCGCGCCCGCCCGTCCTGCGACCCAGCTGACGCCTGCACGATGACGCAAAAATTGCAGGCCGTGCGCGGCATGAACGACATCCTCCCTGACGCGGCGGAGCAGTGGCTCGCGTTCGAAGAAACGATTCGGACTTGGCTGCACCGCTACGGGTATCGCAATATCCGCATGCCGCTGCTCGAACACACCTCGTTGTTTCGACGTGCGATCGGTGAGGTGACCGATATCGTCGAGAAAGAGATGTACAGTTTCGTCGACGATTTGAACGGCGAGCACCTCACGCTCCGCCCGGAAGGCACGGCCTCTACCGTACGGGCCGCGATGGAACACAATCTTCTTTACGATGCGCCGCGCCGCCTTTGGTATATCGGGCCGATGTTCCGTCATGAACGCCCGCAGAAGGGCCGCTACCGGCAGTTCCATCAAGTGGGTGTCGAAGCGCTGGGCTATGCCGGGCCCGATATGGATGCCGAGTTGCTGGTGATGTGTGCAAGGCTCTGGCGTGATCTTGGCTTGAGCGACATTAAGCTGCGCTTGAATTCGCTGGGTAGTCTGCCGGAGCGTATGGCGCACCGCGAAGCACTGGTTGCCTACCTGCGGGAACGGCGCGATGAACTCGATGGCGATGGCACCCGCCGATTGGAAACCAATCCGCTCCGCGTGCTAGATAGCAAGAATCCGGCGATGCAGTCAGTGATCGATGGGGCGCCCCGCCTGCTGGATTTCCTTGGCGATGTATCGCTTGCGCATTTCGATGCGGTGAAGCGAACCTTGGACGACGCGGGGATCGCCTATTCCATCGATCCGCGGCTGGTACGCGGGCTTGATTACTACAACCTCACCGTCTTCGAGTGGGTCACCGATCGACTTGGCGCGCAAGGCACCGTGTGCGGCGGCGGGCGCTACGATGGCCTCTTTGAGCAGATTGGCGGCAAGCCCGCGCCGGCGGCGGGCTTTGCAATGGGCATTGAGCGTTTGCTCGATTTGATCGAGCAAGCCGGACGCGTCGCCAAGCATCCGGGGCCGGATGTCTATATTGTGCATCAGGGCGATGCTGCTCAGAAGCTCGCATTCAGCGTTGCCGAGCAATTGCGCGACGCGGCGATCGCCACGACATTGCATTGTGGCGGTGGCAGCTTCAAGTCGCAAATGAAGAAAGCGGATAGCAGTCGTGCGGCGGTCGCGGTGATCATTGGCGAAGACGAAGTGGCAGCGGGCGAGGTGACGGTGAAGCCGTTGCGGCTAGATACGCCGCAGCAGCGGGTGCCGCGGGCAGCCTTGGCGTCATCGGTTGGGGCGGTAATCGGGCGCTCCATGATCGGTCAGCACTCAATTTAATCAAGTGGCACAAAAGGGCGAGTTATGAAAGAACGCGATGTAATGCGGACCCTCGATCTCGAGGAGCAGGAACAGCTCGCGGAATTCAAGGCGTGGTGGCAAAAATTCGGCAACCTCGTGCTGACTGCGATTACCGCGGTGGCGCTCGTCTATGCCGGCACGGTTGGTTGGCAGTGGTACCAGCGCTCGCAGGCCGGGCAGGCGTCGGCGCTCTACGATGCTCTGCAAAAAGCGGCGGCCGAAAAGGACACCAAGCAGGTGCGTGACACTACCGGTGCGATCCTTGAACAGTTCCCGCGGACGATTTTTGCCCCGCTCGCCGCCATGATTTCAGCGAAAGTGCATTTTGATTCCGGTGACCTGAAGACCGCCCGCGCGCAGCTGCAGTGGGTCATCGATCGTGCTCCGGAGCCCGCGCTGCAATCGATCGTAAAGCTTCGCTTGGCGCATGTGCTGGTCGACGATGAGGCGACCGATGAGGCGATCAAATTGCTCGACAACGCACCCGCCGGTGAATTTGCGTCCCAGTTTGCAGCGCTGAAAGGCGACATCCTCGTCGTCAAGGGGCGGCAAACCGAGGCCCGCGCGGCTTACCAAACGGCGATTGACAAGACCGACGCTAAGAACAGCGCACAGAAGGAGCGGCTCCAATCGAAGTTGGATGCGCTCGGGGGCGCGTGATGCATGATCGAGGGTGGATCCCCTCGGCGGGCCGCTTGGCGAATGGTGCGGTAGGCGCTGTCCTGGCGATAGTGCTGTGCGGATGCAGCGGCACGCCGCCCCTTCCGGACTTGCCTGAGATCGACAAGCCGATCGATACCAAGGTGTTATGGAAAGCGAGTGTCGGCAACGGGAAAGACTTCGATCTCGTCCCGGTGGTGGTTGGGCCCGCGTTGTATGCCGCAGCCCACGACGGTACGCTGGTCCGTTTCGAGGTGAAATCGGGCAACGAAGTCTGGCGCACCGACGTCAAAGACCGGATCTCTGCAGGGGTCGGCGCGACGGCCGATCTGGTGGTGGTTGGAACGTTGAACGGTCGGGTGGTGGCGTTTGATCCGAACGGCAAGACGGTTTGGGACGTCCGCGTCACGAGTGAAGTGCTAGGACCACCGCTCATTGCTGCGGACCTCGTCGTGGTTCGCACCGCCGACAACCGCGTGTTCGGACTCAGCGCCACCGATGGCAAGCGACGGTGGACGTATCAACGTGTTGCCCCGGCCCTCACGGTACGCGCCAACGCCGGGGCGGCAGCCGATCAGAATTTAATCTTCGCCGGATTTCCGGGTGGCAAGTTGGTGGCGCTCGCCATGAATAATGGCGCGTTGCGATGGGAAGGCACGGTCTCATCACCCAAGGGAACGACTGAACTTGAGCGGGTGAGCGATGTGGTTGGCGTGCCATGGCTCATGCAGCGGGAAGTGTGCGCGGTGTCCTTCCAAGGGCGGGCGGCATGTTTTGATGCGGACAATGGCGCGCCGTTATGGACCCGGGACATCTCGAGCGCGTCCGGTCTGATGGGCGAAGGACGGATCGTCTATGTTGCGGATGCGAAAGGCGCGGTGGCTGCGCTCGATCGATCAACAGGTGCTATCGTTTGGCGCCAGGATAAGCTCACGCGACGCGCCTTGAGCGTGCCGCTGCCGATTGGGCGATTCGTCGCGGTGGGTGACGGCCAGGGTTTGGTGCATCTGCTTGACCGGGTCTCCGGTGAGTTCGTCGCGCGCATGGAAACCGACGGCTCGCCGATCGTCGCCGCACCTCGTCCGATCGAGGCGGGATTCGTGGTCCAGACGCGGCGTGGAACGATCTACGCATTTGGCGTGTTGTGATGCTTGGCCCTGCCGCCGGCGGCCGCATCGGTCCACCGGCACGCAAGTTTAATCAGCGTCTTCTTCGCAGTTCCATTCGTTCGGGCATTCCATGAAACCCACTATTGTCCTGGTTGGACGCCCCAACGTCGGCAAGTCAACTTTTTTCAATCGGCTGACCCGGTCGCGGGATGCGATCGTTGCCGATGTGCCGGGCCTCACGCGCGATCGCCACTATGGCGAAGGGCGTGTCGGCGGTCGTCCGTATCTGATCGTCGACACGGGTGGACTGGATCCAATCGCCAAAGACGGCATGCTCCTTGAAATGGCCAAGCAAACACGCCTTGCGCTGGCCGAGGCAGACCGGGTGTTGTTTCTGGTCGATGGCCGGGAAGGACTCACGCCACAAGACCAGCGGATTGCCACCATGCTGCGTACGCTGTCCAAGCCGATTCGGTTGGTGGTGAACAAGGCCGAGGGTATGAACCGTGCTATCGTTACTGCAGAGTTCTACGAGCTCGGGCTGGGTGACCCGGTGGCAGTGTCCGCGGCGCATGGCGATGGCATCACCGTGTTAATGGAAGACGTGCTGTCTGATCTGCCCGTTGACGATGATCTTCCCCAGGATAATCGCGTGCCGCGCATTGCGGTGGTCGGACGGCCTAACGTTGGTAAGTCAACCCTGGTGAATGCACTGCTCGGTGAAGAGCGCATGATTGCCTTCGATCGGCCCGGGACGACCCGCGATGCCATCGAAGTCGAATTCCGGCACGGCGGCAAGCGCTACCTGCTGGTCGATACCGCCGGGCTGCGGCGCAAGGGTCGGGTGTTCGAGGGCGTCGAAAAATTTTCCGTCATCAAGACCTTGCAGGCGATTGACCGAGCCAACGTGGCGATCCTGGTGGTCGATGCGCAGACCGAAATCGCCGATCAGGATGCCCATCTTGCCGGCTTTATCGTCGAGCGGGGCCGCGCGCTGACGGTCGCGGTCAATAAGTGGGACGGCCTCGAGGGCTATGCGCGCGATCAGGTGAAACGTGCGTTGGAGCGTAAGCTGGGTTTTCTTAATTTTGGCCGGATGCATTTCGTGTCGGCCCGCGACCACGTCGGTTTGCAGCCGCTCATGGCGTCGGTCGATGAAGCATTCGCCGCGGCCATGGTCAAACTGCCGACGCCGCGCCTCACGCGGCTGTTACAGGATGCAGTGATCAAGCAGGCGCCGCCGCGCAGCGGGTATACCCGTCCGAAAATGCGTTATGCCCATCAAGGCGGCAGTAATCCTCCTGTCATCATCATCCATGGGACGGCGTTGCAGTCGGTTTCCGACACCTATCGGCGCTATCTCGAAGGGATTTTCCGGCGCGCATTCGATCTGCACGGGACGCCCCTACGGATCGAGTTTCGCGTCGGCCGGAATCCGTTCGTCCATGCGGATTGACGGAAGCCGGCCGTCCGGCCGATCCACCGGCTGGACCGGAACGGGGAACTAGTTGGAGAATTCCGCGACCCAATGGAATTTCCCCTGCTAAGAGGCGCCATGAGGATGGCATTGACAACGGAAATCCATTACAGTAACCGCACAAAAAGATCGACTTGGAGCCTTCATGAGCAACAAGGGACAGCTGTTACAAGATCCATTCTTGAATACGCTTCGCAAGGAGCACATTCCTGTATCGATCTATCTCGTCAATGGAATCAAACTGCAAGGGCAGGTGGAATCATTCGATCAGTACGTCGTCCTTCTCAAAAACACCGTAACGCAAATGGTCTACAAGCACGCGATCTCGACTGTCGTGCCCTCGCGCGCCGTTACGATCGCGCCAGACGCCCTAGAAGGCGAGTGATATTGCGGGGCGCTTACCGGCCCGGCATGCGGACGCGAGGCGGCATGCGGGATGTTTGATCGTCCTGAGAGTGGTGATGCGGCGATTCTCGTCGCCGTCGATTTCGGTTCCCGCAGTATTTCCGCGCTCGATTTCGCCGAGCGCTGCGAAGAATTCGAACTGCTTTGCAAGAGCGCCGGTCTTCGCGTGCAGGCGAGCGTCAAAGCCAAGCGCGCCAAAGCAGACCCGGCCTTGTTCATCGGGAGTGGCAAGGCGACCGAAATCAAGGAGATGTTGGTCGGACATCCGAACAGTGTCATCCTCTTCAATCATGCCTTGTCGCCCGCCCAGGAACGCAATCTCGAACGAGCCTTGGGATGCCGGGTCATCGATCGAGCGAGCCTTATTCTCGACATCTTTGCCCAACGCGCCAAGAGCCATGAAGGCAAGGTGCAGGTCGAACTCGCGCAACTCGAACACCTCTCCACCCGCCTGGTGCGCGGATGGACTCACTTGGAACGTCAACGCGGCGGCATTGGCTTGCGTGGCCCCGGTGAGACCCAGCTTGAAACCGATCGCCGGCTGCTTGGCACCCGTGTAAAGGTGCTCCGCGAAAAGCTCAAAAAATTGCGGCGGCAACGGGACGTCCAACGACGCGCCCGCTCCCGCCGCGATATTTTGTCGGTGTCGATCGTCGGCTACACCAATACCGGCAAATCGACGCTATTCAATTCCTTGACGCATGCCCGGTCCTACGCGGCCGACAAGTTATTTGCCACCCTCGACACCACGACGCGCCGGATGTATTTGCCGGCGGCCGGCAATCTCACCGTCTCCGATACCGTCGGCTTTATCCGCGACCTCCCGCACGCACTGGTGGCCGCCTTTCGCGCCACGCTGGAGGAGACGGTGCAGGCCGACATCCTGGTGCATGTCGTCGATGCCTCCTCACCGGGACGCGCGCAGCAAATCGAGCAAGTCAATCAAGTCCTAGCCGAGATCGGCGCCGCTGCAATCCCGCAACTCTTGGTCCTCAACAAGATCGACCGCACCGATATCCGACCAGGAATTGACCGAGATGAATGTGGTACCATCGCGCGCGTTCGGATGAGTGCCAAGACGGGACAGGGCATCGAACATCTTCGCGAAGCCATCACCGAGATGGCCGCATCCAGAAGTTCCCGCGAACTTCTCAACACTGCGATCGATCCAACCGTGCCGGAAGTCGGAAATACCTATGTCTGATCCTCAGTGGGGCCGCAAGGGCGGCTCGGGTGGTGGTGGAAACTCGGGTGGTGGCAACGGTGGCGGAAGCGGTGGTCCGCCCGACCTCGACGAGCTCTGGCGCAATTTCAATCAAAAGCTCTCCGCCATGTTCGGCCGCAAGAACGGCAGCGGGCAAAGCGGCGGCCCACAGCCCCCCAGTGCGCGTCAGATGAGCGGTGGCGCGATCATGTTGGGCGGTTTGGTCTTGCTCGCTTGGCTGGCCAGCGGATTTTTCATCGTGGATCCCCAATACCGCGGTGTGGTCCTGCAATTCGGCAAGTACCGCAGCACGGCCACGGAAGGCCTCAACTGGCGCGTCCCTTATCCAATACAGACCCATGAGCTGGTGAACGTTTCGCAGGTGCGCAATGTGGAAGTCGGATTTTCCGAATCCGCGGCCGTGAAACGCCGGAATACCAAGGAATCGCTCGTGCTTACCGATGATGAAAACATCATCGATATCCAGTTCGTCGTGCAATACGAAATTCGCGATCCGCTCGAATTCCTGTTCAACAACAAGAACGCGGAAGACGCCGTCAAGCAGGTCGCGGAAACCGCGATTCGCGAAATTATCGGCAAGAGCAAGATGGATGTTGTCTTGTCAGAAGGCCGCGGCAAGGTCGCTGCCGACACGCAAAAACTGATGCAAGACATCCTCGATCGCTACAAATCGGGCATCGGCGTTCGTCGCGTCAACCTGCAGGCCGCGCAAGCACCGGAAGAAGTCAAGGCCGCGTTCGATGATGCGGTGAAAGCCGGTCAGGATCGCGAACGCTTGAAGAACGAAGGCGAGGCGTACGCCAACGATGTATTGCCGAAAGCGCGCGGCGCTGCTTCCCGATTGCTCGAAGAAGCCACCGGCTATCGGCAGACGGTGGTGGCGAACGCCGAAGGTGAGGCGTCACGGTTCCGGCAAGTGCTGACCGAATACGAGCGGGCGCCTGGCGTAACACGCGAGCGGATCTATCTCGAAACGGTCCAGCAGATCATGGCCAATTCAACCAAAGTGATGATCGATACGCGCCAGAACAACAACATGCTCTATCTGCCATTGGATCGGTTGATGCAGATGACCGGTGCGGTCCCGAACCCCAATTCGACCGATGGAACGTTTGCCTTCCCCAAGTCGCCAGCCGATGTGCCGTCGCCGGCGGTGGTCGAACCACCGACCGTGCGCAGTCGTGAAATTCCGCGCAATCGAGAGCGAGAGGTGCGGTGATGAAACAAAGTCTTGGCGGTATTATCGCGGCCCTTGTGGTCGTAGTCCTCATCTTGTCGGCCTCGCTTTACACCGTCGATCAGCGGCAAAGTGCGATCGTGATTCAGCTGGGCGAATTGAAGGGGGTCGTTCAGGAGCCGGGCCTTCACATGAAGATTCCGTTCATCCAGAACGTTCGTTATTTCGACTCGCGCATCCTCACGCTCGATACGCCCGATGCCGAGCGTTTCATCACCGACGGCAATATTCCGATTCTGGTCGACTCGTTCGTCAAATGGCGCATCACCGATGTGAAGCAGTACTATCTTCGTACCGGTGGCGATGAGCGCATTGCGCAGAATCGGTTGTCGACCGCCGTCAACGCCGGCTTGCGTGACGAGTTCGGTGTGCGGAAATTGCGTGAAATCATCTCCGAAGAGCGCGATCACATCATGGACGCCATGCGCGAGAAGGCCAATGTCATCGCGGGCGAGCTTGGCATGCAGATCGTCGATGTTCGCCTGAAGCGCGTTGAATTGCCGCAGGAGGTGAGCGAGCGCGTGTACCAGCGGATGGAATCGGAACGCAAGCGCGTCGCCAATGAGCAACGATCAACCGGTGCCGGTGAAGCCGACCGCATTCGTGCCGAAGCCGATCAAAAGCGCTCGGTCATCCTTGCCGAGGCCTATCGCGAGGCGCAGCGGATGAAGGGTGAAGGCGATGCACGGGCCGCCGCGATCTACGCCAAAGCGTATGGCGCCAATCCGGAGTTCTATTCGTTTTATCGGAGTATGGAAGCCTATCGTGCGACCTTCCGTTCGCGCGGCGATCTGATGGTGATCGATCCGACTTCCGATTTCTTCCGCTACTTCAAAGCGCCCAATCCACAGGGAAGGGGCGCCAAATAGGTGGGGTCGACGCTCTTGATGGCAGTGGGCCTCGCATTGGTGATCGAGGGACTATTGCCGTTCGTCAATCCGTCCGTCTGGCGCGACATGTTCACTAAAATTGCCGCCATGAATGATGGTCAGATCCGCACGGTCGGATTCGCCTCGATTGTTGCGGGCTTAGTGCTGTTCGTCGCCGCGGCCTGACCTGCGATCGAATGACGGCGGGGCATCATGCGCAAGTGGCTATTGCCGGAACACGTCGACGATATTCTCCCGCCTGAAGCGGAGCGTATCGAGGCGCTGCGTTCGCGTCTGCTGGAGTTGTTTCGGGCGCATGGCTATCTGCTTGTCATGCCACCGATGCTGGAATACATCGAGTCGCTCCTCACCGGCACCGGCCGCGACCTCGATCTCCGCACCTTCAAGCTGATCGACCAGTTTTCCGGCCGCACCATGGGTTTGCGGGCCGATATCACGCCCCAAGTCGCGCGCATCGATGCCCATTTACTGAACCGGCATGGCGTGGCGCGCCTTTGTTACTGCGGCACGGTCCTCCATTCGCGCCCGCGTGATCTCACCGCGACCCGCGAGCCGCTGCAAATCGGCGCCGAACTCTACGGGCATGCAGGGATCGAGGGCGATATCGAAATGCTGCGTCTGGTGCGTCGTGCGCTTGCGGCAGCAGGCCTCGCACGCTCACGGATCGACCTCGGGCATGTCGGCGTCTTTCGCGCCTTAGCGCGGCGCGCCGGCATCCAAGGCGAACAGGAAGAGGATCTGCTGGAGGTTTTGCAGCAAAAAGATCGCGCCGGCATTCTTGTGTTGACGACTGACTTCGCTGCATCGACACGCGACGCGCTGCTTGAATTGCCGAATTTGTACGGCGACATCGAGGTGCTGGCCGCCGCGCGGAAGTGCTTGCCCGCCGATCCGGATATTACGAGTGCACTGGACGCACTTGGCGCGTTGGTCGCTGATCACCCCGATTCGGTGAGTATCGACCTCGCCGATTTGCGCGGCTATCACTATCACAGCGGTGTCGTGTTTGCCGCATACTCGGCCGAGGAGCCGGGCACCATTGCGTTGGGTGGCAGGTACGATGAGGTCGGCGAAGCGTTCGGACGGGCGCGGCCGGCGACCGGGTTCAGTATTGATCTACGCAAACTCTACCGTGTTTCCGCGCAACCGCCGAAACGCGGTGGCGTGCTCGCCCCGCTCGATGTCGACGTCGCGCTGGAAGCGAAGATCACGCAACTGCGCACCGCCGGCGAGATCGTGATTTACGAGCTCCCCGGACATGCGGCTACACTGGCGGAATTAGGATGCGATCGACGCATCGTACGGCAAGGGGCGGCATGGGTTGTCACCACCTTGCAGTAGGTGGCAAGGCATGGACCGCTACCGATTATCAACGATGAGAGAACATGGCGCGTAACGTTGTAGTAATCGGTACCCAATGGGGTGACGAAGGCAAAGGTAAGGTCGTCGATTGGCTCACGGAGCACGCGAGCGTCGTGGCACGCTTTCAAGGCGGCCACAATGCCGGGCATACCCTGGTGATCGGCGGCAAGAAGACCATCCTCAGGCTTATTCCATCGGGCATCCTGCGTGCGGGTGTGCAGTGCTATGTCGGCAATGGTGTCGTGCTCTCGCCCACTGCGCTGCTGCAGGAAATCGACGAACTTGCCCAGGTTGGCGTTGATGTGCCGGCGCGTCTCGGGGTGAGCGGCGCTTGCCCGCTCATCTTGCCGCATCATGTTGAACTCGATCATGCGCGCGAAAACGCCAAGGGCGAGGCCAAGATCGGCACCACTGGTCGCGGCATCGGCCCGGCCTATGAAGACAAAGTCGCCCGGCGCGCCATTCGCGTACAAGACTTGGCCGCGCCGCAAGCCTTTCGAACGAAGCTCGCTGAACTGCTCGATTTCCACAATTTCGTGCTGACAAAGTACTACCACGCGAAGCCGGTCGATTTGCAAAAGACCTGCGATGACACGCTTACCTTGGCGCCGCGCCTCCTGCCGATGGTGACCGACGTGTCGCGTGCCTTGCACGAAGCGATGCGTGCGGGCCGGAGCATCCTCTTCGAAGGTGCCCAAGGCAGTCTGCTTGACGTCGACCATGGCACTTATCCGTTCGTCACCTCGAGCAATACGCTGGCGGCCGCGGCGGGTGCCGGGACGGGCGTCGGTCCGCAGTCGCTGCACTATGTGCTCGGTATCGCGAAAGCCTACGCAACACGCGTAGGGTCCGGCCCGTTTCCCACCGAGCTGCTCGACCCGACCGGCGAGCGATTGCGCGCACGCGGACAAGAATTCGGTTCGGTCACCGGTCGCCCACGTCGTTGTGGTTGGTTGGACGGCGTCGCGCTGAAACGCGCCGCACAAATCAACGGGGTTTCCGGGATTTGCGCGACCAAGCTCGATGTCCTCGACGGCTTCGCATCGCTCAAGATTTGCACCGCATACGATATTGCGGGTGAGCGCACCGATGTGTTGCCGCTTGGCGCCGACGATCTCGCGCGTTGCAAGCCGGTCTATGAGGAACTGCCCGGCTGGTCGGAAAATACCGTCGGTATCAAGCGATTGGCGGAGCTTCCCCAAGCGGCGCGCACCTATCTGGAAAAACTCGAAGCGGTCTGCGGCGTGCCGATCGATATGATTTCGACCGGCCCCGATCGCGATCAGACCATCATCAACCGGCATCCATTCCAATAGAAGACCAAACCGCATGGGTGACCTCTACGTAAGCTGGACCGATTACAACCGGACCATCGAACGGTTGGCGGCCAATGTGCATCGGTCCGGCTGGACCTTCAATCAGATCGTTTGCATCGCACGGGGCGGTCTGCGGGTGGGCGATGCCTTGTCACGTATTTTCGATGCGCCGCTTGCCATCATCTCGACCGCCTCGTATGTCGGTGGAGCAGACAATGTGCGCGGGGAAATCGTCGTGGCAAAGCATATGACGATGACCACCGATTCGATTGGCGATGCGGTGTTGCTGGTGGATGATCTGGTCGATTCCGGTGCGACCCTCGAAGTGGTGAAGAAGCACGTCGCATCCATCCATCCGCATATCCGGGACATCCGGACAGCCGTTCTTTGGTACAAGGGCTGCTCGCAAGTGAAGCCCGACTACTACGTGGATTTTCTGCCGGAGAATCCATGGATTCATCAGCCATTCGAACCCTACGAGCAGATGAAGCCGGCTGATCTTGCCGCGCGGATGAAGTAGTGCCACAGGTACGAAAAAGCAGTATGCATGCCGCCGGGGTCAATGCGATACGAAGCCCAAACCGTTGGTGGAATGCGCGCTGCTTTTGCAACCTACGGTCTTCAATCCCGCACTTCTTTCGACAATCGGCATAATGCGCTGATGAGCAAACCGTCTGGCCTACGCTGCATTCGTTGTTCGACCCTGCTGCCTGTTACCGCCTATGCGCGCGGCTGCAAAACATGCGCCGCGGCGGGAGTCGCGGCCAATCTTACCGTCGCGTACGAGCCCGGCCAATCAATGGCGCGGCCCGGCCCGCCAACACCAAACGCTTCGATGTGGCGTTTCGATGCGCACCTGCCGGTGGATGCCAGGGAGGCCATCACGCTCGGGGAAGGCGCGACGCCGCTCGTCCGTGTGCAAAAGCTTGGGCTGGGTGATCTATGGATCAAGGACGAGAGCTGCAATCCGACCTGGTCGTTCAAGGACCGCTTGGCATCCGCATCCGTCTCGATGGCGGTGAAGCTTGGCGCGCGCGTGATCGCATCGAGCTCTTCTGGCAATGCGGGGGCTGCGACCGCGGCGTATGCCGCCAAGGCGGGATTGCCGTGCGTGGTCGTTACCTTCCAAGGCGCCGCCGGGCCGATGGTGACGCAGATGCGCGCCTATGGCGCGATGCTCTTGGTGGTACCGACCAGCGCCGATCGTTGGCGGGTCTTGTCGGCGGCGGTAGATCGCTTTGGTTGGTATCCGACGTCGGTCTACTACGGCCCGGCGGTGGGCAGCAACCCCTACGGCATCGAGGGCTACAAGACCATTGCCTATGAAATCGCGGAATCCCTGCACTGGCGGTCACCGGACTGGTGCGTGCTTCCGGTTTGTTACGCCGATGCGCTTTATGGGATCTGGAAAGGTTTCGATGAAATGCGCCGATACGGATGGATAGATCGGGTACCGCGCTTTGCCGCAGCGGAAATATCCGGATCGTTTGCAGCCGCGATGACGGCGGGGCTCGATCAACCCCCGGTGCGTGAGCGCGCGGTACCGACGATCGCCGCGTCCATTGGCGCCGCGCAGGGAACGTATCAAGGTGTGCACGCCTTGCGTGCCTCCAATGGTGTCGCGATGTTTATCGAGGATGAGGCCATGTTTATATGGCAGGAGAAAATGGCGCGCACCGAGGGCATCTGGGCGGAGCCATCGGCCGCCGCCACATTGCCTTTGATCGAGCGGCTGCGAGCACGGGGCATCATCGCCGCCAACGCATCGGTGGTGGCGCTCATGACGGCAGGCGGTCTCAAGGATCCCGACGCAGCTGATCGCCGCTTCGGTGCCTTACCTAGCGCAACGGGAAATGTTGATGACGCGGTGCGCGTGTTGAAGGATGCGTATGGATTCGATGCCGGGCAATAGCGCGCGCGGATCGATCGGCGTTGCCTTTGACGGCCGAGCGAGCATCGCTCAAGCGGTGGCGCAAGCAAAGGCTGCCGAAGCGGCGGGTGCAGCGACGCTATGGATGGCGAGTCACCTGTTTCTGCGCGATCCGGTCACCACGGCCCATGCGGTGCTAGCCGCAACCAGGCGCGTGAAAGTCGCGCTGATGGCGATGAGTCCGTATGCCATCCATCCCGTCTCGATCGCCATGTCGGCGGCGGCGCTCGACGAACTCTTTCCCGGCCGGGTGGTGCTTTGCATTGGGGTGGGTGCGCCGGGTGATCTTGCGGCGGCCGGTATCGCATCACCGCATCCGGTGCCTACGCTTCGAGAATCCATTCAGGTGTGCCGCTCGCTCTTTGCGGGCGAGACGATGAACCACGCCGGTACGGCATTTAACGTGCAAGGGCGGCGTCTGCCGAATCCAACCGACTCGGTGCCGATCGTGTTGGCGGCATCCGGTCCGAAGATGTTGGAGCTGGCGGGCGAGATGGCTGACGGCGTTTTGATTTCGGCGGCTACATCCCCTGAATTTATTCGGTGGTGTGTCGCGCAAACGAAACAAGGCGCGACGCGCCGCACACGTCCCGGTCATTGCAAAACCATGTCCATCGTCTACACACGCATCGCCGATGACGGATTGGCCGCGCGCAATAGTATTCGGCGCACCATGGGTTTCATTCTGCGGGGCGCACATCATGCCAAGAATGTCGAACTGGCCGGCACATCACTCGATCAGCAAGCGCTATGGGATGCCTATCGCGACGAGTGCTGGCCGATCGTTGAACGACTCATTACCGACGATGTCATCCATCGCCACGCCGCGGCGGGGACGGCAAGCGAAGTTCGCAAGCGTTACGACGACTATCGAACCCTTGGTCTGGATGAGCTGATCATCGGCGGTATTGACGACCTGCCGGGAATCGAGCGGGCGTTGCAGGTGGTGGCTTGATTCTCTCTGCGGTATTTGGCGCAGCAGGCGTGGGCAACG
>SHXR01000020.1 GCA_009693235.1 Betaproteobacteria bacterium | reverse complement strand
GGCGCGCCCGTGCACTTCGAATCCCTTCGCCGCCGCCAGGGTCATTTGCTTCATCGTCGATCTCTTCCAGCGCAGTCATCCATCTCGCAACTAACGCATGAGCATCGCGTATGGTCGACTGCATTGGGAACTTAATCAGTGTTTCTTTAATCATCATCATGATGTTCTCCGTAGCCATGAGCCGGAGATGCCAGCCCCTTGGGGTTTATCGACAACAGCACCGATCGACCGACTGACGCGTGGCGAGAACGTGGTGGTATGTCACGACGGTAACGGATACAACGCACGTCGACGTGATGTGGTTCCGATTATGCGAGTCCGCGCGCAAGCGATAGACGGCGCGCCTCCGCCTCCGAACGGACTTCCACACGCACGGGTACCATGCACGCCCCCGCTCTCGACAGGAACGATGATCGAACCACCAACAGATCCTCGCCGATCAATGGCTGAACGCGCCTTAAATTGCTTCTGGATCTTGCTTGGCATTGCTGCGGCTATCCATGCGCACGGCCTTGGCATGTTCGGACCATCCGGCCCGGAAAGCGGGCTCTTCCCATTGATCGCAGGACTCCTCATTGCCGCAACCGGCATCTATTTGCTGGTCGGCAAGACCGCCACAACCAATCCCGCGTGGCCGCGTGGCCCGGCGCTCTGGCGGGTATTAGGCGTTGTGGCAGGCCTCACATTGCTGGCCGGTGCAACGCAGTATGTAGGCTTCGCGGTGGCAAGTGCCATCACGATGCTCGTGCTCCTTAAAAGCGTGGAACGCGCTGGTTGGATCGAGTCGCTCGCCATCACCCTAGCGGCCGTCACGGTCGTCATGGGCTTGTTCGGACATCTGCTTGGCATGCCGCTGCCGCGCGGTCCCTGGGGCTGGTAGATACATGGATGCGCTGGCTGGTCTGGCAACCGGATTTGGCGTCATCCTCACCCCAGGCAATCTCTACTACTGCCTTCTTGGCAGTCTGATCGGCACACTAGTTGGCGTGCTGCCGGGCGTGGGACCGCTTGCCGCGCTCGCGCTGCTGATGCCGATGACCTTCGTCCTCACGCCGGTCGCCGGCATGGCGATGCTGGCGTCGATCTTCTACGGTGCGATGTATGGCGGTTCAACCACCTCGATACTCGTCAACATCCCAGGCGAAGCGGCCTCGGTGGTGACCTGTCTCGATGGCCATCAGCTCGCCAGACAGGGACGCGCGGGCGCCGCATTGGGCATTGCGGCACTGGGCTCGTTCTTCGCCGGGACCTTGAGCTTGATCGCTCTGACGCTCTTCGCACCGGCGCTTGCCGCAGTGGCGATTCGATTTGGGCCGCCGGAAAATTTCGCGCTAATGGTGCTCGGGCTCGTCTGCACGCTCTACATGATCTCAGGCTCAACCGCCAAAGGTGTGCTGATGATCGCGCTTGGCTTTCTTGCCGCAGCGGTTGGCATCGATGTCGTGAATGGCAAGGAGCGCTTCACCTTCGATTCCATCCAACTCACCGCCGGCATCGAACTGCTCGCCGTCGTCATTGGACTGTTCGGCGTGAGCGAGATTCTGGCCAATGTCGAGTCACAGGCACGCAGTACCTTGGTCGCCAATCGCATTCGCGGGCTGTGGCCCACACGCGAGGACTGGCGGGTGTCGTGGCGACCGATCCTGCGGGGTAGCGGTTTGGGGTTCTTGCTTGGCATCGTGCCAGGTGGCGGACCGGTGACCGCATCGTTCATGTCCTATGCGCTGGAACGGCGCATCGCGACGCAACCCGAGCGCTTCGGCCATGGCGCCATGGAAGGCGTCGCCGGTCCGGAATCGGCAAACAACGCAGCGGTTGGCGGCAGCATGATTCCATTGTTGTCGCTAGGCATTCCGGGCAATGCGGTCACCGCGTTGTTGCTCGGTTCGCTGGTGATCCATGGCATTCAACCCGGCCCCTTATTCATGACGCAGCGGCCGGATTTATTCTGGGGCGTGGTCGCCAGCATGTATGTCGGTAATGTATTTCTGCTCCTGCTCAACTTGCCGCTGGTGGGAATATGGGTGCAATTGCTGCGGGTGCCGTACCGCATCCTCTTCCCGCTGGTCCTGCTGCTATCGGTGGTTGGCACCTATTCGGCCAACAAGAATCTCTTTGATCTTTGGGTCATGTTGGGGTTTGGCATTGCGGGCTATCTATTGCGCAAGCTGGAGTACGATCTAGCCCCATTCGTGATTTCGTTCGTGCTGGCGCCGTTGCTTGAGCAGTCGCTACGACAGTCGCTTGTGATGTCGCCTGACGGGGCGCTGATTCTCGCGCAACGCCCGGTAACCGCGGGCCTGCTTGTGGTTGCCCTGGTGCTGGCAGCCCTTATGTTTCGTCGTCCTGTACGCCTAGGAGATAATTGAACAAAGGGGCTCGCCCCCTTGTAACTCCCCGAAAGATTTGATCACGCTGATTGCGCGAGATAGCTTAATCAGCGCTTCCCTAGGAGAACAATAGTGAAAAGAATGTCGTTGCTGGCCGCCCTCGGTGCAAGTCTGATCGCCGGGGCCATCGCCCTGCCCGTAGCCGCTCAAGGGACAGACACCAAAGCGGTGCTCGCCAAATTGAAACCGAAAGACTTCCCATCCCAGCCGATTGAGTTCACGGTAGTCTATCCGGCGGGCGGCGGCATGGATGTCACCGCGCGTCTGCTTGCCAAGTACGTGGAAAAAGTGAGCGGCGAGCGCATCGTCGTCAACAATCGCACGGGCGGCGCCGGCATGGTCGGCCACGCCTACCTTGCAACGCAAGCCAAACCCGATGGCTACACGGTCGGCATCATCGCCAATCTGGTGTGGGGCGACGCGATGCTGCGCGCGCAAGGCAAATGGTCCTATACCGATCTTGAACCGGTCGGCTACATCAATAGCGATGCCCTCACCTGGATCGGTCAGACCGACGGCGCGCTGAAAGGCCGTTCATTGAAAGATGTTTTGCAAATCGCGAGGGACAAGCCAAGTACGCTACGCGTTGCGATCGTCCCAGGCAGCATGTGGGAGTACTTGGTTGAGCAACTCGAAACCGCCTCGGGCGGGAAGTTCCTGCGGGTACCCTTTCAAGGTGGTGGGCCGGGCATTACGGCGCTCGTCGGCGGCAACGTCGATATTGCGCAAGGCTTTCTTGCGGAATATCGCGGGCATCTGGAAGCGGGCAAAGTTGCGCCCATTGCCGTTGCAGCAGGCGCACGACTGGTCAACCAAAAAGATGTCGCGACGTTCAACGAAGTGCTTGGTGCAAGCGATTATGTGTGGAACGTGATCCGTTTCGCCGTAACGCCGAAAGGAACGCCGGCCGATCGCAAGGCCTATCTTGGCGCGATCATGAAGGCCGCGATGCAGGACCCGGAGCTGATCGAGGAATACCGGAAGGCGGGCGCCTTTTTCGATGCGACGCTCGCGGGCTCCGCATCGATCGCGACCGATCTGGATAAGTACGCCACTCGGGAACGCGATTTCTATCAGAAGTCCGGGCGGCTGAAATAGCGCTACACCTGGTCGCGCCGACGCCAAGCGCAGCGGAAGGTCACCGTCTGTTCCAACAATCTCGATGGGAGAATCAATCGTGAAAGCAACAGTGAATGGCACCATCATCGCCACGAGCGATGACATCGTCGATTGCGACGGCTACCAGTATTTTCCGCTTGCATCGATTCGTATGGATGTCCTGCAAAAGACCGCCAAGACGAAATCGGATCTGGAATGCCCGCACGGCGTCCAGTTCTATGATGTCGTCGTCGACGGCAAACACCACGAACGCGCCGCATGGATCTATGAGGCGCCACGTCCCGTCATGCAACAGGTTGCCGGCCGCTGTGGTTTCTGGAAGGACGTGAGCGTTGGTCAGTAGCATGGGTTGGCGCACCCAGGCACTCGGCGCACTGGTGCTCGCTGCGGCTTCGACGGTCGCCTGGGCGCAGCACCGGATCATCGTCAACTATCCGCCCGGCGGCGGCCTGGATGCGACCGCGCGCATGATTGCCGAAAAACTGTCGGACCACACCGGCCGCTCCTACGTCGTCGAGAACCGCACCGGTGCAGCAGGCGCGATCGGCGCGGCGGCGTTGAAAAGCGCGCCGGCCGATGGATCCATGTTGCTGTTCGCGCCCGACTCGAACATCAGCGTCTATCCGCACACGGTCAAGAAACCGACCTACCTGCCACTGGCGGATTTTGTGGGCGTTGCCCATGGCGGCATTTATCGAATCGCGCTTGCGGTGAGTGCTTCGGCGCAGGCCAAGGATCTCCGAGAACTGGTCGCATTCTCCAAGGCACAAACGGCGCCGATGGGCTACGGTACTGCGGGCGCCGGTACCAACTTGCATTTTTTCGCCACGTTGCTAGTGCAAGCGACCGGTGCGTACATGACGCACATTCCTTATCGTGGGACAGTGCCCGCACTGACCGATTTGGTGGCCGGACATGTACCGGCGGCGGTGTTACCAATGGGATCGATGTTGTCGCATGGGCGCTCAGGCAAGATCCGGTTTCTCGCCCAGACCGGTGATGACCGATCGGCGAGCCTGCCCGATGTGCCATCATTCAAAGAGCTTGGTTACCCGATGCTCGCGGTCTCCGGCTGGTATGGTTTGTTCGCACCGATCGGCACACCGGTCGAAACAATTCAACGTTTCAACGACGTGGTGGTCAAGGCAATGCGCACGCCGGAGGTTCGCGAGCGGATGCGCACGTTCGAGCTCGAGATCCGCGAAATGGCGGCTGCCGACTTTCAATCGATGGTGAAGGCCGACACCGAACGCTGGGGACCGATCATCCGCAATTCCGGCTTCACCGCGGCGGCTGAGTAGCCTTAGCTGCATTGATAGCCCGCCAGATGCGCTCAGCGGAGGCGGGCATCGGCAGGTCGGTGACACCAAGTGGCGCCAGCGCATCGACAATGGCATTGATGATGGCCGGTGGCACACCGACGTTGCCCGCCTCGCTGCCGCCTTTCACGCCGAGTAGATTCGTCGCCGTCGGGACTGGCACGACCGCAGATAGCATCGTGGCGGGCAGATCGTCGGCGCGCGGCATTGCATAGTCGAGAAAGGATCCCGTGACAAGCTGCGCGCTGTCAGGATCGTAGACCACGGCTTCAAACAGCGCGGGCCCGAGTCCTTGCGCAATCGAGCCATGCAATTGACCTTCCAAGGTGATCGGATTGATGACCGTGCCGACATCATCGACCGCGATCATCCGATCAACCGTGGCTTGGCCGGTGTCGGCATCGACCTCGACTTCACAAATCATGCAGCCGTTGGGAAAATTATTCGGCCCTGGATGTGTTCCCACCCCATCCAGCCCAATGCCCAGTGCAGGCGGTAATCCAACGGGAACATAGGCCCGCTTCGCCACGGATGCGAAACTCACGACGCGATCAGTCCCCTTCACGCCAAAGCGGCCACGCACAAACTCCACGTCCGACTCGGCGGCTTCCAACATCCACGCCGCAATGCGCTTGCCCTTTTGCACGATCTCGTCCGCCGCGATCTTCAGCGCCGATCCGCCGGCGTTCATGCTGCGTTGAGCAAAGGTGCCCCGGCCATACAGAACCTTATCGGTGTCGCCTTGAAATACCTGGACGGCCTCGCGTGACACACCAAGCCATGTGGCAATCATCTGCGCGAACATCGTTTCATGTCCTTGCCCGGTCGCCAGCGTGCCCACATGCAATGCGACGGTGCCGTCCTGCGCCACACGAATTTCCATGCGCTCCGACTGGCTGCCGGCGCGTTGACAATGCATGGCGAGGCCGCGCCCGCGATACCTGCCGCGCGCTTCGCTCATTGCCTTGCGTGCGGGAAAACCTTCCCGGTCGGCCAACACCACCGCTTGGTCGAGTACTTTTGCAAAATCACCCGAATCGAACAGATAACCACCCGGCGTGCGGTAAGGCATCGCCGCCGATGAAATCAAATTGCGGCGCCGGATTGCAATGACATCCATGCCCATTTCTCGCGCCGCTTGATCGAGTAAGCGCTCGACCGCAAAGGTCGCCTCCGGCTTGGCAGTACCGCGGTAAGGTCCGACCACGGCGGTATTCGTGAAGGCCGCCTGCACCATCGAGTGAATCAACGGGATGTCGTAGGTGTTGGTATAGCTGATCGCGGCGTTGGTGGGTGCGACGCCGGCCGAATAACCGAGATAGGCGCCAAGATCGATGGCGACCGCTACGCGCAATGCGAGCATTCTGCCCTCCGCATCGAACGCACCTTCGCAACGGGTAGTCTGATGGCGGCCGTGCATATCGGCCGCCAGGCTTTCGCTGCGCTGGGCGACCCACTTGACCGGTCTTTGCAACCTCATCGCCGCCCATACGACGAGCGCCTCCTCCGGGTAGATTTGGCTCTTCATGCCAAAGGCGCCGCCCACATCCGGTGCAATCACGCGCAATTGCAATTCGGCACATCGCAGGAGGCCGGCGATGACTTCCCGCGCCTGAAATGGAAATTGCGTCGATGTGCAAAGCGTATAGCGCCCATCCAGCGGATCGCGCCACGCCAGCGCGCCACGCGGCTCGATCGGATTCGCCGACGCGCGCGGATAGTGGAACGCAAACCGCGTTATGTGGACAGCACTACTAAACGCATGATCAACCGCCTTGCGGTCCCCGCGTTCGAGTTTAAACGCGATGTTATCGGCAGCCTCGTCCCACACTTTGCCGGCGTTCGGTCGAAGCGCATTGATCAGCGTGACCGCCGGAAGGGGCTCGTACGCAATGGTGATGCGTTCTCCAGCATCTTTTGCCTGTTCGGCGGTGCTCGCAATCACCAATGCGACGGCCTCACCGACATGACGCACCTTATCGACCGCAAGGATCAGTTGCAGCGGTCGATGGGCGGTGCTCCCCGGCAGCAAGACGGGAAAGGCCTCGCACGGCAGCCCGCCGATCCCTTCGCGCATGACATCGCTACCGGTGAGAACCAGCAGCACACCCGGTGCAGACAGGGCGTCTTGTGTTGCTACCCGGACGATGCGCGCGTGGGCATGCGGCGAGCGAACCACATGAGCGAACGTCATGCCAGGCATCGACATGTCATCGACGAAACGCCCTTTGCCGGTGAGGAATCGCTCGTCCTCGACGCGCAGCACCGGCGCACCGATGCCGGATTGCTCCGCCAGTGGGACCTGACCGGATTGCTTAATCAGCGCTTCCTTAACGCTTCACGAACTTCAGGGTGAACCGGTCGCTCTCACCAATCGCTTCATACTTGGCACGATCCTGATCTTTCATTCGATAGGTGGGCGGCAGCGTCCAAACACCTTCCGGGTAATCCTTGGTATCTTTTGGATTGGCATTGACTTCGGTGCGACCGGCCAGTTTGAATCCCGCCTTCTCGATGATCGCAATCGCATAGTCTTCGCGTACATAGCCCGATTTCATTTGCGCTTGCTGCGAGAGATCAGTGCGACCGCGATGATCGACGACACCGAGGATGCCGCCCGGCTTCAGGGCCTTATGAAAATCAGCGAGTGCGCTTTCGATCTGTTCGCGCTCTATCCAGTTATGCAGATTGCGAAACGTCAGCACCATATCCGCACTGCCCGGTGGGGCGATGGCATGTTTGCCGGGATTGAATTGCGTGACGATCACTTTTTCATAGAGGGCAGGCTCCGCTTTGAGCCGGCCAAGGAGCCGTTGATGATCGGCAATATATTGCGGCGGCTCCGATGCATCGCGATTGGCGGCGATGTAGCGCCCCTTGGCCTTCAGATAGGGCGCGAGGATTTCCATGTAGTACCCACCGCTGCCCGGCAGAATCTCGACGACCGTGCTGTTGTCGCGAACGCCGAAGAAGGTGAGCGATTCAATTGGATGCCGATAGACGTCTCGCACCACATTGCGCTCGGTACGATGCGCCGCCTTAAGCCATTTCATCAGGGCGGCTTGATCTTGCGCGATCACAGATGATGCCGGTAGCGCAATGAGCACACCCGCCAACCATCCCATCACGGCGCGACCCGTCCTACAACGAATTCCAATCCATCCCAACATTGTGCTGACCTCGCAGTGATTCGAACTTGATGCAGAAGCAAGCAGACAGCTTGCCGTTTATGTCGCACAAACAACCGCGTCCTCATAGCGGCCCTGCACAGCTTTCTCAGGCGGGAAGATGTGGCGTTCCTCGACCCACTTGTGCGTCGATTCGTAGAGCTCGCGCGTATAGGGTTCGAACACGATCCGCTCGCCCGGACCGAACCGCCGCACATCGACCAGCTTGGCATGTCGATCAGGCAGTTCGTGCAGATAAAAATGCGTGTAGGACTGATGCATGCGATCGATGTCCGCTTGCGCCCTGCGTAGCGCGGCGTAGTACTTGCGGACGTCTGCAACATCAACGCCGTCCGGGATCAATGCCGCGATCATGAAGGTGGCATCGACGATCTTGCGATAACCCAGCTGTTCCATGATGTAATACTGCATGCCGAATACCGTCGCCGCCTGAGCCGAACCGCTCAATAACTGGTCGACGCGATCGGACGGTCCGCCACCAAATTTCAAGGCAATCTGGTCGGCGGGCATAAACGGCTCGAGTGCCTGGATGGTCGCGTAGTGGCTGCCGGACTGGTAACCCACATGCACGTTGATGCCAGCCAGATCCTCGGGCTTGCGAATGGACGCCCCCTCCGGCACGAAGATGCCGCATGGTGAAATCGAATACGCCTCACCCCACAGTCGGCCGTGGTTGGCCGAGGCAGCCATATTGACGGTCCAGTGGCAGGCGCAACTAATCGAGGCGTCACGCCCCTTTTCGTAGGTCTGATACGCACCCTGCAGATTGTCCGGAACCGCATTGCCTTCAAGCGGCTTTTGCGCCGCCTGCTTGGTGAGCAAGATGTGCTGCGTCAATGCATAGTCGAGCCCGGCATCCCGAAAGTAGCCCTTTGCATCGGCGATCCATTCCTGCAGCCGGCCATGCGTGTTCACGACGAATTTTCCCATGCGCGTCTCTCCTCGTCTATCATCGAGCGTCCGACATTTCCGCGGGCGAAAGCCGGCACCCAGGGATCAATTATGCAACTGAACCGTTTCATTATCCGCCCATACGTCGAACAGGGCCTGCGCGAGGAATTCGGGCTGGGTGACACCACCGGCGGCTTTCTCACCTGGGATGACGATCCTAGCCAGACGGCGCAAATCTATGCAAAGGCGCACGGCGTTGCATGCGGCCTGTTGTTCGCCGACGAGACCATACGCCTGCTCGATGCCGATGCGCAGATCGAACACTGCGTAAAAGATGGCGATGAGATCGCACCCGGCACGGTGTTGTTGAAAATTCGTGGCCGTGCCTCGACGTTTTTTGCGATTGAACGGGCGGCCCTCGACTGGATTCAACAGCTTTCCGCCATCGCCACCAAGACGCGCCGCTACGTCAATCTGGTGAAACACACCAAGGTGCGAGTGACCGATACCCGCAAGGGATGGCCGGGCCTTCGTATGGTGCAAAAGTATGCGGTGCGGGTCGGGGGCGCCCACAACCACATCATGAATCTCACGAATTGCATCCTGGTGAAAGACAACCACATCAAGATCGCGGGGAGCATCAAGAACGCCGTCCATATTCTGCGTGCCCGTGCCCAGCATACGTTCAAAATAGAAGTCGAATGCGAAACCATGGCGATGGTCGAGGAAGCGCTTGATTGTGGGGTGGAGGTGATCATGTTCGACAATATGGACTTGGACGAAATGAAGGCCGCCATGAAGCTCGTCGCCGGCCGCGCGATGACCGAAGCATCCGGTGGTATCAATGAGACGACCATCGTGCCGATCGCTGAAACCGGGGTCGATGTCATATCGGTGGGCGATCTCACCCACACGGTGAAGGCGCTCGATATCAGCCTCGACGTACAAGACATCAAACCAAGCGCGCTTCGTACCATTGAGCGCTTGCGGGCCGCGGGCGGCTAGATCGCGCACCCGTTCGCTGGCCATGGCTGATTCCTACGCTCTGCAACGTCCAAGCCCTGCCGAACGCGATGCGAGTGGACGTCTTTCGCACTTAGCGCTCGCCAAGCGCTATGACGCCACGTTGCCCGGGCGGAGTGGCATCGTCATTGCCTTGGATGCGGAAACGGTCGATGAGTCACGCCGCGTAGTCGAACAGACCACCACGGTGGAAGGCGTCGCCGGCTACAAGGTCGGGCTGACGATGGTGCTGCGGCTCGGCCTGGCCGAGGCCATTCGGCAACTCCGATCGGTAACCGATCGACCACTCGTCTACGATCACCAGAAAGCGGGCGCCGATGTCCCGGACATGGCTGCCAAATTCGCCGCGAACTGTCGTGCAGCAGGCGTGGACGGCTTGATTCTCTTCCCCACTGCAGGTCCTCGTGCAGTCGATGCATTCGTCGGCGCGTCGATGCAACAACGACTGTTGCCGATCGTGGGCGGCGACCTGCCATTTCCCGATTACAACGCAAGTGGCGGCGGCTATGTCATCGATGACGCACTAGATCTCATTTTCGCGCGCGCAATGACCCTCGGTGCGGATCATTTCGTCGTACCCGGCAACACCACAGCCAAGCTGACGCATCACGCCGCACGTCTTGCCGAACGGATTGATGCCCCGACCCTCCTCGTGCCGGGTATCGGCCCGTTAGGCGGCACGCTTGGCAGCATCGTGAAAGCGGCAAGGGGCGCGCGCGTGTTTGGCGTGGTCGGCCGCGCCGTATATGCCGCCGCGGACCCAGCGGATGCCGCCAAGCGGTTGATCGACGAAGGTATGCGCGCGCAACAGTGATGCCGGCTCCCGACCAATTGCTGCTGATTGACGGCGCATTTACACCGGCATTGTCCGGCGCGACCTTCACTACCCGCAGTCCACTCGACGATTCCGTGCTTGCGGAAGTGGCACGCGCCGGCGTCCAAGATGTTGATCGCGCAGCGGTAGCGGCGCGCAAGGCATTCGATGACGGCCAATGGTCGGGCATGATGCCGACTGAGCGCGGCGCATTATTGCGACGCATCGCGGAAAAGATTCGTTGGCAAGCCGCTGCGATCGCAGAAATAGAAACCCGCAATGGCGGTAAAACGATCGTCAATGCCAACAATGAAGTCGAAGCGGCCGCCAAGGTCTTCGACTACTACGCGGGTGCAGCAGACAAATTTTTTGGCAGCACCATTCCGATGGGCGCTGACATTCTCGATTTCACGTTGCGCGAGCCGCTTGGCGTGGTGGCGGCCATCACGCCCTGGAATTTTCCGTTCCTGGCCGCGGCATGGAAACTTGCACCGGCATTGGCGGCCGGCTGCACCGTCATTCTCAAGCCGGCAACGCATACGCCGCTTACCTCGTTGATGCTGGGTCGGGCTGCGCTCGAGGCAGGACTGCCACCCGGCGTGCTCAATATTCTGCCCGGCCCCGGCGCGGAGTTGGGTGAGCATATTGCAAGGCATCCGTTGATCGACAAGATCTCTTTCACCGGCGAGACCACCACCGGCGCCAAGCTGATGAAGGCCGGTGCCGATTCGATGAAGCGGATTACGCTTGAGTTGGGCGGCAAGAGCGCAAACATCGTATTTGCGGATGCAGATCTATCGAAAGCAGCTAACACCGCTGTGTCCGCAGGATTTGGCAATGCCGGCCAGAGCTGCTCGGCGCGCACGCGATTGTTTGTCGAGGCGAGCGCATACGAAGCGTTCGTCACCGAGTTTGCGAAGGCGACGAGCCGCTTTCGGGTCGGCGATCCGCTCGACCCGCTGACCGAGATGGGGCCGCTGATATCTGCCGGTCAGTGGCGAACGGTGCGCGCTTATGTTGAGCTCGGCCAACGTGAAGGCGGGACGATCGTCTGCGGTGGTGATCGGCCCACCATGCAAGTAAAAGGCCATTACTTTGCCCCGACCATCATTGGTGGGGTCACCAACGCTTCGCGCATCGCACAAGAAGAGATTTTCGGTCCGGTGGTCGTCGTGATTCCGTTTATGGATGAAGACGATGTGATCCGCATGGCGAACGACAATCAATACGGCCTCAACGGTTCGGTATGGACACGCGACATCGGTCGTGCCCTGCGGGTCGCCAAGCGCGTTAAAACCGGCATGATCAGCATCAACTCGCACGGCAGCGCCAGTCGGTACGGCTATTTGGCGCCGTTTGGTGGGGTGAAGAAGTCCGGCATCGGACGCGAGCTTGGCATGCACGGGCTCGAGCTGTACACGGAATTGAAGAATGTATTCGTCGATTTGAGCCGCTAACCTGACTCTCTCCCGAGACCGCCAATGAATGTTCCTCCGCAATCGACCTATGCGCTGATCGGTGGCCGCTTGATAGACGGGCTTGGCGAGGACCCGATCAACCATTCGGCGCTGATCGTATCGTCAGGAAAAGTCGTGGCCGCGGGTCGCGCCGATGCCATCGTGATCCCACGCGATGCAATAAAGATCGATGTGACCGGCCTCACGGTGCTACCCGGTATCATCGATTGCCATGTGCATGGCACCTACCGGGCCCGCGATATGCGCCAGCACCTGTTGAATGCGCCAACATACAACGTACTTCGCTCGACGGCCATCCTTGACGAAACCCTGGCCTGCGGTGTCACCACCGCGCGTGACATGGGCGGCGCGGACGCCGGATTTCGTCAAGCGATCGAAGAAGGCTTCGTGGTCGGTCCGCGCCTCTTGATTGCAGTCGTCATGATTTCGCAGACCGGCGGACATGGTGATGCGTGGCTGCCTGCTGGCATCCGCATCCAGAAGCGCGCATGGCTACCAAGCCCGGTGGCCGATGGGGTCGACGATGTGCGCCGCCTGGTGCGGCATGTATTGATGGCGGGCGCCGACTTCGTGAAAATCTGCGCGACCGGTGGCATTACCTCGGTGACCGATTCATGGGACGAAGCGCAATTTACCGTCGCAGAACTGCGCACCGCAGTCACCGAGGCGGCGATGCGCCGGAAGCGCGTCGCGGTGCATGCCGAGGGTATTGAAGGAATCCGGCCCGCGCTCGAGGCGGGTGTGCATTCGCTCGAACACGGTTGGTTCATCGATGAAGAATGCATCGATACGATGGTCCGGCAAGGAACCTGGTGGGTGCCGACGCTCGCGCTCGTCCCGCTATCGGTCGAGCATCGCAAGAAAAATGCCGCCTGGAATGCACAGCAGCTCGCCAAGGAAGATGCGAAGGATGCCGAGATCTACGCCAAGATGCAGGCGCATATTCCGCTGTATCGAGAAGCGCTGAAACGCGGTGTGAACATAGCATTTGGAACCGACCAATCGCATCGACTGCTGGTGGGTGAGAATCTCGTCGAACTGCAATTCATGGTCGATTGGCTCGGCATGTCGCCGATGGAAGCGATCGTATCGGCAACCAGCCGCGCGGCTGAATGCATCGAGCGACCCGAATTGGGTGCCCTGGTTCCCGGCCGTCTGGCCGATGTACTGGTCGTGGCCGACGATCCCCTGGCAAACATCAAGTTACTGAATGAACGTGCGCACATTAAGATGGTCATGAAGGATGGGCGCATTTGGAAAAACATATTGCAATGAGCAAAGGATAACCGGCCCATGTTTCCCAATGAGCATCTCGAACGCGCGTCCAGGGCGTTGACGCTGGCGAAGAATGCGGGCATTCGCATCGCCACCGCGGAGACGGTGACGGCGGGCCTCGTCTCAGCCTGTCTCACGTCGGTGTCCGGTGCATCGCAGGTATTCGAGCGGGGCTTCGTGCTGTATCACGACAGCGCCAAAGCAACCGGTCTTGGGGTGCCCGAGGCGATCGCAAAAGAACATGGTGCGGTGAGCGGCCCCATCACTAAAGGCCTGGCGGAAGGCGCGCTACGCCATTCAACGGCTGGCGTAGCGGTGGCGGTGACCGGATACGCTGGTCCAGGCGGGGGTAACGATACGAATCCGGTCGGTACCGTTTTTGTCGCCGCGGCCTGCAGCGATCGTGCCACGATCGTCGAACGTCATGTCTTTAGCGGCGATCGGGATGCCGTGCGCATTGCCGGCGTCGGAGCGGCGCTCGGCGTGTTGATCAAGCAGCTATCGACCTAAGCGCTCGTGGCGCCCTAGTGAAAGTAGGTGCCACCATCCACGACCAGCGTCTGGCCGGTGATGAACGCCGAGTCCGGCCCGGCAAAAAATAGTGCCGCACCGACCAGATCGCTCGGATACATGTCCCGTTCCAGCGTGCGGCCGCCAAGCGAAGGTTTGCGGGCACCGGCGATCAGCGCCGGATTTGCCAATACACCATCGCTCAGCGTAAATCCTGGCGCCAGACTGTTGACTAGGATTTTTCGGGGACCGAGTTCCCGCGCCAAGGACCGCGTCATCGAGACGACCGCGCCTTTACTCGCCACATAGTGCAAGTAAAGCGGATTGCCTTTGAACGCGACGCCGGAAGAAATGGTGATGACCCGGCCACTTGTCGATCTCGACAGCGCAGCCAGGCATGCGCGCACCGACAGGAATACCCCAAGCGTATTGACATCCATCACGTCCCGCCATTCCTGCGCCGTGATTTCATGAAACGGCTTCGGCCGGATAGTCGTGAAGATCGCTGCGTTGGGAATGAGAATGTCGATGCCGCCGAATGTCTCGACCGCATGCTTGGCCATTCGCTCGACATCCGCTTCGTTGGCCACGTCGGTTGCAATACCTGCGGCCGAAAATCCTTGCGCGCTCATTGCCGCTGCAGCCTCGACCGCCCGCGCCCGATCGGCGATCACGATGCGCGCGCCTTCGGTGGCGAGCCCTTCGGCGATAGCACGACCAATCCCCATGGCACCGCCGGTGATCACGGCGACTTTCCCGGCCAGTTTCATGACGACATCTCCATGGCGCGCATGGCGTCAGCAAAAGGTTCAATAGGCATCGCGCAGAGTCCGCGGCCAAGCAGTCCCCGGCCGGCCGCTGAGACCATGCCCGTCGACAACAATGGCGATTGTCCGGAGCGAACGATGGCGGCCGCATCGAGCCCCATCTCAATGCCGAGGACCGTATGACACCCCGCCAATTGACGAAGGGCGCGCGGCGCGTCGTCGGCAGCAAGCCATGGGGCGAAGGCAGCAAGGAGACTGGGTGCGCGACGTAGCGCCTGCCCGCCAAGGCCAAATGCATCGATAATGCCGCTATCACCAGTGGCCGGCGGAAATTGCGGATGCTCCGGAGCACCCTTCATGAAGGGACCTTGAACCAGCGCGGGCACCGCGGTGAACCAACGATCACGCATGCCGGCCAGTTGGATCCCGACCACCTCTCCATTTGAACAGAGCTTGGTAACGAGCGTAGAACCGATGGTGCCGGCGGCCGCATCCAGCATCAGCGCGCAAGCAGGCATCCAAAGGTTCAGGAAATAGAGCGGCGCTTCAACAACAGTCGTCAGCGCCGCCCGCACCGCCGACGCATCGGTGTTTCGCGTCCCAAGCACCGCATGCAGCACGGCCGTCGCGCTGGACAATCGATTGTGGAGGTCGTCGCCTTCGGTCAGCGCGGACCGTGCGATCGACAGCAAGTCGATCGGCGCCTGCAACAGCGCCCCGAAGCCTGGCAACAATTCACGCTCGCGAAATGCCAGCCGATCGAGGATGGCAGGGTCACGCGCGCCGAATCGCTGTTGTGGTCCTGCGCCGGTGCCCAAGAAGCCGAACCAGCGAGCGCCACTTTGATGGTCTTGAATCTCGACCACCGTCGTATTGGGCGAAATCATGGCCACCAACGGCGTCGATGCGCGGCGCGAATAGGATGGCTCAAACTTGATGCCGCCTGCTGCGATCAAGCGCTCGGCCTCCAATTCATCACCGGCCCAGCCCTCGTAGAGACATGAGAGGACTGCGCTGTTCAACATCGGCGGCGGTAGTCGGCGCGGATCACGGAACTGCGGTCCGGCATGTAAGAGCGTGCGAGGCGGCAAGGACAGGGCTTCGCCGGCTCGATGCACCGCGGTCCAGCACGGCATTACCCGGTAAATGCGCGCCAATGCGTTGGCATTCGCGCTCGGACTTTCAATTGACATGGCTGGTCTTCCCCATCGCGCCCACGCGCATGCCGCTAGTGTACTAACATCGTGGTGAACCAAGCCTACGCTATGCAGTGCCAGGGTGCCCCGCACGCCCGATCACATACCTCCGCGGGATGTCTCGTTAAAGCTGCTCAATGCATTTGCTCTCGAATTTCTCCTCCCGAATCGACCGCTTGAACCGCTGGATCGCCTGGATTGCGTCGGGCTGCGTCCTTGCCGCATGTCTGGTCAGCGCGGGAAATGCCGCGATCCGCTACACTTTCAATCTTGGATCGAATGCCTGGCTTGAGCTGCAGTGGTACCTATTCGCCTATATGGTGATGCTGGGCGCCGCGTTTGTGCTGAAGGCCAATGAACACGTGCGCGTCGATCTAATTTATGGACCGCTCTCAACGCGCGCAAAGATCTGGGTCGATCTGCTTGGCCTTTTGATCTTCCTGATGCCCGCGACGCTTTATCTGCTCTACCTTTGCCTGGGGCCGGCGATCGATGCATTCCATACTGGGGAAATTTCACCCAATGCGGGTGGCTTGGTGCGCTGGCCGGCACGCATGGCATTGCCCGTCGGCTTTTTCCTCGTGGCGTTGCAAGGCGCATCGGAGATCGTCAAGCGCATCGCCATGTTGACCGGACACTTGCCTGCCGAGTCGCATTACGAGCGGCCGCTGCAATGAGCCTGGTGAAGGACATTCGGTCATGACCGCTGAAATCATGGCACCACTGATGTTTGTCGGCCTGATCGGATTCCTCCTGATCGGCTACCCAGTCGCGTTCTCCCTGGCGGCGCTCGGCTTATTTTTCGGCATCATCGGCGTTCACCTTGGCTTCTTCGTGCCGGATTTTCTTGCCAGTCTGCCGCTGCGTGTCTTTGGCATTCTTTCCAACGACCTCTTGCTCGCGATTCCATTTTTCACCTTCATGGGCGCCATCCTCGAACGGTGCGGCCTCGCCGAGGATTTACTGGAAAGCATGGGACAGGCGTTCGGTGCGCTACCTGGCGGACTCGCCTATTCGGTCATCGTCGTGGGCGCCATCCTCGGCGCAATTACCGGAACGGTGGCGGCATCGGTCATCGCAATGGGCATGATTGCCCTGCCGGCGATGATGCGTTATGGCTACAACATGAAGATCGCAACCGGCGTGATCGCCGCGTCAGGCACGATCACGCAGCTCATTCCGCCCTCTCTGGTACTCGTGGTGCTGGCCGATCAACTGGGCCGCTCGGTGGGCGATATGTATGCGGGCGCGATTGGTCCTTCCATTGTGCAGACGCTACTCTTTATCGTCTTCATCTGGGTCGTCTCGATTGTTCGACCGCAATGGGTCCCTGCCCTGCCGCCGGAAGCCCGCAAGCTGCGTGGTTGGGCGCTGTGGACGCGCGTGGCATGGGGCGTCGTGCCATCGCTTGGACTGATCTTCCTCGTGCTGGGAACGATCTTCTTCGGTCTCGCCACACCGACCGAATCGGGGGCCATGGGCGCGGTCGGCGCGATGGTGCTCGCTGCGATGCGGGGCCGCCTCACGCCAACGCTGGTATCGCAGGGCATGGACTCAACGATGCGGATCACTGCGATGGTGATTTTCATTCTCATCGGTGCCACGGTATTCTCACTCGTATTCCAAGGATTTGATGGGGGCCTCTGGATCGAGCATTTGCTTGGTGATTTGCCGGGCGGCAAGGTCGGCTTTCTGATCGTCGTCAATCTGTTTGTCTTCTTCCTCGCGTTCTTTCTCGATTTCTTCGAGATCGCGTTCATCGTCGTACCGCTCCTTGCGCCGGTCGCGCAGAAGTTAGGCATCGATCTCGTTTGGTTTGGCGTGCTGCTGTGCGTGAATCTGCAGACGTCTTACATGCATCCGCCGTTTGGTTTCGCGCTGTTTTACCTAAGGGGCATCGCGCCGCGCGAAGTGAAAAGCAATGACATCTACCTTGGCGCGATTCCATGGGTGTTCCTGCAGCTCGTCATGGTGTCGTTGGTGATCGCCTTCCCAGATGTGATCACCGCATTTCTCAGCACCGATCCAATCGTCGATCTCGATCAGGTCAACATCCAACTGGAAGCACCGGCCGTCGATGCAACATCTGATGATGATCTGCAAAAGCAGTTCGAACGGTCAGTACAGGATGCAGGAAAGAAGTAGGTGCACAATAGGCTCGGTCCAAATTTATCCGCCGGGGTACCGGCATGTTCAAACGGGAGAATGCAATGAGTAGACGTGAGTTCCTGAAACGAGCCGGCGTCGGTGCCGCCCTTGGTGTCGCGGCAGCGCCGTCGATTGCGCAAACCCCACCAACCGTTCGCTGGCGGTTGCAGACCAGTTGGCCAAAGAGCCTGGACACGACGCATGGCGGAGTCGAGGCCATGGCAAGACGTGTTGGCGTGATCACGGAGGGCAAGTTTGAGATCCGTGTCATGGCTGCCGGCGAATTGGTGCCTGGCAATCAAGTGTTCGATGCGGTGGCCGGCGGGACCTTCGAAGCCACCCACACGCTCTCCACATTTTTCATCGGCAAGAATCCGGCGTTCACGTTCGATTCAGGCATCCCGTTCGGACTCAATGCGCGCCAACAGGCTGCATGGTTCAACTGGGGTGGCGGTGCTGAGTTGCTGCGCGATGTCTTCAAGCCTTACGGCCTTATCAATTTTCCATGCGGCAATACCGGGGTGCAAATGGGCGGTTGGTATCGCAAGGAAATCAAGACGGTGCAGGATCTGAAGGGTCTCAAGATGCGCATCGGCGGCATCGGTGGATCCATCCTGTCGAAGCTTGGCGTTACCGCACAGCAGCTTCCGCCGGGGGACATCTACGCAGCGCTTGAGAAGGGCACCATCGATGCGGCGGAATTCATCGGACCGCATGATGATGAAAAGCTTGGCCTCAACAAAGTCGCGAAGTTCTACTACTACCCGGGTTGGTGGGAAGGCAGCGCGCAAAACACGATGCTGGTCAATCTCAAGGCATGGGAGGCACTCCCCAAGGCATTTCAAGAGGCACTCGAATGCGCCGCCCGCGAGCAGGACACGATGATGACGGCGAGCTATGACGCCAAAAATCCGATCGCTCTCAAAAAATTGGTGGGTGCCGGCACGCAATTGCGCGCGTTCCCGAAGGCAGTGATGGATGCCTGCTATAAGGCAAGCGAGGAGACCATGGCCGAGCTGTCCGCGAAGAGTGCGGACTTCAAGAAGATCCATGAACAGTGGACGAAGTTCCGTGACGACCAGAACCTCTGGTTCCGCGTCGCGGAGAACACCCTCGACAGCTACCGGTATGCCGCATCGGGTGCCGCCGCTGCCGCGAAGAAGTAGGACGAGTGCAGAAAGACAAAACGCGACCGACTGGTCGCGTTTTGCTTTGGATCGACAGCCGAAGCGTGTTACGAACCGCCTCGATTCAGCGCACCGAATTCCTTATTGGAAACGTGCGGTGAAGATGCTCTCGACGGCACCATCAACTTGTTGCCACACAGCGGTGGCACGACCATTGGTGTCAACCGCCACATGGGCACGGAGGCATTGTCCGCTGCAACGCTTTCAAGGCTCCCTGCCGTTGTTGGGTTCCACGTTCCTCCAACCACCAATCGATTCGACCAGATGCTACGCGTTTGCTCGGTTGGCAATGTCGAATCCAAGGCGTGCCACACGACGAAGGCGCTGCCGCCGGCATTCATCGCGATTTTAGGCGAGCCTGCGTCGCCAAAGTCATTGGCATCGATTGCAGCGGCAAGACTCCGTGTGCCATTGGCCGCGTAGCGACTTGCCATGACGCGGACCTTCCCGCCGACCGTTTGGGATTGAGTCCAGACCGCGACGCCATTACCTGCTTGGTCAATCGCGATTTGTGGCGCATCCGCATTATCGCCAGCTACGGCGCTAACGGCCACTGGCGCAGCCCAGATTCCAGCTGCATAGCGACGGGCGTAAATGACGTTGCCACCGGCCGCAGCCAATTCTCGCCACACGATGATTGCTGCGCCGTCGGCATTCATCGCGATCTGCGGTACACCTGCCTCGGTATCAGTCGGGTGGTCTAATGCCGTTGCAAACGGCGCCCAACCACCGGCAATGGTATAGCGACTTCCCCGGATTTCCTCGTCGCCTGCGGCACTATCCTGCTGCCACACCGCAATCGCATTGCCGGCTGCGTCCATGGCGATCTGCGGATTGGTCGCGTTACCGCCTTCGGTTTCCATTGGGGTAAGCCCGGACCAGATGCCCCCAACGGATCGGTTAGCGAAGATGTTGTTCACGGTGCCGTTAAATTCATGCCATACAACAATTGCGCTGCCGCTCGGATCGATCGCGATCTTCGGCTTTGGCGCTTCTGCGGTCACCGCAGGATTTGCGTCGGCCTCGCCGAGATCTTGGGTGGCCTCCAGTGAATTGGTTAAGATAAGGTAGCGACGCGCCTTAATCCGATTTGCCTCGTGCCACACTGCGATCGTGACCCCTGCCGCATTGACCGCGACATGCGGCGCCGAAGCACCGATGGCACCGGAAAGTTGTACTGGGGTCGCAGTCCAACCCGTTCCAATTATGTAGAGTTTTCCCCAGATCGTCGTATTGGCGCCTTCGGTGCGCTCCCATACCGCGATCGCATTACCGGCACCGTCAACAGCGACGTTAGCATTGCCCATATTGCCGGTCGAATCGAGCTCCACGGGTTGCCGTGCACCCCATGCTGACGGTGGAACAACAACCGGTGGAGACGTCGGATCCGGCTCGCCTCCACCGCCGTCGCCGCATGCGCCCAGCACAGACGCAACCAGCAACAACAGACCACCTCTAATGATTACTGAAGTTGAAAATTGGACCATGATGCACTCCCTGTCGGCGACCGACGATTCTTGGAAATCGAACCGCTTGAGCGGCGTCTCCTTGAATCATGTCGCACAGCGGAGTCGCGATGGGGTACCGCGTAAGATTGAATGCGACGTGGGAGCAGGGGTGACGCAGAAATTAACGAAGCGAACACGTCCGTTTATTGGACTAGGTTGGCTTCAACCGCTCTGCAACGTGCGCGGATTACTAAAGCGTCCCGAAACGAGAAGGCATACCGCTAGTGTGCCGCTCCCAACGAAGCGGACCGTCCGAAGAGGAGACCGCCAGGTTCCGTGGCATTCGTCACGCTGGGTCATGTTGACTGGGCGCGATAGCTTAGTCAGCGTTTCCTTAAGGCATAACTAAACAAGGGCGCTCGCAACGATTTCATGATGCGTTACTGACCGAGGGATTGCCGGCAAGCCTGGAAAACGATGGCGCCGCAATACGATCAATCGTGACATTCAGACATGCCGGTCGACCGGATGCCAATGCTCGATTCAGCGCACCGGGCAGCTCACCTGCTTTAGTGACCAACTCCCCATATCCACCCAGAGCGGTCACAACTTGGTCATAGCGAGTCTGCAACATTTCGCACCCAATTGACCGTTCGCGTCCGTACGTTCGCAGTTGAATTTGATATTCCGCGTTCCAGCATGCGTCGTTACCGACAATGGCCACGAAGGGTAGGTTGCGCCGTACCGCGGTCTCATACTCCATGGCATGAAAGCCGAAGGAACCATCGCCAATTGTTAGAAGCACTGGTGCCTGTGGGTGGGCGACTTTCGCGGCGATTGCAAAGGCCACGCCACCGCCGATTGCGCCGCCCGGGCCATTCGTGATGCGCGCCTGTGCAACTTCCGCGACGCACGCCTGGGACCACTGGCTGCACTCCCCGCCATCTGAAACATAGACCGCTTCCGGCGTGCGATCAATCACTGAGCGCAGTGCACGGCCAATGTCGAGCGCATGGATGGCCCCTTCTTTAGAGGTGATCGAAGCCCAGCTTGGCGGACGAAAACGCACTGCCGAGAGGACTTCTTCGGTCCATGCTGACGGCGCCGTCCTGCGCTGCATGGCCAATGCAATGAGTGATTCGGCCGCGGTAATGGCGTCTGCGCAAGTCGCAAAGCGAATGCGGGCACGATCGTCGATGGCGATGGTCGCGCGCCGGATGGCTTCCGGATCGGGATCAATCTGGATAAAGCGGCTGGTCGCGGCGAATGCCGGCGGACGACCAAAGCGCACCGTGAAGTCGAATTTCTTGCCGAGCATCAAGATGAGATCGGCTTCCGCCAGCACTTCGGCAAATGCGCCAAGCGATGGGTCAGCAATGCCCCGCGGGCTCTCCATATACAACACGGGCACTCCGGTCGCAGCTTGCAGGGACTCACGCGCAGTGCGGCCACGTCCATTCCCCATGGTGGGTCCGGTGATGATCAATGGACGCTTGGCGCCCGACAAGGCATCCAGGATCGTCGCGGCGATGGACACGTCGAGCATCGCTATTGGTGGGGCGAATGCAGCGGTACCGGGCACCAGCGCTGCCCCGCGGACGTCGGTGGCCTCCATGAGATCAGTTGGAAAGCTTAAGTGAACCGGACCCGATCGACCGGATGTGGCAATGCGCATTGCTTTGGCGACATCGGTACCGATTTGCTCGACACTTTGAATGGTCCATGAGGCCTTGGTCGCCGGTGCCGCCATATCCGCTTGACGCAATTCCTGAAAAGCGTCGAGCCCAAGCAAATCAAGCGGTGCGTGGCCTGAGATCATCACAACCGGCGACTCCGCACCGAGCGCGGTAAACAGGGGGCCCACTGCGTTGGCATGACCTGGCCCGCCGGTAAACAGGCAAACGCCTGGTGTACCAGTCAATCGTCCGTATGCATCGGCCATGTGGGTTGCTGCGGCTTCATGGCGCACATGAATGATGTCAAGCTTCGCATCGATGGCGGCATCGAACACCGGCATCACATGATTGCCGGAAAGGGAAAAAACCTTGCTCACACCGCCTTGCTGCAGTGAACGGGCAAGGATGTCGGCGCCTCTTAATTTGGACATGAAGACTCGTTAGATCGGTAATAGGAAGAATGCTAGCTTACTTCGGGCGCAAGGTGCCGATCGAGGTCGCCGGCGTACGCGTTAAATGAAGCTCGTTACAATGGGACCTTCCGCAATCGTCTCGTCCTTCGCGAGGCTGGCATGAACAGTCCGATCTTCAATTCCGTGCAGCCCTCGATCGAATACCTGCGGGCGCGCATCGTCGCGTCGTCCGGGTTTAACCTGTTCAAATGCAAGATCTTCGGTAGCGCGCGTTCCCGTTGATGTGATCGGCACCGGCTCGTTCATTCCCGAAACCTACAGCGAAACGTTCGCGACCGCCGACATCTTCAAATACGAAGGTGAATTTCATATCAAGATCGTACGCGAGAAAATATTTCAAGGACTGCGATAGGACCCATTATGCTATTTCCTACTACGCTCGTTGGCAGCTACCCACAGCCCGAATGGCTCATCGATCGCAAGAAACTGGCGGGACGCTTTCCGCCGCGCGTGCGGGCGATGGAGCTCTGGCGCATCCCCGCTCCCTACCTCGCCGAAGCCCAAGACGATGCGACGGTGCTGGCGATCTGTGCGCAAGAAGCAGCCGGCATCGATATCGTGACCGATGGCGAGATTCGTCGCGAGAGTTACTCCAATCGATTCGCCACCGCCCTGGAAGGCGTGGATATCGACAATCCGGGTACTGCACTGGATCGCAGCGGTCATGCCAATCCGGTGCCGCGGGTCGTCGGCAAGATCCGGCGCAAACACCCGGTCGAGGTGGAAGACCTCAAATTTCTCAAACGCCATACGAATAGGCAGGTGAAAATCACCGTCCCCGGCCCTTTTACGATGGCCCAGCAAGCCCAGATAGACTACTACGACCAGAGTCGCGAAGCGGCGTCAATGGACTATGCGGTCGCAGTCAACGAGGAGATCCGTGACCTGTTCGCGGCCGGCGCCGATATCGTGCAGATCGACGAACCCTATATGCAAGCGCGCCCGGACGAGGCGCGACAATTCGGTCTGCGCGCGCTCAATATTGCCCTGGAAGGAATCACCGGTACGACCGCGGTCCACATCTGTTTCGGCTATGCGGCGATCATTCATGCGCGTCCCTCGGGCTATTCGTTCCTCGGAGAGCTCAGCCGCTGCGCATGCCGGCAGGTATCGATCGAGACAGCACAGTCGAACCTCGACTGCGCGGTGCTCGGACAACTGCCGGACAAGAAGATCATCCTTGGTGTCATCAATCTGGAGGATCAAACGATTGAAACGCCGGCCGTTGTTGCCGCACGTATCCGGCGGGCCTTACCGCATACCAAGGCGGAAAACATCATCGTTGCGCCCGATTGCGGCATGAAATATTTGCCGCGCGAGGTCGCCGACGCCAAGCTGCGGGCGATGGTCGCCGGCGCGCAAATCGTCCGCAACGAACTGGCGTCACGCTAGGGACGCTTCCCGGATTACCGTCTTCTCACTCCACTTTGATATTCGCTTCGCGGATCAGCTTGGAGATCGTGGTGACCTCCTTATCGATGTAGCCAAGGAATTCGGCGCCGGAAATTCCAGATGGCTCGAAGCTTTGCGCTTCCAAGCGGTCTTTCACTTCCTTCGATTTCACCGCCTTCATGATTTCCGCTGCCAAGCGCGCGGTGATGTCGGCCGGAAGCTTAGCCGGTGCCCAAAGCCCATACCACGACGAGATTTCAAATCCCGGCAATCCCGATTCGGCCGCCGTGGGCACATCGGGCAGAAAACTTGCGCGATTGCGTCCGGTGACGGCAAGCGCCTTGAGGCGCCCGCTTCTTACGTGCGGCAATGACGCCGGTAGCGCATCGATCATCGCGCTCACTTGCCCACCCATCACATCGATCAACCCGGGCGCAGATCCTTTGTACACGATGATCATCATGTCGAGGCCGGCCTGTCGCTTCACCATTTCTTCCGCCAAATGGCTTGCCGAACCAATCCCCGACGTTGCAAAGGAGTACTTACCGGGATTGGCCTTGGCCAGCGCGATCAATTCGGCAAGATTATTGGCGGGAAAATTCGCCGCCGCCGTCGCGATAAGTTGCACCGATCCGATGAGCGAGATATGCGTGAAGTCCTTGATCGGATCGAACGGAATGCTTTTCATGATGTATTGGTTGAACACCTGCAACGAAGCGTTCACCAGAAGCGTGTAACCATCGGGCGCCGCCTTCGACACGAAGTCCGCGCCGATCGTGCCGCTTGCGCCGACGCGATTTTCGACGATGACCTGCTGACCCATTTGCTGGGCCAGCACCATGCCGATCGTGCGACCGACCAGATCGACGGTGCCCCCCGGTGGATACGGCACGATAATGCGAATCGGTTTGGTCGGAAATCCCGACTGCGCGAGGACCGTGCCCGACAACAGGATAGCACCTGCGAATACGGCTCTCACCACCCGGTTCATTGCACCGATCATGATTAGTCCTCTCATTGGCAAGACAGTGGTCGGTATCGACGGGTTCGCCAATACCTTGGAGCTTCCGTCGCGCTATTCTAGTCAATTGTCGTTTGATGGAGCGCCGACCCATGCAAGACCAACGCTTTCCCTCGCAAGCGCACTGGGGTGCATTCACCGCGGTCGTGCGTAACGGTCGCTTGATCGACTGCGAACCGTTTGCGCATGATCCGCATCCATCCCCCATGCTGCAGGCGATGCCGGAGATGGTGTACTCGCCGCTCCGGATAGCGCGCCCAGTGGTGCGCGAGGGATGGCTCAAAGAGCGCGAATCGAGCGACCGGACCTTACGCGGGCGTGATCGGTTCATTGAAGTGTCGTGGGATCGTGCGCTCGATCTGGTCGCCGATTCCCTTGAGCGCACCCGCTCCCGGCACGGCGCCGTATCGATTTTCGGCGGCTCCTATGGATGGTCCTCCGCCGGGCGCTTGCACCATGCCCGCTCACTCACGCGCCGCTTCTTGTTCGCCGGCGGCGGCTGTGTGGATCAGACCGGTAATTACAGTTGGGGTGCCGCACAGTTTTTGTTGCCGCACGTCATTGGCACCTATAGTCCGGTCGCGGGCAAAGTCACCCATTGGACCAGCATTATTCAGCACACCCGGCTCTTCATCGCGTTTGGTGGTCTTGCGCTCAAGAACGGCCAAATCAGCTCAGGCGGTGCAGGCGAACACACCATGGAGACGTGGCTGCGGTCGTGTCGATCGAACGACTGCGAATTTGTTGTAGTGAGTCCAACGCGTGCCGACTGTCCAGCGTTTCTCGATGCGCAATGGATCCCGATTCGCCCCAACACCGACACTGCCCTCATGCTTGCCTTGGCCTGCGTGCTGGCCACCGAAGGCAATCATGATCGGGCGTTTCTGAATACGCATTGCGTCGGCTGGGAACGTTTCGAAGCCTATTTGCTTGGCCACACGGACGGTGTCCCGAAGACGCCGGAATGGGCAGCGGTGATCACCGGCATTCCGGTCGAGACCATCGAGGCGCTAGCACACCGCCTGACCAAACAACGCACGATGCTGTCGGCGGCGTGGTCCTTGCAGCGAGCAGACCATGGCGAGCAACCCTATTGGATGCTGATCACGCTCGCCGCCATGCTTGGGCAAATCGGTATGCCAGGCGGTGGCTTTGGCTTTGGCCATGGATCGATTCATGGCACCGGCAATCCGCGGCCGGAGGTGGCGGCACCGGAGCTGCCGATCGGGATCAATCCGGCCAAAAAATCGATTCCGGTGGCACGCATGGCAGACATGCTGCTGCATCCGGGCACGGAATACGATTTCGACGGTCGCACCGAGCGTTATCCGGAGATACGTCTGGTCTACTGGGCAGGCGGCAATCCGTATCACCATCATCAGGACTTGAACCGTCTACGGGAGGCCTGGACGCGCCCGGAAACCATCATCGTGCACGACTCATGGTGGACCGCGACCGCGCGCCGTGCCGACATCGTCTTACCGGCCACGACGACCCTCGAACGCAATGACGTCGGCGGATCGGGCCGCGACCGGTTCATCATCGCCATGCATCAAGCGATCGCCCCGGTCGGCGAGGCCCGCAACGACTTTGAAATTTTTCGGGACCTTGCTGCCCGCCTCGGCTATGAAGAACAATTCAGCGAGGGCCGTTCCGAAATGACGTGGCTGCGCGCGATTTATGATCGAGCGCGGGGCGCCAATATCGAGCAGGGGATTCAGCTGCCCGACTTTGAAACATTCTGGAAGACGGGCTTTGCCGAGCAACCGCGCCCCGCCAAGCCCTTCATCCTCTTCGAGGAATTTCGCACTAATCCGCGCCGCCATCCCCTTGCGACGCCGTCGGGACGTATTGAAATCTATTCCGAGAAGATCGCGAACTTCCGGTACACCGATTCGCCCGCGCATCCAACCTGGCTGCCGCCCTATGAGTGGCTGGGATCGAGCCAAGTCGAGCGCCATCCGCTGCATCTGGTCACCATTCAACCGCCCGACCGGCTGCATGCGCAAATGGATCCTGGTCCGGTCGCCCGTGCAAGAAAAATTGCCGGGCGCGAAACACTGCGCATGCATCCGCGCGATGCAACGTCACGGGACATCGAGGCAGGCAATGTGGTGCGTGTGTTCAATGACCGCGGCGCCTGCCTTGCTGGCGTCGAGTTGGACGATGGCGTGCTACCCGGTGTGGTCGTCATGGCAACCGGCGCCTGGTACGACCCAGATATGGGCTCTGCCGACCGTCTTGACCGGCATGGCAATGCGAACGTGCTATCGCGCGATATCGGTACCTCCAAGCTCACGCAAGGGCCAAGCGCGTTGTCGGCGCTGGTACAAGTGGAACGATGGCTAGGCGAACTCCCGGCGGTACACGCATTCGATCCACCCGCCATTCAACCGGCAACCGGTTGAAGCGGCCCAACCGTGGATGCCCGAAAAATAGATGGCTCGTTAGCCGATCGACTTGCGAAGACGTCCGAACCCGTCGTTCATATCGGCGATCAAGTCGTCAATATGCTCGAGACCGGCGTGCACGCGAAAGACCGGACCAGGCGGTGCCCATTTTGTCGCCGTTCGATTCTTGGCGACATCGGTTGGCAGTACCAGGCTTTCGAATCCGCCCCATGAGGCACCGATGCCATAGAGTTGCAGACCGTCGATCAGCGCTTCAAAGGCCTGTTGCGTTACGCCTGCCTTCAGCATGACACCGAATAGACCCGATGCCCCCCGGAAATCTCGCTTCCAGATGGCATGCCCAGGATCGCTCGGCAACGCGGGATGCATAACACGTTCGACTTCCGGCTGGCGTTGCAGCCACTCAGCCAGTTGCAGTCCGTTCTCCCAGTGGCGCGGCAGGCGAACCGAGATGGTGCGAAGCCCCCGCAATCCAAGATAGACATCATCGGGTGAGACGGCCATCCCTACTTGCGCCCGTGTGTCGCGCAGCTGCGCCCATGCCTTTTGATTGGTGGTTACGGTACCCAACATCGCATCCGAATGCGCAACGATGTATTTGGTGGCCGCTTGCACAGAGATGTCAACGCCGTGGTCGAACGCCTGATAGTAATGCGGCGTCGCCCAAGTATTGTCCATCGCCACCAAGACACCGCGTTGGTGCGCCACCTCGGCGATGGCTGGAATGTCCTGTACTTCAAACGTGTGCGAACCGGGGGCCTCGGCATACACCAACCGCGTGTTCGGACGAATCAACGCACCGATGCCACTGCCAATCAGTGGATCGAAATAGGTGACTGCGACGCCATAGCGGGCAAGAAATCGATCGGCGAAATTGCGCGCGGGTGAGTAGACGTTGTCGGTAATGAGAACATGATCGCCCGCCGCGACGTACGACATGAGCGCAGCGGTACAAGCCGCGAGGCCGCATGGATAAACAAGCGTCCGATAGCCGCCTTCGAAATCAGCGATGGCCTCTTCGAAGGCGCGCGTCGTTGGTGTGCCGAAACGGCCATAGTAGGTGCCTGCCTCATCGCGCGCCCGGCGCGCTTGCTTGTCGCGCAGGTCGGCCACCGTCGGCGACAGCACCGTGGAGGCGCGATAAATAGGCGGGTTCACAATGCCCTCCCAATTTTCAGGATGGCGCCCTACATGGATAATCCTCGTTTCGCTGCGCTTCATTGACATCGGGTCGACCTTTCGATTTCTTCGCGGCAAGCAGGGCGTGGCGGCGGCTGCCGTCCAGTGCTATTCCGGTGCCACGCTGGCGGCGGCCATCGTTTTCTTCCATACATCGATCTGGTCCTTCACAAAGGCCCCCAACTCGTCCGGTGTCGACGTGGCCGGCTCGACGGCGATCTTGGCGAAGTGCTCGCGAATATCCGGTCGCTTCGCGGCGGCGACCAGTTCACGATTCAATCGTTCGACAATTTCAATCGGTGTCTTGGCGGGCGCGAACAAGGCGGCCCATGACAACACGTTAAACTGGGATAGCCCGGCCTCCGTCATCGTCGGCACATCGGGCAAATAGATCGTGCGCTGCTTGAGGCTGGTCGCGATCGGCCGGATGCGACCGTCCTTGATGTGACCCGCGGTCGTGGTCCAGGTTGCGAACATCACTTGAATCTGGCCATTCAAGACATCGGTGACCGCTTGCGGCTCGCCCTTGTAGGGAACATGTGTCATCTTGATGCCGGCCAACCACATCAGCTGCAAGGTCGACATGATCCCGGTGCTGTTACCCGTTGCATAGTTGAGTTTGCCCGGATTGATTTTCGCGTAGTCGATCAATTCCTTGAGCGTCTTGGCCGGCACGCTTGGATGCACCATCAGATAGAAGGAGTAATAGCCCGCGAGCGAGATGGGCGCGAAATCGTTGATCGCGTCATAGGGCGGCGTTTTTCGCATTGAGGGAATCGCCGCCATCGGACTATTGGTCGCAAGCAGTAAAGTGTGACCATCCGGATTCGCGCGCGCGACATCGGTCGCTGCGATGGCTCCGTCCGCGCCCGCCTTGTTCTCGACGATGACCGGTTGCCCAAGCGCCTGGGAAAGCGGCGCGGCAATCACCCGTGCAATCGCATCGGTGGCTGACCCGGCAGGGAATGGCACGACCATCCGTACCGTGCGATTCGGGTATTGGGCGTTAGCCGACGCAATGCCACCCAGCAGGGGCCCAAGTAGAACGACATATCGCAGCAAGATCGCCTCCGGACGAGTTACAGGAAGGGGAGTGTTGGCATGATCGGTCGGCGCTCGGCAGCCCCCGGTGATGCAACGCCCGTGCGCAATCGCGCCGGGTCAAATCACTTTGTGCATGGTATGCCTGCGGTTCTTGGTGAACGGACGCACCTCGGTAGGCCAGCGACCGTGATCGACCGCCTTGGCAAAGGCTTCGCTCGTCAGCACATCCGGGCTCGTCAACTCATAGACGGCTGCATAGCGCGGCGCGCCTTGCGAATCGATTTCCTTGGTGGCGCCGCCCATTGTGATCCGCAGCGTGTCGAGTTTCATGCGCGTGCAGGACACTACTCCAGGTACCTTCAAGATCAACGGCACGTGTTCGGTCTCATAGACTTCGTGGAAGAGCGCCTCTTTATCCGAGTCGATGTCCATTGCCGCCGTAAATATCCAATTGCCAACGCGTGCCATCGCTGCGATCTCCTTTGCCAACCCAGGTATCCTACAATCGTAGCAGGGGAAGGCGCCAACGGCCGTTCGCCAAAAAAACCGAAGCCGGTCTCGGCTTCGGTGAGGGAGCAGTCGGTTGGAAGACCGACCGCCGACGGAGTAATCGATAGCGCAGCGTCCGGCCGTGGCACCGGCGCAAAGGGATCGGTGCAATGGCGGCATGCGTGTTGGCAACCGCGACTTCGATACTAGCGAAATAGTCATTGCATCTCGGTGCCACAAGATTAATTTTCTGTGTCAACACCAGAGAATTTGCGATCCTTAAACAGACTGCGCAGGCGGGAAAAGCCCTCGATCGTAGTAAATCCGACCCCTTAGGGAAACGCTGATTAAACTATTCCGCGTAATCAGCGTGCTTAAATATTAGGGGAGTCACGAGGGGCGAGCCCCTTATTCAGTGATTTCTTAGCGCGGTGCGCGACCGGTATGCGGTGCGATTGCATCGCCTGCGACCGGCCCCGCACCGGGAGTGTTCTTCGCACCCGGTTTCAAGCGCGCGGCCGCAATGGCCTACTTGACCCGGCGCAATGCCGAACGGCCGCTAGGCGAAGGTTTTGCGGGCGGAGGATCGGGACGCTCAGCGTCCTGCTCCGAGCGCTTGCTCGCTTTTGCGTCAGCCGCGCCATCCGATCCGGCAACGATAGTCGGACCGCGAACGGCACCAGCAGACTCGTCAGTCGGACCTGGTTCAAATGACATCCCCTGCCCGTTTTCCTTGGCGTAGATCGCCGCAACCGCGGTGATCGGCACGAACAGATCACGCGCGACGCCGCCGAAGCGTGCTTGAAATTCAATCTGCTCGTTGCCGATCCGCAACTTGTTGGACGCGAGCGGGCCAATGTTGAGGACGATCTCGCCATTCTTGATGTATTCCTTCGGCACCACCGTATTCTTATCGACCACTACCTGCAGGTATGGCGTAAAGCCGTTGTCGACACACCACTCATAGAGGGCGCGCAGCAGGTACGGTTTGGTGGAATTCAGTTCATTGGCCATGGGCACCGCGCAACGCTATCTGCGCATGACCTTTTCGGAAGGCGTCAGGGCGTCGATAAAGGCCGGGCGACTGAAAATGCGTTCGGCGTATTTCATCAAAAGCGCGGCCTGTTTGCCCACCTGGATGCCGTAGTGATCGAGCCGCCATAGAAGCGGCGACATCGCCACATCCAGCATCGAGAATTCATTGCCCAAGATGTACTTCTGCTTGGTAAAGAGCGGCGAAAGTCCGCTGAGCCGATCGGTCACATGCTGGCGGGCCCGCTCCTGCTGCTTGGGGTTGCCATTCTCGATCGCGTCGATTTGCGAGAAGAGCTCGACCTCGAAATTGAACAGGAACAACCGCGCACGGGCGCGCATCACCGGATCGGCCGGCATCAGCTGGGGATGCGGAAATCGCTCATCGATGTATTCGTTGATGATATTCGCTTCATACAAGATCAGATCGCGTTCGACCAATACCGGCAGCCGGTTATACGGATTCATCACCGCGATGTCTTCCGGCTTGTTGTACATGTCCACATCGATGATCTGGAAATCCATGCCCTTTTCATAGAGCACGATACGGCAACGCTGACTGAACGGGCACGTCGTCCCGGAATAGAGATTCATCATGGCTAGCAATCCTTGCCGCGAGGCGAGCAAACATCAAGAAACGAAACCGCAATAGGCAGGGTCACAGCGTTGGATGCGGTGTTACGAGGCATCCAATGCCAACCAGCGCTGTCGTCCACGGTTGACGACCACAGCGCAGCCGCCGCCTTCAAATCAATGCACGTCCTTCCAGAACGCTGCCTTCAGGAGATAGGTCAAGAGCACCAGCGCACCAAGCACCATCAGCACGTAGTAACCGACGCGCTTGCGCTCGACCGCACCGGGCTCGCTGGCCCAGACCAGGAAATTAACCAGGTCGCCGGCCAACTGGTCGTACTGAAGCGGCGTCAACGCACCGCCCTTGGCAGGTTCCAACGTCTTCAGCACCCTGTGCTCGCCGCCATGACCGTCTTTCTCCATAGCGAATATCGCGGCGCGTTCGCCTTGCAATTCCCAAAGGGCATGTGGCATCGCCACATTTGGAAACACAGCGTTGTTCCATCCCGTCATCGTATTGGAATCACGATAGAAAGCCCGCAGATAGCCGTACAGCCAATCTGCGCCGCGCACACGGGTAATCACGGAAAGATCGGGCGGCGGTACGCCGAACCATTGCTTGGCATCCTCGGGGCGCATCGCCACGGTCATCATGTTGGTCACCTTTGGTTGGGTGAACAACAAGTTGTCGCGAATCTGCATATCGGTGAGTCCGATCCCTTTGAGGGCGGTGTAGCGAACATGGGCTACGCCGTGGCAATTCAAACAGTAATTAACGAAGGCACTCGCACCCGACTGCAGGCTGGTAACGTCGGTCGGTTTGAGTGGCGCCGATTCAAGCGGCCAACTTCCTCCGGCGGCAAGCGCCAGGGCCGGAGCGAAGCACAGCAGGACCAGTAGTTTCTTGATGATTGTCATGTCATGTCACCCGTGCCGGAACCGGCAGCGTTTTCTCGTTCTTGGTGTACCAGGGCATCAGCGCAAAAAAAGCGAAATAGAGAATCGTGAAGATCCGCGCCACCCACGTTGCCACCTCGGTGTTGCTAACGAGCGGTACGCCGGCCCCAAACTTGCCCCAAACATCGATCGGGACGGTGCCCAAGTATCCCAGCACCAAAGTGCTGATCACGAACACAGCAATCCAGTTCTTGAAACTCGCACCACGGTAACGAATCGATTTAACCGGGCACCGATCCAACCACGGCAGCAGAAAAAACACCATGACGGCCAATCCCATCGCCGCCACACCCGGGAACTGCGATTCCCACATCGGCGGGATGGCACGCAGAATCGAGTAGTACGGCGTGAAATACCAGACTGGCGCGATGTGCTCAGGCGTGACGAGCGGATTAGCCGGCAGAAAGTTGTTGTGCTCAAGGAAGTAACCGCCCATCTCGGGGGCAAAGAAGATGATCACCGAGAACACGAACAGAAACACCATCGATCCGAACATGTCCTTCACCGTGTAATACGGATGGAACGGGATGCCGTCGCGCGGGACGCCAGTCTTCGGATCCTTGTTGTCCTTGATCTCAACGCCGTCCGGATTGTTCGAACCCACTTCGTGCAGCGCGAGAATATGCGCGGCGACGAGCCCGATGATTGCCAGGGGCAAGGCGATGACGTGAAACGCGAAAAACCGGTTCAGCGTCGCATCCGATACCACATAGTCACCACGGATCCAGAGCGATAAATCGTCGCCGATAAAGGGCACCGATCCGAACAGATTGACGATTACCTGCGCCCCCCAGTAGGACATCTGCCCCCAGGGAAGGAGATAACCGAAAAACGCCTCGCCCATCAGCGTAAGGAAAATCAGCACGCCGAAAATCCAGATGAGTTCGCGCGGTTTCTTGTAGGAGCCATAGATGAGCCCGCGAAACATATGAAGATAGACAACGATGAAAAAGGCGGACGCACCGGTTGAGTGGAGGTAGCGAATCAACCAGCCGTAAGGGACTTCGCGCATGATGTACTCGACCGATGCGAACGCAAGCAGCGCATCGGGCTTGTAGTGCATCGTGAGAAAGATGCCGGTGACGATCTGATTCACCAACAGAAGGAGCGCGAGCGATCCGAAGAAGTACCAAAAGTTGAAATTCTTCGGCGCGTAGTACTCCGACAGATGCGCCCTCCAGTTGGACGTGAGTGGGAAACGCTCGTCGATCCAACCGAGGAGCCCAGTAGTCGTGACCTGCTTATCAGCTGCCATGGCGCGCTATGCCTCTTTCTTATCCGCACCGATCAGGATTAGTGTGTCGGAGAGGTAGACATGGGGAGGCACTTCGAGGTTGGTCGGCGCCGGCACACTCCTGTACACGCGGCCTGCCAGATCGAATTTCGATCCGTGGCACGGGCAATAGAACATGTCCTGGTCCGGCTGAAACTTGGGCGAACAACCGAGATGCGAGCAGATACCCACCGCGACGAAGATGTCGTCCTTCTGGGCACGCAGCTTCTTCCCTTTGAGATCCGCCGGCTGCTTGCTCGTTTTCACGTCCGGATCGACGACCGCAGCGTCGGCCTTCGTGATGGAATCGTTCATCGCCGGCGTGCGCTTCAGGATCCACACCGGCTTGCCCTGCCACTCAACGGTCAGCAGCTGACCCGGTTTCAAATTGGAAATGTCAGCTTCGACCGGCGCGCCGAGTGCTTTCGCACGCTCGGACGGATTCATGCTTTCTACAAAGGGCCAGGCTGCAGTTAGACCGGCCAGGCCGCTCGCCGCCGCAGTGCCGACGACGAGATTGCGCCGCGTCTTATCGACGTTCGATGGGTCGCTCATGGGCTGTTGAAGCTCCTCAAGGGGCGGGTCAGAGATGGAAAATGCCGCTGGGCCAGCGCGGGACGGCAGGCCATCTCTTGCGTCGGTCTCAGCAAAGCCCGACGATTATAGCCGAAGGCTGCGCGCAATTCCAAATTTTTGTTCGTAACTGATTGAAATATAGAGAGAAACCGCACGCGAGACGCACCTCAAATAACGGCCGGTTCGACTAGACCGGATTGGGAATATCAATAAATCGATGGTCTAGCCCGAATTCGCGAGCGAGCCGCTCGCCCAGGGCCTCGATACCGAATCGCTCGGTCGCATGATGCCCGGCCGCGATAAAGCCAACGCCACTTTCGGTCGCAAGATGGAAATGCTGCTCCGACACCTCACCCGTCAAGTAGGCATCGACACCGGCGGCAATGGCATCGGCAAAGAGCCCCTGCGCACCACCGGTGCACCAGGCCACGCGCGCGACCTGTCGATCCGCATCGCCGATCAAAAGGGGGGGGCGGGCGAGTCGTGCTTCCACCCGCCGGCCCAATTCTGCGAACGAGATGGGGACCGCAAGCGTGCTGATCGCGATGAGATTCTGATCGCCGCAACGCGTGTCAATCGTCCAGCCAAGTCGCCGGCCCAGCAAGGCGTTATTGCCGACCTCGGGATGCACATCGAGCGGTAAGTGAAACGCGAAGAGATTCATATCGGCGTGAATGAGCCGCGCAATGCGATGGCGTTTCACTCCAAGGAGCCTGGCGTCTTCACCCCGCCAGAAGTAACCGTGATGGACCAGCACCGCATCCGCTTGCCACGCGATCGCCGCATCGAGCAGCGCGGCGCTGGCGGTAACGCCGGTAACGAGGCGTCCGATCCGCGCCCGACCTTCCACCTGCAAACCGTTTGGGCAATAATCCTTGAACATCGTGACCGATAGATATTCGTCGAGATATTTCGCCAATGCATCGCGATCGACCGTGCCTGCGAATTTCATCGATGACCCATTTCCTATGTGTCGACTCTGGTTAATCTTCTCGCAATCAGTCACGATTCTGCTCGCAGCTTTGCTGATCGTGCAAACACTGAAGCCGGAATGGCTCAAACCGACCACTGAAGCGTCTGGGGCGCCCGGCAGGGAATTGACCAGTCCGCGCGCGAATTCATACAGCGAAGGGGTCAACCGGGCCGCCCCGGCGGTGGTCAATATCTATACAACCAAAGCGGGCCGCTCGGCGCGCCATCCATTCGCCGAAGATCCGCTGTTTCGTCGCTTCTTTGGTGAACTATTCGAACGCGAGCCGCGTCGCACGGCAAGCCTTGGTTCCGGCGTCATCGTGTCCGACCGCGGTTTCATCATTACGAATAATCACGTTGTGGAAGCTGCCGAAGAAATCGAGGTGGCGCTCGTAAACGGCAAGAAACGGCGCGCCAAGATCGTTGGCACGGACCCCGATACCGATCTCGCCGTACTTCGCGTTGATGGCGCCAATCTCCCGGCCATTACGTTTGGACAGTCGGAGGCCTTGAAGGTGGGCGACGTTGTCTTGGCGATCGGGAATCCGTTTGGGGTCGGGCAGACGGTGACGATGGGAATCGTGAGCGCGCTCGGACGGTCCAATCTCGACATCAATACGTATGAGAATTTCATTCAGACCGATGCAGCAATCAACCCGGGCAATTCAGGCGGGGCACTGATCGACACAGCGGTCTGCTAATCGACATCAATACCGCGATCTATTCGTGGTCCGGCGGATCGATGGGGATTGGCTTTGCCATCCCGGTATCCACCGCGCGCAATGTGATCGACCAGCTTATCGCCACCGGCAGCGTGACACGCGGCTGGATCGGCATCGAGGCACAGGAGGGTACCAATGAGTTGGCCGACTCGTTCAAGTTGCCGGTCACCCAGGGCGCGCTCATCGCGAATGTCGTGCGCGGCGGCCCGGCCGAGCGCGGCGGCGTACGGGCCGGCGACGTGTTGCTGGCCGTCGACGGCAAACCAATCGTTGATCGGCAGGCCATGCTCGGCGTCATTGCCTCCCTGGTACCGGAGAAAAGGGTGCCGCTCAAACTGTGGCGCGATCGGAAGGAAATCGAGGTGTCAGTGGTGATTGGCACGCGACCGGCGATGCCGCCACGGCGCTGAATACCTCACGGAAGCCTGCGCAGACCGGCCCCATGCAATGGTCAATCAGGGTTCGCTCTGATCAGCGGCGAGTGGCGCGCGGCCACCCGGTTTGACCAGAATGTTCGCGACGATGATGCCAAGCTCGTAGAGGATGCAAAGGGGCACGGCAAGAAGAATCTGCGAGAGGACATCGGGTGGTGTAACGACCGCCGCGACGATGAACGCGCCTACAATGAAATACGGGCGGATCTGCCGCAACTGCTGGACGGTACAGATCCCCATGTAGACCAAAATGATCACCACCATCGGCACCTCAAACGTGATGCCAAATACCATGAACATCGTGATCGCAAACGACAGGTATTGTTCAATGTCCGGGGCGACGGTAATCGACTTGGGCGCCCAGCTATAGACGAAATTGAACACCGCGCCAAAGACCACGAAGTAGCAAAAGGCCATGCCAATGAGAAAGAGGGTCGTGCTGCCAATGACGAGCGGGAACACCAACTTCTTTTCATGCTGGTAGAGCCCGGGGGCGACAAATGCCCAAACTTGGTAGAGCACATAGGGCAGCGCGATAACGAAAGCCACCAACATCGTCACCTTCACCGGAACGAGAAAAGGCGTGATCACGCCGGTCGCGATCATCTTGGTGCCTTCCGGCAGCACCTTGATCATCGGATAGGCCAGCAGATCATAGATGTCGCTCGCCCAGAAGAACAAGCCAAAAAATAACACGATGACGACCGTAAACGCCCGGATCAGCCGTTGCCGCAACTCAACGAGATGCGAAATGAAGGTTTCTTGAGTGCTCATGATGGAAAGCGATTAGACGGTCTGACTACGCCGCGCGCGTTGCAGCCGGCGTTGTCTCGCTCGCGCTCTCGCCCGTTGGCAGCACTGCAGTGGCACTCGCCGTCGTCGTACTGGAAGTACCGATCGGCACATTGACTTCGCTATCAAAACCCGTTGCCGAGGGTCCTGGCTCAGCAGCGAGCGAAGGAGCACTGTTCGATGCGAGAGGGTCGAGGTTGGAAAGCGGTTCGGTAACACCCTCGGTGACCTTGTTGATGGCCGATTCGGCGCCGCTCACTTCCGATTGCACCGAGGACTCGAAGTTTCTCGCCGTGTCCTCAACCGTCTGCTTGAATCTACGCAATTCGTCGAGTTCGATTTCGCGGTTGATATCGGCCTTTACATCGTTGACATAGCGCTGCAGACGACCGAGGTAAGCGCCAACCGTTCGCGCGACCTTTGGCAGCTTCTCTGGACCAATGACGACGAGCGCTACAACAGCAATCACCATCAATTCGGTAAAGCCGATATCAAACATGCATGGCTAGGTTTTTGGCGCTTCCTTCACGTCGGCCTGAATCGTCTGGCCAACCTGCTGCGCGACTTGCCCGGACGCGTCGGCAGTCTTGTCAGCGCCCTCTTTAACGCCTTCCTTAAAACCACGCACCGCGCCACCGAGGTCAGACCCCATATTGCGGAGCTTTTTCGTACCGAAAATGAGCACGATGATCAACAGTACGATCAGCCAATGCCAAATGCTGAACGAACCCATGAGAACCTCCTTATAGCGTCAAAGCCGAAACGAGAAATCGATGCATTGCTGCCCGCCAGTCGGGTGTCAACGCTTGCTCAACATGGGCCCGAGCGGGTCCGGTCCACCAACGATATGCACGTGAAGATGATACACCTCCTGCCTACCGACCCGACCCGTATTGATGATCACACGAAACCCGTCCGTCGCCCCCTGCTCATGCGCCAAACGTCCTGAATGCGCAAGGATTTTGCCAAGCACCGCCTGATGCGTTTGGTCGCACTCAGCAAGCGAAGTCACATGCTCCTTCGGAATGATAAGGAAATGGACGGGTGCCGCGGGATGTATGTCGTGGAACGCGAGGATATCGGCATCTTCAAACACCTTTTTTGACGGAATCTCTCCGCGAACGATCTTGCAGAACAGGCATTGCGGGTCGTGCTTCAAGGTTCTTTCCTTACGGTTCTTTCGTTTCGGCGCGCTCTGCCGCGTTGCGGGCGGCTTGGACATCGAGGCCCGAAATGCCTTCACGACGGCTGAGTTCATCGAGCACTGCCTGGGGCCGCAGACCATAGTGGGCCAGCATGACAAGGCAGTGAAACCATAGATCGGCGGTCTCGGCGACGATTTTTGCCTGGTCACCGTCCTTGCCCGCCATGACCACCTCCGTCGCCTCCTCGCCCACCTTCTTGAGAATCTGATCTGCACCACGCGCAAACAAGCGTGCGACGTACGACTTATCGGGATCGGCATGCCGGCGACTCTCGACAATATCGGCAAGTCGTTCGAGGAAATCACTCATTTGCGATAGATCTCCTTGGGGTCTTTCAGAACCGGGTCGACCGTGACCCACTCGCCCGCTTCCAGCTTGCGATAGAAACAACTGGCGCGACCCGTATGACAGGCAATACCGCCAGCCTGTTCAATCGCGAGCACGACCACATCGTTATCACAGTCAAGCCGGATCTCACGCACGCGCTGCACGTGGCCTGATTCCTCGCCTTTCTTCCAGCGCTGCGCACGCGAGCGGGACCAATACACAGCCTCGCCACTTACAGCCGTTTCACTGAGCGCCGCGCGGTCCGCCCAGGCGACCATCAGGATGCGCCCCGATTGGGCGTCTTGCGCCACCACCGGCACCAGTCCTTGATCGTCCCACTGGATGTCATCAAGCCAAGACATAGCGGGTTACCACCGGACTTCAATGCCGCGGTCGGCCATAAATTGCTTGGCCTCACGCACCGTGAATTCGCCGAAATGAAAAATGCTGGCGGCCAGCACCGCGTCAGCCTTACCCACCAATACGCCCTCGGCGAGATGGGCGAGATTACCGACCCCACCCGAGGCAATCACCGGGATCGTCACCGCTTCTGAGACGGCGCGCGTCAGTTCAAGATCAAACCCTGCCCGCGTACCATCGCGATCCATACTGGTCAGTAAGATTTCGCCCGCGCCGCGACGCTGCATCTCAAGGGCCCATTGCACGACATCGAGCCCAGTTGGCCGCCGACCGCCATGGGTAAATACTTCCCAACCGCTGGCGGTCGCGGACCGCTTCGCATCGATGGCGACCACGATGCATTGGGAACCGTACCGCCCACAGGTTTCATCGACCAGCGACGGCGTCTGGACGGCTGCGGTATTGATTGACACCTTATCGGCGCCCGCGTTCAACAAGCGGCGAACGTCCTCGACTTTGCGCACCCCACCGCCGACGGTAAGAGGGATAAAGACTTGGGCTGCGACCGCCTCGATCACGGAGACGATGATGTCGCGCTCATCCGAACTCGCGGTAATGTCAAGGAACGTCAGTTCGTCGGCGCCTTGATCGTCGTAACGACTTGCGATCTCAATCGGATCGCCGGCATCGCGCAGGTTCACGAAATTGACGCCTTTGACGACGCGACCGGCGGTCACATCAAGGCAGGGAATGATGCGTTTGGCGAGCCCCATTGGGAATTGACCTATAATCAGGTATAGAAGGCTACCATCGAGTCACGAACATGTCGGGCGAATCCGGCCGGCGCAACCGCGCGACCTCACTATTTCGCGGCGGTCCCTTCGGCGAGGGCAACCGCTTGCTTGAAATCCAGCGTGCCCTGGTAGATGGCACGGCCGGTAATGACGCCGGTTACGCCGTATGGTTCGAGATTGCAGACATCCCGCACATCATCGAGACTCGAAATGCCACCCGAGGCAAAGACCGGGATACTGATGCTTTGCGCGAGTTTGCGGGTGGCGTCGAGATTCACGCCGGAGAGCATGCCGTCCCGGCCGATGTCGGTGTAGATAATGGCCTCGACGCCCATGTCCTGGAATTTTTTGGCGAGGTCGATGACGTCATGGCCGGTCATTTTCGACCATCCTTCGACCGCCACCTTGCCGTCTTTGGCATCGAGGCCGACGATGATATGCCCCGCAAAAGCGGACGCCGCGTCGTGCAGCAACCCCGGATTTTTCACCGCCGCGGTGCCGATGATGATGTAGCCCACGCCATGATCAAGATAGCGCTCGATGGTGTCCATATCGCGAATCCCGCCACCCAACTGCACCGGAATGTCCGGGCCGACCGCAGTGACGATCTTGCGAACGAGCGCCTCGTTCTTTGGCGTACCGGCCCGAGCGCCGTTCAAGTCCACCAAATGCAATCGCTTTGCGCCCTGCGTGACCCAGTGCCGGGCCATCGCGACCGGATCTTCGGAATAGATGGTCTCTGCGCTCATATCGCCTTGTTGCAGGCGAACGCATCGACCATCTTTCAAGTCAATCGCCGGAATGATGATCATGTGTCAGTGCTACAAGTATTGAAGGTGAATTGCCTGGAGAAAAAAGTGGGGGTGATGGAGATTGCTGGGCACGACTCGGCGTTCGAGCGGCGAGTCGGCAGGCGTAGGCACGCATTAGTGTTCGATTCAGGCTCGAGGGGGCTTACGGATTCCAGGCAACGAAGTTGGCGAGTAGTCGCAAGCCGTGTGCTTGACTCTTTTCCGGATGGAACTGCACCGCGAAGATGTTATCCCGCGCAACCGCCGCGGTAAAGGGGACTCCGTGCTCTGTTTCACCTGCCACGCAATGACGATCGATCGGATCGGCATAATAGCTGTGGACGTAATAGAAGCGCTCCCCATCCTTGATGCCTTGCCAAAGCGGATGCGGTTTGGCCTGCGCCACTTGGTTCCATCCCATATGCGGCACCTTCAGGCGTGACCCATCGGGCCCATGCATTGCCGCATCGGGAAACCGCCTGACCGTCCCGGCCAGGATGCCCAGCCCGGCAATATTGCCCTCTTCACTGCGATCGAAGAGCATCTGAAGCCCAATACATAGGCCAAGAAACGGTTTTCGACCGGCGGCTTCATGGAGCGCTGCCCGTAGGCCGAAGCGGTCCATTTCGCGCATGCAGTCAAACATGGCGCCCTGACCGGGGAAAACGATGCGATCGGCGGCGCCAACGACTTTCGGGTCAGACGTGACGATGATGTTCGCCGCCGGCGCAACATGCTCGAGCGCCTTGGAGACGGATCGCAGGTTGCCCATGCCGTAGTCGATCACAGCGATGGTGGTCATCAGCGCTTCCCTACAGCGTGCCTTTGGTGGATGGGATCGAGCTGCCCGCGCGCGGATCGGGTTCAACCGCCATCCGCAGTGCCCGTCCGAAGGCCTTGAACGCTGTTTCGCACTGATGGTGCGCGTTGGTGCCGCGCAGATTGTCGATATGCAAGGTGACGAGCGCGTGATTGACGAATCCTTGGAAGAACTCATGGACCAGATCGACATCAAACTCGCCGATCATGGCGCGCGTGAATGCGGCATGAAATTCAAGTCCAGGGCGACCGGACAAATCAATGACAACGCGCGACAGGGCCTCGTCGAGCGGAACGTAGGCATGGCCGTAGCGCCGAACCCCCTTCTTGTCGCCAATGGCCTTTGCGAACGCCTGGCCAATCGTGATGCCGATGTCCTCGACGGTGTGATGCGCGTCGATATGCAGATCACCCTCGGCATGGACGTCCAGGTCAATCAGCCCGTGGCGGGCGATTTGGTCAAGCATGTGATCGAGAAACGGCACGCCCGTTGCAAACGTGGCTTTGCCGGTGCCATCGAGATCGAGCGAGACGCGAATCTTGGTCTCATTGGTGTTGCGGGTAACGGTGGCCTTACGCATGGTCGGATCTACAGCGCCTCAGCGAGTGTTTCAAGTAGGAGAACGTTTTCACCGGGCGTTCCGACGGTCAGGCGCAGGCAATTTGCCAGCAGCGGATGGGAGCCGTGAAAGTTTCGCACCAGAATCTTCCGGTGCTTCAGATGATCGTTCAACGCCTGCGCATCGGGGACGCGGATCAGCACAAAATTCGCCTCGGTCGCAAAACTTGTCACGCCGGGAAGCCCAGCCAGGGCATCAATCATGCGGCTCCGCTCGTTTTTGATCATGGCCGCCTGCTCATCGAATACAGGCATGTGTGCGAGCACTCGCTCGGCCACCACCTGCGCCAACACGCTCACATTATAGGGCGGGCGCACCTTGTCGAACTCGCGGATCCAGTCGGCGCCTGCCGCTGCATACCCTAAGCGGATGCCGGCCAGGCCTATTTTGGAGACGGTCCGCATCACCATCAGATTGGCGAATTCGGGTAAGCGGTCGAGAAACGTGCGCGCGGCAAAGACGTTATAGGCCTCGTCGACCACCACTAGACCCGGGGTCGCACCGATGACGGCTTCGATCTCATCCACTTGAAATAGATTGCCGGTCGGGTTGTTCGGATAGGCAAGCCAGACCAGCGCCGGCTGCAGCGCCTTGATGCGCGCGAGCAACACGGGCATATCGAGCGAGAAGTCTGCCTTGAGGGGCACGCCGACGAATCGCGCACCCGACAACGCCGCGTTCATGCGATACATGACGAACGTCGGCTCGGGGGCGAGAATGACCGCGCCCGGACGCGCTAGCGCCTGGGTCACGATCGCGATGATTTCGTCCGAGCCATTACCGAGCAGGATTTCGCTCGCCGGCGGAATACGCATGACGTCCCGCAAGCGGGCCTTCAATGTCGACGCGGACGGGTCGGGATAACGATTGATCTCCGCATTCGCGACGGCGCGCGCGACTTCCTCCCGCAACGCATCGGGAAGCCGGTACGGATTTTCCATGGCATCGAGCTTGACCATTCCCGCCGCACTGGCAACCGGGTAGGCCGATAGCTTCAGGATATCTTCGCGGACAAATTGATGCGGGCCAGTCACGGACCGATCCTCATTGCAGCGGAGCGCGCATGGGCGGGCAAGCCTTCGCCCTGCGCCAGGGTCACCGCGATGCGACCAAGCGTTTGCGCACCGGCTACCGACACGTTGATCACGCTCGATCGTTTCTGGAAATCGTAGACGCCAAGCGGCGAGGAAAATCGCGCGGTACCAGACGTCGGCAAGACGTGGTTGGGACCGGCGCAATAGTCGCCGAGCGCTTCGGAACTATGGCGGCCAAGAAAAATGGCGCCCGCATGCCGAATCCGTTCGATCCACCGACCCGGATCGCACACCGACAACTCAAGGTGTTCGGGGGCGATGCGATTCGCGATGCTGCAGGCATCCTCAAGATCCTGGGTATGGATGAGCGCCCCCCGCCCAGTCATCGATGCACCAATAATGTCTTTGCGCGGCATGGCCTGAATCAAGCGCCCGATCGATGCTTCCACCGCATCGAGAAAGGCAGCGTCCGGTGAGAGAAGGATGGCCTGCGCAACCTCGTCATGCTCGGCCTGCGAAAAAAGATCCATCGCAATCCAATCCGGGTCGGTGTTGCCATCGCAAATGATCAGAATTTCAGAAGGGCCCGCAATCATATCGATGCCAACCGTACCGAAGACGCGTCGTTTGGCCGCGGCGACGTAAGCATTGCCCGGTCCCACGATCTTGTCCACCTTTGGAATCGAGGCAGTGCCGTACGCCAACGCGCCGATCGCTTGAGCGCCGCCAATTGTATAAGCGCATTCAACGCTGGCCACCGCGGCCGCAGCAAGGACGAGATCGTTGCGCACACCCTCCGGGGTCGGCACCACCATCACGATGCTCTGGACACCAGCGACCTTGGCCGGGATGGCGTTCATCAAAAGCGATGACGGATAGGCCGCCTTACCACCGGGAATATAAAGGCCTACCCGGTCAATCGGCGTAATCCGCTGGCCAAGGACCGTGCCGTCAGCTTCGGTGTAGTGCCAGGATTCCAACCGTTGATGTTCGTGGTAGGCCCGAATCCGCGACGCGGCGGCCAACAGCGCTGCACGCTCGACCGGGCCGATGCGGCGCAATGCCGCCGCGAAATCATCCGGCGACAACGTCAACGTTGCGATGTCGGCTGCGATCACCCGGTCGAAACGCGCGGTGTATTCGAGGACGGCGGCATCACCGCGCGAGCGCACGTCCGCAAGAATGCGGGCGGCTGCCTCGTCCACCGCGGCGTCTTGCGCCACGTCAAAGCCGATCAGCGCATCGAGCTCGCTGCCAAATGTCGCCGCCACGGAATCCAGGCGCCTGATGTCAAGCATTACGCTTCACCGCTTGATCAATGGCCTCGATGATCGGCTGGACCAGCGATCGCTTCAGCTTGAGCGCCGCCTGATTGACGATCAGTCGTGAGCTGATCGCCATGATGTCTTCCACCGCCTTCAGGTTATTGGCGCGTAAGGTATTGCCGGTGCTCACCAGATCGACAATCGCATCGGCAAGACCGGACAACGGCGCAAGCTCCATCGACCCATACAATTTGATGAGATCGACATGGACGCCCTTGGCCGCAAAATGCTCGCGCGCGGCACGCATGTATTTGGTGGCAACGCGTAAGCGGTTGCCCTGGCGGACCGCACTTTCGTAGTCGAAGCCTTCGGGAATCGCCACCATCATCTTGCAGCGCGCGATCCTGAGGTCGATCGGTTGATACAACCCATCGCCGCCGTGCTCATAGAGAACGTCGCGACCTGCCACCCCCAAATCCGCCGCCCCGTATTGCACATAGGTAGGGGCATCCGTCGGACGGACGATAACCAGACGCACCTCGGGGCGATTGGTCCCGATGATGAGCTTTCGCGACGTTTCCGGATTTTCCGCAGGCTCGATGCCGGCCGCCGCCAGGAGGGGCAGCGTTTCATCGAAAATTCTTCCCTTGGAAAGGGCAATGGTGACGGTGGACACGAGAGTCTGTGCGGAGGCGGTGGCATGACGCCGTTAAGGCGACGGCGAGGCGCGGAAAATCGACATGCATGACGTGGCGCGCCGTACTTGCAAAGTTACTGCCTCAAAGTTACTGTCTCAATCATCGCGGCATACGTGGCCCGCCATTGTAACGGGAGTCCCGCAAAACCACCGCGGCGCACGCCGCCTACTGCACGCGCCGTACGCGGGCGCCCAACGCGCCAAGCTTTGATTCAAGGGCATCGTACCCTCGATCGAGATGATAGATACGATCGATCAGCGTATCGCCGTCGGCCACCAGGCCCGCAATGACAAGGCTCGCCGAGGCGCGCAAATCTGTTGCCATGACGGTGGCACCGCTTAGCTTAGCGACCCCTCGAATCGTCGCGGCGTTCCCGGCAATATGGATATCTGCGCCGAGTCGCCGCAATTCCAATGCGTGCATGAAGCGATTCTCAAAAATCGTCTCAGTAATAACGCCCGTGCCGTCTGCAATGCAATCGAGCGTCATCAACTGCGCTTGCATATCGGTCGGAAACTCGGGGAACGGCGCGGTCTCAAAACTGACCGCCTTGGGCCGGCCACTCATCGATAAATTGATGGTCGTCCCACGACACGAAATCTTGGCGCCCGCTTGCGTCAACTTGGCGATAACGCTCTCGATCAGAGCGCCATCGGTATTGACCAAACGGACCTCGCCACCGGTCGCCGCGGCAGCAGCGAGAAATGTTCCAGTCTCGATCCGATCGGGCATGATCTGATGGGTCGCCCCATGCAAGGCTGTGACCCCCTCGATGGTCATCACACCGGTTCCAGCGCCGCCGATCCGGGCACCCATGGCATTGAGGCATGCCGCCAAGTCGACCACCTCGGGCTCGCGCGCCGCGTTTTCGATGGTGGTGATGCCCTCGGCAAGACATGCCGCCATCATGAGATTTTCGGTGCCGGTGACCGTCACCAGTCCCGGGCGAAGGTGCGCCCCGCGCAGGCGCTCCGCACGCACAGTGATGTAACCATGCTCGACCGAGATCGTGGCACCCATCGCCTGCAATCCTTTGATGTGCAGATCGACCGGACGCTGCCCGATCGCGCACCCACCGGGCAGTGAAACACGGGCATAGCCCATTCGCGCGACAAGGGGCCCCAACACCAGGATCGAGGCTCGCATCGTCCGTACCAACTCATACGGGGCCTCGGGATTGTCGAGACGGCGGGCATCCAGCGAGATGACGCTGCGTTCGGCGCGGGAGATCGCAACGCCCATCTTACCAAGTAACGTCAACATGGTCGAAATGTCCCTGAGGTTCGGGGCATTCGAAAGCGTCAGTGGATCTTTCGTCAGCAACGCTGCACACATCAGTGGCAGCGCGGCGTTCTTGGCCCCCGAGATCCTCACTTCGCCGTTGAGGGGCACGCCACCGCTGATAAGAAGTTTGTCCATCGTTGACGCTCCTTCACATCCATCGACACCCGCCTCTTACCAGCTTGCCATGGAAAGATGGTGAAATTGGGGCACCAAGGACGCGCATGGATTAATTTTTGGCTCGCCACTCATCAGGGGTCATCGTATGCATGCTAAGCGCATGAATTTCCGCGCGCATCCGATCGCCAAGCGCTTTATAGACCAGCTGATGCTGCTGGACTCGATTCTTTCCGGCGAAGGCGGCGCTCACGATCGTTGCCTCGAAATGCTGACCGTCGCCAGACACGCTGACATGTTCGCAGGCGAGACCCTGCTCGATATAAGTCTTTACATCATCGGGTCGAACCATGGTGACATCTCCTCGTATTGATCATTCAATCGGTAGGTCGAAGCGATACTGCTGGTATTGCATCATGGACGCATCCGATAGCCCTTGTGCAGCAACATGAGCGCGATAGCGGACAACGTGAACAAGGCCGCCAATACGGCAACGATGCTGGTGGTCGGCGCAACGTCGGATTGCCCGAAGAAACTGTAACGAAAGCCATCGATCATGAAAAAGAAAGGATTCGCCAGCGACACGTCGCGCCAGACCGGGGATAACGAATTGATGGAGTAAAACACGCCGGACAAGAATGTCGCCGGCACGACGACGAAATTCTGAAATGCCGAGAGTTGGTCGATTTTCTCCGCCCAAATGCCGGCCAGCACACCAAGGGATCCGAGCACCGCGCTCCCGCAGATTGCAAATGCGAGGGCCCAGAGGGGATGGGCGACGTTGAGTTCGACCAGGGGCGAGGTCGCAATCAAGACGCCGACGCCTACCGTCAACCCGCGGACCATGGAAGCAAATACATAGGCGCAGAAGAACTCGACATGCGAAAACGGCGGCAACAGCACAAACACAATATTTCCGGTCATCTTTGATTGGACAAGACTCGATGAGCTGTTGGCAAAGGCGTTTTGCAAAATAGCCATCATGACCAGACCGGGAACGAGAAAGACCCGATACGACACCCCCGGGTACATCTGTACGCGGCTCTCGAGAACGTGCGCGAAGACAACGAGATAGAGGAGGGTCGTCACCACCGGCGCAAAGACCGTCTGCATGCTCACCCTGGAGAAGCGTAGCAGCTCCTTGCGCGCGAGCGCACGAAACCCGCTCATTGGGCGCCTTTAGCATGCTGCATCGCATCGGTCCGCATGATCTCAACGAAAATTTCTTCGAGATCTGGCTGCAGCAATTCCATTTCGAGGAGCCGGCAGTTCGCAGCGCGCAGGCTGGCGAGCGTGCTTTCGACCTCCTCGAAGCGATCCAGTGGGAAGGTGTGAGTGTCATCCACCGATGCAACACAACGGGAACGTAACGCCGCGGGCAGTGATGCGCCGATCAGTCGGACACGCAGATTCAAACTGTGATGTCGTTTGATCAACGCATCGGTTCGATCGAGCGCCACGATTCGACCCCGATTCATCATGGCGATGCGGCCACACAGCGACTCGGCCTCTTCCAGGTAATGGGTGGTCAATACGATCGTATGACCATCATCGTTGAGACGGCGAATGAATTTCCAAAGGGTCATCCGCAGCCCCACATCCACCCCGGCGGTTGGTTCATCGAGCACGATAACCGGCGGTTTGTGGACCAGCGCCTGGCCGACGAGGACCCGCCTCTTCATGCCACCCGATAAGGCGCGCATGTTGGTATTGGCCTTGTCGCCGAGGTCAAGGCTTTCGATGACCTCGTCAATCCACGCCCGACTGTTCTTGGCGCCGAAGTACCCGGCTTGAAATTCGAGGGTTTCTCTGACCGTGAAAAATGGATCGAACACCAGCTCCTGCGGAACAACGCCGAGCGCGCGACGGGCGGCCCGGTAATCCGCAATGACATCGTGCCCCATCACCTTCGCCACGCCGGCGTCGGCGCGCGTGAGGCCGGCGATGATGCTGATCAAGGTCGTCTTCCCGGCCCCGTTGGGGCCAAGCAGGCCGAAGAATTCACCGCGTTCAATCGTCAGATCGATGTGATCCAGCGCTTGCAGTTTGCCAAAGCGTTTGGCGAGGCCGCGCACTTCAATCGCGGGGGAGGCGTTCAAAGCGGATTGAGGACCGACGGGCGAATTAGCGCTCATTGACGAAAGAACGCTCATGGCGGGCGAGATTTGCCAACGAATGGAAGGACGCAGACGCTGCGTCGAGGGGCAAGCAAGAACATCTTGATAGACGCGAAACTGCGGATTGTACGAAATGCGCAGGCGGTGCGGTTGAATAACGCGCGGTCTATCCCAAAGTCACCCCATGCCGTACTGTCGGCGTCACCATAACTGCGACGCTAGCCAAACAGGTCCTGCACGCCATATAGCAACGTGAGGCTCGCCATCCCTTTGGAAATACCGACGATTTTGAGCGGCTTGTTCGCTGTTCGGCGCCAATCGAGCAGTAATGCAAGCGTCGCCGAATCCACCTCGGTCGCGCCTGAAACGTCAATGGTCGATGCGCCGCCTGCGAGGGCGCGCCGACCATCTTCAATCAATCCGGCGACGGTCAACATGGTGAGGGCACCGGCGACCACCAACCGGTCACCTTGTACGGTAATCACTTGCGCGTGCCCGCGTTCTGTTTATTCTTTTCGACCAGCGTCTTGATCAGTCCATCAATGCCGTTTGCCCGCACTTCCTGCGCGAAGGAATCGCGATAAGTCGTCACCAGACTCACGCCACCGATCGCGACGTCAAAGACTTTCCAACCACCCTCGGTCTTTTCCATGTTGTAGTCGATCGGTATCGCTTGCGCGCCGGATTGGCGAATTTCCGAGCGGACCGTCACCTCCGTGTCAGCCGGCTTGCCGCGCAGTGGCTTGTAATCGACCGTCTGATTGCGGTACGCGGTCAACCCAGCAGAGTAGGTATGCACCAGCAGCGTGCGAAATTGGTCGACGACCAGCTTTTGTTGATCCGGGGTCGCCCGACGCCAACTGGGCCCCATTGCAAGCGCCGTCATGCGCACGAAATTGAAATGGGGCAAGACCTTTTCCTCGGCGAGGTCCATGACCCGCTTTGGGTTGCCGGCCCAAATCCCCTTGTCGGACCTGACGATTTCCAGGACCTCGGCGGCCACAGACTTCACCAAGACATCAGGGGCGAGCTCCTGTGCCAAAGCAGCCGTCGATAAACACCCAAAGGCCAACACGCCGATCCATTGCGATACACGGGAGAACATCAATGCGATCCTCATCGTCGATTCGACCTTTCTGTTCCGGGTTGCAGCGGGGTAAGCCCCACCGTACTACGAAACCAGGGCGCTGCGTTGGCCCTTTGCCGGCATCGGGGCGGCAAGAGCGCTCGACACCCGACCGTCACTTCGCATGCGCCTGAACCTCACTTTGGACCGTGGCCGGCGTCATACGTGCCGATGTGGCGTCATTGACCACCGCATCATCGACAGGGGCACTCGCCTGACCGCTTGGCTCCTCGCGCACCCGCGATTCTTCATCGGGATCCTTTTCGCGGGGCGGATCACCGTCAAAGACCAGATTTCGCCTCCGCTGCAAGAATGCGTCACGCGTGAATGTGTAGCGATCGAGCGCAGCCTGATCAATGAGCGTAGTCGCCCCGAGCGCATCCGCGCGTCGATTGATGATGTTAAGCGTCCAGAGGCCGTAACGGATGCCCGCTACGTTTTCACTATCGATTGCGCCTATCGCCGCACCAAACGGACTGGCGATGGCATCGATATACCATGCCGACGTATCCCGAAACGTACTTGGCCCAAGCAGTGGAATCACAAAAAACGGACCGCTTGGCAATCCCCACCAGCCAAGCGTCTGGCCGAAATCCTCGTTGTGCTTTTCAAGACCCGCGTCGCTAGCCACATCATAGAGCCCGGCAATGCCAAAGGTCGTGTTGAGCACCACGCGCATCCAATCGGACAGCGCGTCGCCAACTTTTAGTTGCAGCAGGTTGTTGGCGCCGATCCATAGGTCTTCGAGATTGGCGAAAAAATTGCGGATCCCCAACCGTGCGATGCGTGGAACAACGAACTTGTAACCTTCCGATACGGGTTTCAGAACATTGCGATCAACCGCATCATTGAAGGCGTAGACCACGCGGTTGTACGACTCCAGCGGATCGCGTGGATTCACGTTGGCGCAACCCGCCAGCATCAGCACATGCAGCGACAGGATAGCGCTGATCGCAAGCCGGCCGGCACACAGTCCAGCAAAAAACGCGGACCACCCGGGTCGCTTTTCTACGCTGTAATCGTGCGGGGTAATGCGGTGTGGTTCCCGCATGAACCCTCGTCAGACCGTTCCAGTCTTTACGTCGCCGGACGCCATTATTTCTTGTCTCCGGCACCACCCTCGGCCGCCCTGTTATAAAGAAATTGCCCGATCAGATTCTCGAGGATAACCGCTGATTGCGTGATCTTCAACGTATCGCCCGTCTTGAGGTTGACGGTGTCGCCGCCCGCACTGAGGCCGATGTACTGCTCGCCAAGGAGCCCCGACGTCAATATTTTTGCGGAGGAATCACGTGGAAATCGATAGCGGTCGGCCACGGCAAACACGACGACGGCCTCGAAACTTTCATTGTCGAAACTAATATCGGTCACCCGCCCCACAACCACTCCGGCGCTTTTCACCGGCGCGCGGACTTTTAAACCACCGATATTGTCGAACTTTCCTATTACGCTATACGAAGCGCCGGCACTAAAACTCGACGCATTGGCAACTTTCAAGGCCAGCACGAACAGCGCGGCAATGCCGAGCGCGACAAAAAATCCGACCCATAGGTCGAGGAGGCGATTGCGGTTCATGACTGCTCCAAGCAAAGGTTGCGCAACCGAAATTCTCTACTACTCAATCGTTCCAAAACTTTCATCATCACGCGCCGCGAAACATCAGCGCGGTGAGAATAAAGTCGAGCCCAAGGATTGCCAGCGCCGACCAGACCACCGTGCGCGTGGTCGCCCCTGAAACACCTTCAGCGGTCGGCGGCGCATCGTAACCCTCAAATACGGCAATCCACGTGACGGCGATGCCGAACACGAAGCTCTTTATGAACCCATTTCCAACGTCGCTGCCGAGGTCAACCGCGGCCTGCATCTGCGACCAGAACGCTCCCTCATCGACACCGATCAATATCACGGCGATCAAATAACCGCCAAAGATGCCAACGATCGAAAAAATAGCAGCAAGGATCGGCATTGAAATCACACCTCCCCAGAATCGTGGGGCAACCACGCGTGCGATCGGATCCACCGCCATCATTTCCATTGCAGCAAGTTGCTCAGTCGTCTTCATCAGGCCAATCTCGGCGGTAATCGCCGACCCGGCACGGCTTGCAAACAATAGCGCCGCCACCACCGGCCCCAATTCGCGAAGCAACGACAATGCCACCATCGATCCAACCGCATCGGCCGACGCATAGCGCACCAAAATATCGTAGCCCTGCAAACCAAGCACCATGCCGACAAACAAGCCCGAAACACTAATGATGACCAATGACATGACACCCGCGAAATAGATCTCGCGAATCGTCAGCGTAAAACGAACAAAGCTCGGGCCGGACAACCGCAGGACGGCCAATATGAATCGGCTCGCGAATCCAAGGCGCGTGATGGCACCATTGACGCGCGCGCCAAGTGCCCCAAAGAGAGCCAAAATGAATTGCATCAACGGCCCATCAATTGTTCGCGATACGGGGGCGCCGGATAGTGAAACGGCAATGACCCGTCCGCCTCGCCGTGAACGAACTGCCGTACGAAAGGCGCGGCCGATTTGCGCACCGCATCGGGCGTACCTTCCGCGATGATGCGGCCTTCAGCGACGAAATAAACGTAATCAACGATGCGCAGCGACTCCTCCACATCGTGCGTGACGATGATCGAGGAAGCACCGAGCGCATCATTCAATCGACGGATCAGTTGGCCGATGATCGCAAGTGAAATCGGATCGAGCCCGGTAAAGGGCTCGTCGTACATCATCAACTGCGGATCGAGCGCAATGCCGCGCGCGAGGGCCACGCGACGCGCCATGCCCCCCGACAACTGATGAGGCATGAGACCGTGAGCGCCACGCAATCCGACGGCGTGTAACTTCATCAAGACAAGATCGCGAATGATCGATTCAGGCAGATCGGTGCGTTCGCGCATCGGAAAGGCAACGTTGTCGAATACCGACAGGTCGGTAAACAGCGCACCGAACTGAAACAACATTCCCATGCGACGCCTGAGCCCGTAGAGTTCGGCGACCCGTATGGTCGTCATATCGCACCCAAACACCCGCGCCGACCCACTCGTCGGCCGCATCACCCCGCCAAGCAAGCGGAGAATAGTCGTCTTGCCGCATCCGCTGCCGCCCATGAGGGCAACGAGCTTGCCGCGTGGAACGACGAGCGAAATGTCCGACAGAACAAGCCGCGTTCGGTCGTAACCGAACGACACATTCTGCAGACTGACGACTGGCTCTTCAGCCACGAAAAGTGCCAAAATTCAATGCAGACTCGGAAGAGACGGGTAAAAGAGAAATCAACGGATTGATTCTACGTGAGCATTGACCCTTTGAACAACCGAATCAATAGCGGGATAGCGTTGCTCCAAATAGCGATGAAAGAAAGCAAGATCGTTGATCCACCTACCGCATACCGTACGCACACGCGTAATGCCATAGCAATTTGGAGGTAACCTACAACGATGCATGCGGCTGCGATCCAATTTTCAGGCGTCTACAAACGATACGGCACCGCCGAGGTCTTACACAATGTGAATCTACATGTGAATGCAGGCGAATTCGTCGGGCTCGCGGGAGTGAATGGCGCTGGCAAGACAACGCTCATCAAATGCCTGTTGGACTTCTGCAACATCGATTCGGGCTCCATCCAACTGTTCGGGCAATTACACTTGCGGGCAGCGTCGCGTTCGGCGCTCGCCTTTCTGCCTGAGCGATTCTTGCCGCCTCACTATCTGAGCGGCGCGGATTTTCTTGGTCATGCGGCAAAGCTTCATCAACATTCCTATGATCCTTCGCGCATCAATCACATCCTTGCGGTCCTCAACTTCGATGAAGGCGCGCTCAAGCGTTCGGTGCGGTCGTATTCGAAAGGCATGACCCAGAAACTGGGGCTGACCGCGACGTTTCTCGCCGAACGACCGCTCTATATTCTCGATGAACCGATGAGCGGTCTCGACCCGCAAGCACGCGCCGGCGTGAAACGCTTGCTCTCCGATGTTCGGAAAGCGGGGAAAGCAGTGTTCCTCACATCCCATGCGCTCCCTGAGATCGAAGAGATATGTGATCGCGTCATAGTTCTGCACCACGGTGTGCCTTATTTCGCTGGTCCACCTAGCCGCCTGTGCCAAGATTACAGCGAAGTTTCTATAGAACAGGCGTTTTTGCGCTGTATCGAGACAGCCCCTCATGGTCGAACCGAGCAACAAGCCCTCACTTCTGATCGTCGATGACGACCCGCTCATCACGGATTCGTTGTCGTTCGCACTTGGGGAAGACTTCAACATACTGCTGAGCGATTCCCGCCAGCACGCCATCAGCCTCCTTCGCCAGCTCGACACCGCGCCGCAATTAGCGCTGGTTGATCTTGGCTTGCCACCGGTACCCCATCGACCGGACGAGGGCTTCGCACTGATTGCTGACCTGCTTGCCCACTCACCGGCGATGAAAATTCTCGTCCTGTCCGGGCAGAACGACGCGGCGAATGCGCGGCATGCGCGAACCCTCGGTGCGGCGGAGTTTGTTGCCAAGCCGTGCGAACCCGCCAAGCTGAAGCAAAATGCTCCATCACGCGCTCCAATTTCGCGCCGCCGAGATATCGATCGGCTCGGCGAGCGACGGTACGGCAATGTTGGGCAAGAGCTTGGCAATGCAGAAGCTGCACAACCAGATTTCGCAATATGCGAACTCACCATTTCCTGCCCTGATCGAGGGTGAATCGGGAAGCGGCAATGAAATTGTCGCGCGGACTTTGTATCGTCTCTCGTCATCGAACACGAAGCCGTTCCTCGCATTGAATTGCGCGGCGATTTCTCCGACGCTGGTCGAACCCACACTATTTGGCTACGTGAAAGGCGCCTTCACCGGCGCGGTCACCAATAAAGCCGGTTACTTCGAGGACGCCGCCGACGGCACCTTGTTTCTGGATGAGATTGGCGAGTTGCCGCTTGATCTGCAAGCCAAGCTGCTGCGGGTGCTCGAGAACGGCGAATATCAGCGGGTAGGTGAAGCGCAACAGCGACTGAGTCGGGCACGCGTCATTGCCGCCACCAATCGCGATCTCCGACAGGAAGTCAAAAAGGGTAGTTTTCGGGCTGATCTCTACCATCGCCTATCGGTGTTCACGATCAATGTCCCGCCATTGCGCGAGCTCGACGACGACAAAATGGTATTGCTGGAGCGCTTCAGAAAGCTCTACGCGGATCAAGCCCATGCAGCGCCCTTCACGTTCGATGAAGGCGCCGCGCGCCTTTGGCGCGAATACCGCTTTCCCGGCAACGTCCGCGAGCTGCGCAATATCGTCATACGCCTTACGACCAAATACGCCGGACAACGGCTTTCGGCGTTAGATCTGGATCCGGAGCTCGATTCGCATTCGACGCCGCAAGCAACGCAGGTCGCCACCGAGTTCCTGATTCCATCGGACCCGGATGAACTGATCGAACAGGCGCAAAAGCATTTGCAGCGCGAGCGCAGCTTCAGCCTCGACGGTCTCCTCAAAACATGGGAGCAGGGCTATATCGAAGCAGCCATGAAACTCACACGCGGCAATGTAAGCCAAGCAGCGAAGTTGCTCGGAATTAACCGAACAACTTTATATAGTCGTATGGAATCCCCGCAAAAGCAGTGATCGCCGGTGTACCGGGGCGTCATTGAGGGCACGGATCGCGCGCGAATCGTCTGCGCAGGCAATCACAGGACTTCGCCAGCGTATGAGTAATGCGATGAATGCGTATTCACGTCAGATGCTGCTCGGATAATCATTGGTTGGGACGTACCGTTCGTCACGCTGTTGCGTCACCGCCCTCGAGTCACGCCCGATCGGATCACCATGTACCTCAGTCACTTCGGATTGGATGAGCCGCCATTTCGAATTACTTCGAATACGGACTTCTTTTTCGAAGGCGCCAATCGCGGGGCAACGCTGGAAGGTCTGCTCTACGCGATCACCCACGACGAAGGAATCGTCAAGGTATTGGGGGAAGTCGGCAGCGGCAAGACGATGCTATGCCGAGTGCTGATAGATCGATTGCCAGGGAACGTCGAAACAATTTTTCTTGCCAATCCGTCCCTGTCGCGCGAGGAGATCCTGCGTGCGATTGCCGAAGATCTTCGCCTTGACCTGAAGGAAGGGCGAACGACGCTGCTCTTGCGTGCCTTGCAAGAGCATCTCATTCAAAGATATGCCGAAGGCGGCAGGGTGATCCTCCTGATCGACGAAGCCCACGCCATGCCAAGCGAAAGTCTGGAAGAGATTCGCTTGCTGTCCAATCTGGAATCCAACCGGCACAAGCTGCTGCAGATCGTCCTGTTCGGTCAGCCCGAGTTGGATGTCCATCTCGATCGCCCCCATATGCGGCAACTGAAGGAGCGGATAACGCATTCATTCAAACTGCGGCCGCTGTTGCAGGCCGATATCGAAAATTACGTCGATTTTCGCATGCGTACCGCCGGTTATCGTGGCACCGACGCCTTTTAGAAATCTGCCGTCAGGCTCATTGCCACGGCCTCTGAGGGGCTCACCCGCCGCGTCAATATTCTTTGCGACAAATCGCTCCTCGCCGCCTTCGCCGACGACAAATACGCGGTGCAGCTAAAGCACGTGCGAGCGGCCGTCAAGGACGCCGAATTCCGGCGCGATTCGCGCCCGGTCGGAAAGTGGTGGCTGGTGGCCGGTGGATTGGCGGCCGGATTGATCATCGGCATTGCTTCGCGAATGATGCCCTCTTTCTTTGGTCCGCCAGCCGGTCCAGTTGAACCATTCCATACGGAATCGCCCGCCAGTGCGACGACGGCGCTACTCACCGATTCCGCTCCGGCGATGGCAACGGATAACGCAGCACGGGAGTCTATTTCTGATCGACCCGCGTCTGATCAAGCAACGCAAAAAAATGCAACAGCAGGGTCAACTACGGTGCAACAGTCGATCCCGAATTTGCGCAGCAAGGGCTCCGCTGATATCGCCAACTCCACATCGCACGGAACGGATCGAGGTGCGTTGGCGTCCGCGCCACAAAACGGGACAGCGCGATGGGAAGGTCAAAGCAAGTTCGCGGCTGCCCGGATCGCCGCCACCAATACATGGCTGGCGCAAACACCCGCTGATCGATATTCGATTCAGCTGCTCACCGCGGTCGATGCGGATACCGCATGGATCGAAACACTTCTTGGCAGCCGCGCAGATTTTCCACTGCTCATTCCAATGGACCGGGTGTCGCAACAGTGCGGCTCATGAGAAGCCCTTTGTTATACTGGTTCGCATGATATCGACACTGCCGACTTCGAACGATGGACGCTGAAAAACGCGCTCAATCCACCGCCCTTACGCTGGCTCGTGATGTCCTGCTGATCGAGGCGGCGGCCATCACGGCGCTGGCGAGCCGGCTTGACGAACGTTTTCTTGCCGCCGTCAATATCATCTTGCGCTGCAAGGGGCGCGTCGCGGTAAGCGGCGTTGGTAAATCAGGGCACATTGCCCGCAAGATCGCTTCCACCTTTGCAAGTACCGGCACCTCCGCGTTTTTCCTTCATCCATCGGAGGCCAGTCACGGCGATCTTGGCATGGTCGATGCGGGCGATGTGGTGATCGCGGTATCGTATTCCGGCGAAAGCGACGAAGTCGTACGCATCCTCCCCGCATTGAAGCGTCTGGGGGTCACGATCATTGCGTTCACCGGCGGTGCGACGTCCACCATCGCACGCGAAGCCGATGTGACGCTCGACATCAGCGTCGCCAAAGAAGCGTGCCCGCTGAACTTGGCACCGACTGCCAGTACCACCGTAACCCTTGCGCTAGGCGATGCGTTGGCGATTGCGTTGCTCGATGCGCGTGGCTTCGGTTCGGACGATTTTGCCCGTTCGCATCCAGGCGGCGCGCTCGGTAGAAAATTGCTGGTGCGCGTCGCAGACTTGATGCGTACCGGCAACGCGCTCCCCGCGGTGCGCGACGATGCAACGTTTGCCGCGGCGGTGCTGGAAATGTCCAACAAAGGGATGGGTATGACGGCCGTCCTTGATCAGAGCGGCAGCGTCATCGGCATCTTCACCGATGGCGACCTCAGGCGTGCCCTCGAACGCGGCCTGGATCTCAAAACCACGCCGCTCAAGTCGCTGATGTCCAAGGCGCCGCTCACGATCGATCCCCATTCGCTGGCTGCGGACGCCGTGCGTATCATGGAGACACATCGCATCACGGCGCTTCTTGTGACGGATAACGAGCACCGCTTGGCCGGCGCCACTCACATACACGACATGCTGCGCGCGAAGATTTATTGATGAATTCTCCCCTCCAGCAGGCCACCGACAATGCCAACGAACGGATGCGGCGCGTGCGCCTGATGTCCTTCGACGTCGATGGCGTGATGACCGATGGCACGCTTTATTTTCTCGACTCGGGCGAGGAGATGAAGGCATTCAATGTCCTCGATGGGCATGGCATCAAAATGCTGCAGGAAGCGGGCGTGCGCACGGCTATTTTTACCGCGCGCCAGTCCCCAGCCGTCGAGCGCCGCGCCAAGAATCTTGGCATCGAATTTCTGCATCAAGGCGTCGAGAACAAACGCGTCGCCCTCGAACAGCTCATTGCATCGCTTGGCCTGGAATACGCCGATTGCGGCTACATAGGCGATGACGTGATCGATTTACCGGTGTTGCGTCGCGTCGGATTCGCGGCGAGCGTACCGAACGGCGCGGCGATCGTTCAATCACACGTCCACTACGTCACCAAGGCGTCGGGCGGGCGTGGTGCGGTACGTGAAGTATGCGAACGAATCCTGGCAGCACAGGGCAAGCTCGACGCTGCGCTCGCACGGTATCTCCAATGAAGCTGCGCCTCTCCCAGATTTTTCCGTTGATTCTGATGTTTGCATTGGCGCTCGCCACGCTATGGCTCGATCGCCTCGTGCAGCTCCCGCCGGTCCCGGGAAAAGACAAACTCCGCCACGATCCCGACTTTATCGTTGAGCGATTTACGGTGACGCAGATGCGGGCGACGGGACATCCGGAATCTTCGCTCTCAGCGCCTAGGATGCTACATTACCCGGACGATGAATCGACCATCCTGGAACATCCGCGCTTCTTGCAGTTACCGCTCGATCGACCCGCAGTGGAAATCGTGGGCAAGCGCGGAATCGTGGGCAAGGACGGCGATCTGGTCCGGGTTGAAGGCGAAGTACGCATGACACGTGCGGCAGACGGCGAGCACGCGGCGATGGTCATTGAAACTTCGGCGCTGGATATCGAACCGAACTCAAAAATCGCGCGCTCCGACGAAGAAGTGGTCATCACCGAAGGGGCGAATCAGCTGCGCGGTGTCGGTATGGTAGTTAATGGCGAATCGCGGGAATTTGAATTGAAGAGCCGCGTGCAAGGAACAATACAGGTGAAAAAGCGACCATGAATAGGCTCCTCACCCTCTGCCTCGCCGCGGTGGCTTCATTGCTGTCAATCGATGCGCCGGCGGAAAGAGCCGATCGCGAAAAGCCGATGAGCGTGGAGTCCGATCGGATGACCGCCGATGACTCGAACAAGATCCTCACGTTTGAAGGCCGTGTCGTCATCACCCAAGGCACCATGATCTTGCGGGCCGATCGCGTGACGCTCCGCGAGGATAGAGACGGTACCAAATCCGCCAGTGCAGTCGGCACCCCAGCGCGGTTTCGGCAGAAGCGGGACAACGTCAATGAATGGATCGACGGCGAAGCGGAGAGAATCGAATTCGACGGGCGTACCGAGCGGGTGGAATTGTTCGTTCGAGCCCGTTTGTCGCGCGGAAAAGACGAAGTCCGCGGTAACTACATCGCCTATGATCAAAAAACAGATTTCTTCCGGGTGCAACATACGAAGGACGGCACGGCGCCAGGCGGTGAGACCGGCCGCATCCAGGCGGTACTGCAACCACGGCCAAAGGCGGGTGCCCGGGAGATCGGGGCGCCGAG
>SHXR01000019.1 GCA_009693235.1 Betaproteobacteria bacterium | reverse complement strand
TTGATGTATGGGAGCCTTTCGCGGAGGTCCGCAAAAGACCCAAAGTCTGCTCCTCGACGTTCAAATCGAGACCAGACAAAATCGCTCGTTTCTGTAGTTCAATCATCAACCTACAACCGTCTCTCGTGAAAACGTTGGGACACTACTGAGCTCATACCCTCAGAGGCCGGCTCGCACGTTAGCGCTGGCGTCGGTCCGTGGCAAGACGCTGTCACCAGCTGTGACGGCGAGACCCTGCGCAATCACGACGCCGGTGCTACCAACCCATCGCATACGCCTCGCGACGCGGATCGGCACCCGCATGCAACCAACCAGTGACCGGATCCTGCATGACCGCGCACACCGCACCGCTCGCCGCCGGAAAGGCCGGCCACACTTCTACATCATGCCCGCGCGCAAGCATCGCCTCGATCACCGCCGCCGGCATCGCCGATTCCATGTTGAGGCGTCCCGGCAGATACTGATGCGGCGAAAATGAATTGGGGAAGCTTGCAGTCGAGAAGCGCGGCGCTTCGACCGCCTGCTGTACGGTCATCTTGAATTCAACGATATTGAAGAACACCTGCATCATCGCCTGCGTCTGCACATCACCGCCTGGCGTACCGAAGCCCATGAACGGCACGCCGTCCCGTAACGCGATGGCCGGACTCGGTGTAAGACGCGGGCGCTTGCCGGGTTTCACTTCGGAGGGATGGCCCGCCTCCAACCGCGACTGGCAACCGCGCGATGAAATCGTCATGCCGGTACCTGGAATGACGGGCGAATCGTAGGAATTGTCGGAGAGCGTTGCCGAGTAGGTATTGCCTTCGCTATCCATCACACAGCAATAAATCGTGTCCGGCGCCATTGGCGTCGGTGCCGTACTAGCCCCATGGGCCATCCTGCCCGCATAGGGCTTGGGCCGCCCACCATGCACACCGGCCGCGGGCATGGCGCCAAATGCCTTGGCATGATCGATACGCTCGCGCTGCGCTAGCGCGTACGCATCCGAGAGCAATGCATCGGTTGGCACCGACACAAATTTCGGATCGCCAAGATAGGCCTCGCGATCGGCAAAGGCGAGGTTCATCGTCTCGGTCATCAGATGCACATAGTCAGCAGAATTGTGGCCGAGTGACTGGGGATCAAATCCTTCAGCGATGCGCATCGATTCGAGGAGTGCAATGCCTTGGCACCACACATCGCAATTTTCAATCGAATAGGCCCGATAACGGGCCGCAATGGCGGCTTCGATCGGCGTGGTGAACCGCGCCAGATCATCGAGGCGGATAAAGCCGTCGTTGGCGCGATGATAGGCATCGATCTCGCGCGCGATCGGTCCACGATAGAAGAAGTCGTGCACGGCGGCGAGCTTCGCGTCGCGATTGCCGGGCGCGCCGCGCTCCGCCTCGATCATGCGCCCGAAGGTGCGTGCGAGATCGGTTTGGACCAGGATTTCGCCAATGCGCGGTGCGCGGCCTTGCGGCAGGAAAATGCGCGCGTTATCAGCCCAGCGGCGATAGCCTGCTTCATTTTTTTTCATGCTGTTGGCGAGCACCGGAAACACCGCAAAGCCGTGCGACGCAATCTCCATGGCAGGGGTGACTGCCTGTTCGAATGAGATGGTGCCGAAGCGGCGCAATGTTTCGATGTGTGTGGCCGGGGCCGCCGGCATCACCGAGCGCAGGATGCCTTCTGGCACCGTGCCCTTGCCCTCCTCCCGCAGACGATCGACGTCGGTCAATGCCGGCCACCAGCCCAAGCCCGGCACACCGAATGTCTGGCGATCACTGCGCCTATGCACGAGGGTCGGCGCCACCCCGCCAAACCCGACGATATCGGGTTGCAAGACGGCCAGCGCAATGGCCGCCGTCACGCCGGCATCCACTACGTTGCCGCCGGCATCCAGCACCCGCATCGCGGCTTGCGCGGCGAGATAATGACCACAGGCCACCGCGTACTTGCGACCCATCACGGTCGGCCGGTAGCTCGCGGCGGGCGCGAGGGCCCGATTCGTTGCAGCGGTGAGCAGAGTCATGATCGATCTCTCAATTCGTCGATGAAGTTATTATCACGGAAACCCCGGTGCGCCGGCACGCGCCCTCGGGCTTTACAATCGCGGCACACCATTTACTTTCCTCTCCCGTCATGCGTGAAGCCACCCCCAGAACGATCCATCTCAAGGACTACGCACCACCGGCCTTCCTGATTTCGACGGTTGATCTGGACTTCGATATTGAGGATGCCCATACCACCGTTCGCAGTGTACTTTGCATGCAGCGGAACGCCACCGCAGGCACACCGCGTGCGCCCCTCGTGTTGTATGGCGATGCATTTGAGCTGGACTCGATCAGCCTGAATGGCCGCGTCCTTGGCACTGCCGACTATACGATCGATGAAGAAAGCCTCACGATCCCGATGGTCCCCGACACTTTCACGCTTGCCATCGTCAATCGCATCAAGCCACAGGAGAATACCAAGCTGGAAGGCTTGTACGCGTCATCGACTGGCCTGTTCACCCAATGCGAGGCGGAAGGCTTTCGTCGCATCACCTATTTTCTCGATCGCCCCGATGTGATGGCCCGCTATGCCGTCACCATCCATGCCGATCGTTCGCGATTTCCGGAGCTGCTGTCAAACGGCAATCTGCTCGCCAAGGGTAACGAAGCGGGTGGCCGCCATTGGGTGCGCTGGGAAGACCCGTTTCCCAAACCTTCATATCTCTTCGCGCTGGTGGCCGCGCGCCTCGATAAGCTCGCCGACTCGTTCGTGACGCAATCCGGACGCCGCATGGCGCTGGAAATTTATGTCGAACCAGGCAAACTCGATCAAAGTCAGTTTGCGATGGACGCATTGAAGCGCTCCATGTTGTGGGACGAACGCGTCTTTGGCCTCGAAGTGGACGTCGATTGCTACATGATCGTCGCGGTCGGCGATTTTAATATGGGCGCCATGGAAAACAAGGGCCTCAACATCTTCAACACGAAGTATGTGCTCGCCAAACCGGACGTCGCCACCGACCGCGATTACGAGAACATCGATCGCGTCGTCGCGCATGAGTACTTCCACAATTGGACGGGCAATCGCGTCACCTGCCGCGACTGGTTTCAGCTATCGCTGAAAGAGGGTTTGACGGTCTTTCGCGATCAGGAATTCGTCGCCGATCACTACTCGCGGGCGGTCGCGCGCATCCAGGAAGTGCGGGGCCTGCGGTCTGCGCAATTTTCCGAGGACGCCGGGCCCATGGCACATCCGGTCCGCCCGCAGGCGTACCTGGAGATCTCGAATTTCTATACCGCGACGGTATACGAAAAAGGGGCTGAAGTCGTCCGCATGATCCATACGCTTATCGGCGCCGCGAACTTTCGCAAAGGCATGGATCTGTACTTTGCGCGCCATGATGCCCAAGCGGTGACCACCGACGATTTCGTGCAGGCCATGCAGGATGCGAGTGATTTTGATCTCACCCATTTCAAACGCTGGTACAACCAAGCCGGCACGCCGGTGATCACGGTCACGTCATCCTACGACGCATCGACACAGGTGATGACTTTGCGCATCGCCCAAACAACGCCGCCCACACCGGACCAGCCGGAGAAATTACCGTTGCATATGCCGTTCTCGATTGGCTTGGTCAGCCAACAAGGCACCGACATTCCGCTCCAATCGCCTGGGGACAGCGGTGCGCCCGTCACGACGCGCACGCTATCGCTGACTGACGCTGAGCAGTTGTTTGGGTTTGCCAACGTGCCACCCAATGCGGTGCCATCGCTCAATCGCTCGTTCTCGGCGCCGGTGATCGTGCGCTATCCCTACTCGATCGCCGAACTGACCCATTTGATGGCGCACGACAGCGACGGATTCAATCGCTGGGAAGCAGCGCAAGAACTATCGTTACGTTTGCTGCTGGAAGGCGTTGCAGCGCATCAGGCCGGGCGGCGGCCGCACTTTCCGGACGCCTACCTCGAGGCGCTTGCACGCGTGCTCGCACAGGGTGGCCAAGATCCCGCCTTCGCGGCGGAAGCGCTCACCTTGCCCGCTGAAGGATTGATTGCCGAACGGATGGACATTGCCGATCCGGACGCCATCCACTCGGTGCGACGGCAGGCAAGATCGAACATCGCAACGGTTTTGCGTAGCGAGCTCGAATCCAGCTACCACGCAATGCGGGTTGCCGGCCCCTATTCTCCCGCCGCGGCCCCGGCCGGCAAGCGGGCGCTGCGAAACGTCTGTCTGGGCTTCCTGATGGAAATCGCCGATGCGCCAATTCGCGAGCTTTGTCTGCGGCAGTTTGACGAGGCCGACAACATGACCGACATGCTGGCAGCGATGACTGCATTCGCGAACTGTGACTGCACCGAACGGAATATCGTGCTCGACCGGTTCTATACACGCTGGCACGCGGAATCGCTCGTCATCGACAAATGGCTCGTCGCTCAATCCACCAGCCGGCTGCCCAGTGCGTTGGCAGAAGTGCGCCGATTGCTCACTCACGCATCATTCGACCTGCGCAATCCCAACAAGGTGCGAAGCCTCATCGGTGGCTTCTGTCAAAGCAACCCGGTGCATTTCCATGCGGCCGATGGCAGTGGCTATGCGTTTGCCGCGGATCAGATCGGTGCGCTCGACCCGATCAATCCTCAGATCGCCGCACGGCTCGCACGTGGATTCGATCGATGGCGCAAGTTCGATAGCGGCCGTCAAACCCATGCCCGCGCGGCGCTCGAACGCATCAAGGCGCTGGTGGGTCTTTCCAAAGACACCAGCGAAGTGACCGACAAGGCGCTTCGCTAGAGGGATTGAGTGTTGCTCGCGTTGCCGCCGTGATCGAGTCGAGATCCGGCGCGGCAGGAGACTCGCCCGCCGCCACCCATTCGTCGATATACGAATGAATCGAACTCTCTATGGCAAGCCATGGCGAACACGCCTTCTTCGCATATCGACAGCTGGTGCCGCCTGTTAGCCAGCTCGTCCATCCCGGTGCTCCGTCGAACCAAGCGAGCACTCGATCTGCTGGCGAAGAACATCGAGCATGTAAGCGCGGGACATCGCCAATATCGCGGCGCAAGACCCCCTGATGACGGCCAAGCTGTTTGCCCTGGTTGCCGAGAAACGGTCTGCGCGCAGTTCGACGGAGATCACATCGGTCGAGGGCTGCGTCTTCATGATCGGGGTGCCGCCCTTCTTTCGGGCATTCGCGAACCTGCGCACGGCCGAAGAGCGGCTGCGAAGCACACCGCATGCGCTAAGGGGTCTCTTGCGGGTGGTGCGGCGTTCGCGGAAAGCGTCGACGCTATCATGGGACTTCGCGCACTGGCGGACCGATCTCGCCATCGATGAAATTGCCATCGCTACGTTATTGCATGATCTCGCGGAAATGCTGGTCTGGTGCTTTGCGCGCGTACTCGCCCAACAGATCGAGGCGCTGCTCAGGAAAAATCCCAGCATGCGCTCGCGCGCCGCGCAACTGGCCGTACTCAAATTCGAACTGCATGATCTCCAGCTTGCCCTCTTCAAACGCTGGGCATTACCTGAATTGTTGACGGCCATGATGGATAGCGTGAACGCCGCCAAACATAAGCGAACACCGCGATCTGAATGACTTCGGTCTTCGAATAGGCAACGCCCAAGGCGAAATTGCGATTGGTCATGACTTGCAACAAGAGAGCGGTCGCGGCGATCTGCGCGATCGACGACACCAGCACCCAGGCCCAGAAGGTCAGCGTCGGAATCGGCAGGCTCTGTGCGGTGAAATGCAATACCAACCAGAGCCATAGCGCAGCGAAGGGCAATCCGTAGAGGAAGCGAACCAGCGTGGCGCCCAGCGTGCCAAGCGATTGCGTCAGGTGGCGTTGTGCGGCGTTACGCAGCGTTTGCGCGAGGGCCGCACCAACCGTGATCGACATCCATAGCCACACGGGCGAATCCAAGCACTGCCTCCCAATCCTGTCTGGATTGAGGTCTACCCACATCTAACGCGCACTATAGCGCGGAAGGCGCTCGCGTAATCTGGCCGGCCACCGCCGCCGCGCACGGTGATCGGTGCAATCGCCTGCAACGCGAACCCCGCTCGGCCTTATTGCAACGTGATCGCCCGCTGCAGCTTCGATGCATCGCGCCCGGCTATTTCTCGTGTTCTAGTGGCACGACGCCCGCTTGTTGGGTGACAGCCCGACCTTCGCTGGACGCCACGAAGGCAAGGAATGCCCGCGCACCGGCGCTCAGGGACGACGATTTGTGGAGAAAACCGAAGCGCAGGGTCATCCGGTATCGCCCCGACGCAACGTTCTCGGGAGTGGGCTCAACCCCGTCGAGCGCGGTCGCATGGATTGCCGTCGCGGCGCTCGAAAGATTGGAGCGCGCGGCAAATCCAATACCTGTTCCTAAGCCATCCAACATATTCAGCACCTCGAAATCGCGATGCATCTGCATGCCGTCAGGCGCAAACACCAGCGTGCGAAACGGCTCGAGGTGATGCCGAATCACTTGGAGGCTGGATGCGGTGGACTCGCGATACACAACGAGAATGGGCCCTGCCGGCTGTCCCAATTCACGCCAATCCGTCACTCGCCCGCTGAAAATATCGGCGAGTTGTCGCGTGGTAAATGACCGGATCGCGACCCAATCGCTGACGATAAAAACCACTGCATCCGCTCCAAACGGAATGAAATGCATCCCGCGCTTGGCGAGCGCTTCGAGGTCCTGGCGATCATGCGTGCGCGCCAGCACTGACTCGTTTTTCTCGATCGCGCCCACCGCGCTGGCAGTACCAGCGCTCTTCGGCACCGTTACGCGATGTGCCCTTTGCCGGGCGTTGAACGCCTTGGCGAGCAGCCGGGTCACGGTCTCAGTCGGACCAGCGCCGGGAATAGCGAGTTCTTCAGACCAAGCGAAGGTGGGCAGGGCCAGGAACGCCGCAAACAACCAGTGTTTATTCATTTTCTAGTATTAGAAATCCGCCTATGCGTCTAAGGAAGCGCTGATAAAGCTATCCCGCGTAATCAGCGTACGCAAATGTTCGGGAAGTTACGAGAGGGCGAGCCCCCTTGTTGAGTGATTCTCCAACGCGCGGGCGGCGTTTCCTCTCGCCTACCAACATAACAATCCTACCTCGCTTGCAATGTCGGTAACTATGCACTGCGGCAACTTCTCAAGAATGTGGCCAGTCCCGCTTGCTGAGCTATCACAATAGCGATTTGGTGCACCGACTTGCTGATTTCAGTGCGGTTGCAGGGCATGCACCGACCGATTGGTTGCGCGGCATCGCCCATAAGTTGGAGAACCGGCGTATCGACTATCCTCACGATGCGAATGAATCGCAACGAACCGGAACATGCAAGGATGACCACCATGGACTTGGCAACCTTCAAGGCCGACCTCGAACGGGACGGATTCACCGACATCGACACTCGGTCGATCGAACCCAATCTATTCAATGCAGTGCATTCCCACCCATTTCATGTGCGGGCACAGATGCTAGAAGGCGAGCTGGTGTTGCGTTGGGAAGGCAAGCAAAAAACCTACCGCGCAGGCAATATCTTCACGATGGCCACTGGCTGCGAACGCACCGAGTGGTATGGGCCGGAAGGTGCGAAATTCATGGTCGGCCGCCGGCCGCCAACAACCTAGCGCACACGATACCGCCGTAAGCACCCGAGCGATTCGCTCAATCCCTATCCGACCGCTACCTGGCGTGGTACCGCCGCGACTGTTCCCCCGCGGTACCGAGGAATCCATCGCCCGAGCATTAAGGTAAGCTGATTCTTGGTGTACGGTTTCGCAAGATGATCATCCATACCCGCCTCAAGGCACTGATTGCGATCGTCGGCAAACACGTTCGACGGTGCGCGCCAGCACCGATTCATTCTGCTCGATGGCCCGGATCGCACCCACTCCTCGGGTGCTCTTTGGTACCGTTACACGATGGGCGCTTTGGCGGGCGTTGAATGCCTCGCCGAGCATTCTGGTTACGGTCTCAGGGGAGCCCGCGCCCGGAATCACGAGGTCTTCGGACCACGCGAAGGCAGGCAATAAAAGCGCAAGGAGAGCAGTGAATAGTCGACGCTTCATCACCACTCCGATACTGAAAATTGATGGCGCATTTACCGCACAGTGCGCGATCTGCTAGCCGTACCAACCTACACCCGATTGATAGACCCACAACGACCGGCTTGCAACTTCTCTGCAATGCGTGCTGACCTGCGCACTTTCCTATTGCGCCATCAGGTTCGCGCATCAACCGGTCAATTTCCGGTGGTGCGGCAAGGAGCGCGCCATCCGATGGTCCTCGCTGACGCCTTGCTCTTTCGCCCTACCCCGCGAAATGCGCCAAAATGGCAGCGCATGGATTCCCAATAAGGAGAGCAGGCCATGAAAGGCGTCATTTTCCCCGGCAATCGCCAGATCGAATTCAAGGAGTTTCCCGATCCCACTCCCGGCCCAGGTGAAGTGGTGCTGGAAATCAAAGCCTCGGGCATGTGCGGCAGCGATCTGAAGATGTATCGCAATGCCGGTGGACCCGCGGCGCTTGGCTTCAAGATGTCGGGCGGCCCGGTCATTGCCGGTCATGAACCCTGCGGCGTTGTCGTGGCAGTTGGCGCGGGTGTCACCGAGAAGCAGGCACGTGTTGGTCAGCGCGTGATGCAACATCATTACCGCGGCTGCGGTGTGTGCGACCACTGCTCGACCGGTTGGATGCAACTTTGTTTCGAAGGGGTTGCGGAGGTCTACGGCACCACCGGACACGGCGGGCATGCACGCTATATGAAGTGTCCGGCGCGGACCTTGGTGCCGCTACCGGATTCGTTATCGTTCGATACCGGTGCGGCGATTTCCTGCGGTACCGGAACGGCCTGGGGCGCGCTGCATCGGCTTAGCTTGCAAGGCGATCATACGATTGCGATCTTTGGCCAGGGCCCGGTGGGCCTTTCGGCGACGCAGCTCGCCGCGTCGATGGGCGCGCGGGTGATTGCACTCGATGTGAGCGATACACGCCTTACGCGCGCGAGAGAATTTGGTGCCACCGAGCTGATCAATCCCACCAAGACCGAAAATGTGGTCGGTGCGATCAAGGATCTCACCCATGGGCGCGGCGCAGACCTCTCGCTTGACGCTTCATCGTCGCCGGCCGCGCGCCAGCAGGCGGTGCAGTGCGTGCGCACCTGGGGCAAAGCGTGTTACGTCGGTGAAGGTGAAACCGTCACCCTCAATGTGAGCAATGACATGCTGCGCCGCCAAGTTACGTTGATAGGTTCGTGGACGTTTTCAACCGTCGGCCAGGCCGATTGCGCGCGCTACGTCGCCGATCGCAAGATCAATGTCGACAAGCTTTTCACCCATCGATGGAAGCTCGAACAGGCGGTGGAGGCCTACCAGTGGTTCGATGAGCAGTCGGACGGCAAGGGCGTGATCAATCCCTCCAATTGAGCGTTTCAAATCAGATGAGATTCATCGTGGGAACGCTCAATTCCCCTCTCCCGGTCCCTCTCCCGCAGGGGGCGAGGGTGAGGTCAGTCCTAATTCGCTGGCGCGCATCAGGAAAATATCAATAGATTCATGCCTGATATTTCGCAGTACTACAACATCGAAGATCTGCGTCGCGGCGCCGAGCAAAGGCTGCCGCGCGCCATCTTTGATTTCTTCGATGGCGGCTCTGAAGACGAGATCACGCTGCGGGATAATCGTGCGGCTTTCCATCGATGGTGCCTGCTGCCGAAAGTCTTGCAAGACGTTTCGGCCATCGATTCCACCTGCGAGATCGTCGGCAGGCCGGCTAAGTATCCGTTGGTCATCGCCCCCACCGGCGGCATCGGTATGGGGCGTCCCGGCGCGGACCTTGCCATCGCACGGACCGCAGCCAATCTTGGCATTCCTTACACCTTGTCGACCAACGCCACCGCCTCGATCGAAGCGATCGCTCAACAGGCGTCCGGCCGACTGTGGTTTCAGCTGTACGTCTTGCAGGATCGCGGCTTCATGGAAAAACTCATCGCTCGCGCGGAAGCCGCGGGTTTCGAAGCGTTGATACCAACCGTCGATCTGGCCGTCGGTGGCAAGCGTGAACGCGATTTTCGCAATGGCTTTAGCACGCGCTTCAAGCCGCAGCTACGTCACTATCTGAAAGGAATGCGCAAACCGGCCTGGGCCCTTAGCATTCTTGCCAATGGCGGCTTGCCCGATTTCATCAATATCCGCGGCTATCGTGGCAGTGAGCAGACTGGCGAGACGCTCGCCTCATCGGTCGCGCGCGATACCGATCCGGCATTCAATTGGGACGATCTCGCCCGCATGCGCGATCGCTGGAAACGCAAACTGATCATCAAAGGAGTGAGTCGCGTCGATGATGCCATGCGTTTGGTGGCGCTGGGCGTCGATGGCATCTGGGTCTCGAACCATGGTGGGCGCCAACTGGACGGCGCCATCGCCTCATTTGATGCAATGACCGCGATTGCCGCTGCCGTCGGTAACAAGGTATCGGTGATCATGGATGGCGGCATTCGGCGTGGCGCGGACCTCTTCATGATTCGCGCGCTGGGTGGCGAGGCCGGTGCGATTGGCCGCGCCGGTCTCTACGGCGTAGCAGCAGGCGGTGAGCAAGGTGCAAGGCGTGCGCTCGATATCCTCACCGATGAACTGATTCGCGCCATGCAACTTTGCGGCACGCCACGCATCGCGGACATCACGCCTGATCTGGTCGGTCGCAGACCCGCATGAGCACACCAGTCAGTGCACCCCTTGCCGGTATTCGTGTCGTCGAATTCACCCACATGGTGATGGGCCCGACCTGCGGCATGATCCTGGCCGATCTGGGTGCAGACGTCATCAAAGTCGAACCGATCGATGGCGATCGGACCCGTCACTTGCTCGGTGCCGGCGCCGGATTCTTCCCGATGTTCAATCGCAACAAGCAAAGTATCGCGATCGATCTGCGCCATCCCCAGGGCCTCGACGTCGCCCACAAGCTCGTGGGGACCGCCGATGTCGTCGCCGAAAATTTCAAGCCGGGTGCGCTCGACAAATACGGCCTTGCCTACGAAGCACTGCGCAAAGTGCATCCGCGCCTGGTCTATGTGAGTCACAAGGGTTTTTTGCCCGGACCGTACGAGCATCGCACCGCGCTCGATGAAGTGGTGCAAATGATGGGTGGCCTTGCCTATATGACGGGGCGTCCGGGCGATCCATTGCGCGCAGGGACCAGCGTGAACGACATCATGGGCGGCATGTTTGGTGCGATCGGCGCCATGGCCGCGCTCATGCAGCGCGCAGTGACAGGCCTTGGACAAGAAGTGCAGTCAGCGCTGTTTGAGAACAATGTGTTCCTGGTTGGCCAGCATATGCTGCAATACGCGGTGACCGGCCAGGCGCCTGCGCCGATGCCCGATCGCATTTCGTCATGGGCAATCTATGATGTCTTCACCGTGAAGGATGGTGCGCAGATTTTTCTTGCAGTGGTGAGCGACACGCAATGGAAGGCCTTTTGTCGAGCATTTGGCTACGATGATCTGAAAGCCGACGCAAGGCACGCCACCAATAATGATCGCGTCCGGGCGCGCGCCTCGCTGATGCCGGTGCTCCGTTCCCGCTTGGCCGGTTATTCGGCACGCGAGTTGTCAGCCCTATTCGAGCAGAACGGCCTCCCGTTCGCACCGATTGCAAAACCAGAGGATCTGTTCGATGACCCCCACCTGCGCGCGACCGGCGGGCTGGCCGATATTCGTATCCCCGATGGCAAACGCGCCGGTGAAATCACCCAAACCGCCTTGACGCCATTGATGATGGACGGCGAGCGACTCGGTGTACGTATTCAGCCGCCCGTGCTAGGGGAGCACACCGAACAATTGCTCGCCAGCCTAGGCTACGAGAAAACCGCGATCGAGGCGCTGCGAGCGGCGCGCGCGGTTGCATAGACGTCGACGTTTCATCGCATGGAGTGGTACACGATGACTGGCCTGCATAAATTTCTCAACAGCACGATGTTGGTGATGGCGTGCGCAACGTCTGCCGCGCACGCACAGAACACTGACAAGCCGCTGCGCATCATCCTGCCAGTCAGCGCCGGTTCGGGCGTCGATGCGATTACGCGGACCGTGGGCCCCGCTTTGTCCAAGGCCCTTGGCCAACCGGTCGTGATTGAGAATCAACCGGGTGCGGGCGGGATTACCGGCACGCTTGCATTGGTCAAGTCGCCCCCGGATGGCACGACGATCAGCGTGATCTCCAATAATCATGTCATTTTCCCGAGCGTCTACGCAAGATTGCCCTTCGATGCGATTGAGGACATCACGCCGATTACCGTGCTCGGTACCACGCCGCTCGTCGTCGTGGTGAATCCGGCCAAGGTGCCGGTCAACAACATTCAGGAGCTGGTGGCATTCCTCAAGGCCAAGCCCGATGCGTACAACTACGCCTCATCGGGTAACGGCACGATTCTCCATCTTGCCGCCGAGATGTTCGTTGCTGAAGCAGACGTGCAGGTCCGCCATATTCCCTACAAAGGCGTCGCACCGATGGTCACCGATCTGATCGGCGGTCAAGTCGAGATGGGGGTTCTCGCGCTGCCGGCAGCGCAAGGCCATATCAGGGCCGGCAATCTGCGCGCTCTCGGTGTCGGCGGCGCGAAGAGAACGTCTGCGGCACCCGAGCTGCCCACGGTTGTTGAACAAGGACTCCCCAATTACATCGTCGAGGCGTGGTTCGCCGTCATCGGTCCGGCGAAGCTGCCAATCACGCAATCGACGCGCATCGTGACCGCGCTCAGCGCTGCCTTCGCATCACCCGAAGTACGCGATGCCATGACCAAACAAGGCAACGACATCAGCCTGCAATCCCCCGATGCGGCCAACCGATTTCTCCGCGCGGAAATGGCGAAGTACGCGCGCCTCGTCAAACAAGCAGGCATCAAGGTCGATTGATAGGAAACGTGCCCATGGCGTTTCTACCCGCTGACAACCCGATGGGTACCGACGGCTTCGAGTTTGTCGAGTATGCCGCGCCCGATCCGGTCGCAATGCGGCAAGTGTTCGAGCGCATGGGTTTCAAGGCGGTCGCCCGGCACCGGCACAAGAACGTCGTGCTGTATCGGCAAGGTGAAATCAATTTCATTTTGAATGCCGAACCGGATTCCTTCGCGCAACGCTTCGCACGCCAGCATGGCCCGTCCATTTGCGCGATCGGGTTTCGCGTCCAGGATGCCAAGCTCGCCTATGAGCGTGCGATATCGCTCGGTGCATGGGGTTATGCCGGGCAAGCCGGGCCGGGTGAATTGAACATCCCGGCCATCAAAGGCATCGGCGACAGCCTCATCTATCTTGCCGATCGATGGCGGGGCAAAAACAATGCGCATCCGGGGGACATCGGCAATATCGGCTTCTATGATGTCTATTTTGAAGCGCTGCCGAATGAAAGGCTCGATGCACCCGGCCTCGGCCTCGCCGTCATCGATCACCTCACCCACAACGTGCATCGCGGCAGAATGGGTGAATGGGCGGAGTTTTACGAACAGCTCTTCAATTTCACGGAAGTGCGTTACTTCGATATCGAAGGTCAGGTGACCGGTGTGAAGAGCAAGGCGATGACCAGCCCTTTCGGCAAGATTCGCATCCCGATCAACGAAGAAGGCAATCAGACCGCCGGGCAAATCCAGGAGTATCTCGACAAGTATCACGACGAAGGGATCCAACACATCGCACTCGCCGCCAACGACTTGCTGCAAGCGGTCGATGCGCTGCGGGCGAACGGCGTGAAGCTTCTCGATACGGCGGACACCTACTACGAGTTGATCGACCAGCGCATCCCGGGCCATGGCGAAGACGTCGCTGCACTCAAAGAGCGCAAAGTGTTGATTGATGGCAAAGCGGGGGGCGTTGTTGTTGCAGATTTTTTCTGATAATCAGCTCGGGCCGATCTTCTTTGAATTCATTCAGCGCAAGGGCGATCAAGGTTTCGGCGAAGGCAATTTCAAGACGCTGTTTGAAAGCATCGAACTCGATCAGCTGCGCCGCAGCGTACTAAAAGACCGCAACTAAAGGGGATCTTGTGGCAGATGCAAATCAACAAGTCGAGGGGTGGCTTCAAGTATTCGCTCGCGCATTGGCGGCGGGCGATATCGATGCGGCGGTCGAGCTATTCGGCGCGCAGTGTTTTTGGCGCGACTTTGTGGCCTGTACCTGGAATCTCACAACGTCTGAAGGGCGCGATGCCATCAAGGCGATGCTTCGCGCCACGCTCGCCACGACCTTGCTGCATGAATGGAAGCTCGACGGTGCGGCGCGTGAGAGAGATGGCGTGACCCAAGCCTGGATTTCATTCAAGACGCAAAGCGGGCAAGGCAAAGGCCATGTGCGCTTGCGGGATGGGCGCTGCTCGACCCTCTTTACGACATTGCAAGCGCTGCATGGCTTTGAGGAAAAAGCGGGGCCGACGCGGGAATTCGGCACAGCGCATGGTGTCTTCAAGAATCGCGAGACCTGGCTCGAACGCAAAGAGCGGGAAGCGAAGGCACTCGGCCACACCGACCAACCGTACTGTCTGATCGTGGGAGGCGGTCAAGCGGGCATTGCGCTGGCCGCCCGTCTACGGCGTCTTGACGTACCGACCATCGTGATCGAAAAGAACGAACGCGCCGGTGATTCCTGGCGCAAACGCTACCGGTCACTTTGCCTGCATGACCCGGTCTGGTACGACCATATGCCCTATCTGCCGTTTCCCAATCATTGGCCGATCTTCTCGCCGAAAGACAAGATCGGTGATTGGTTGGAGATGTACACGAAGGTGATGGAAATCAACTACTGGAGCGGCACCGAGTGTGTCGGTGCCGCCTACCACGCGGGTGAATGGCAGATCGCGATAAACGTAATGGTGAGTCGATGCAACTGCGCCCCAAGCAACTCATCCTCGCCACCGGCATGTCGGGGGTGCCGAACATGCCGGATATCCCTGGTATGGCCTCGTTCAAAGGCACGCTCTGCCATTCCAGCCAGCACCAAAGCGGCCTGGGCTATGAAGGCAAGCGATGCGTCATTGTCGGCTCCAACAATTCTGCCCATGACATCTGCGCCGATCTGTGGGAGCACGGCGCCGATGTGACGATGATCCAGCGATCTCCTACGCTCGTCGTGCGTTCCGAAATGTTGAAAGAATTGGCCTGGAGCGTCCTCTATTCCGAGGAGGCCGTTGCGGCCGGCATCACCACCGATATCGCCGACATGACCGCGGCATCGCTGCCGCTCAAACTGGCGCCCGGCGTGCAACGGCCGATCTATGACGAGATCAAACGGCGCGACGCGAAACTGTATGAGGGCCTGGAACAGCGCGGCTTCATGCTCACGTTCGGCGAAGACGGCTCGGGTATTCATTCCAGCTACATTCGCCGTGGCGCGGGCTATTACATCGATGTCGGCGCCTCGCAGCTCATCATCGATGGGCACATCAAACTAAAGAGTCGTGTCGGCATCGAACGCATCGGCGAACAATCGATCACGCTAACCGATGGCACCACCTTGCCCGCCGATCTCATCGTCTTTGCCACCGGCTACGGGTCGATGAACGGTTGGGCCGAGAAACTGATCTCGCGCGAAGTCGCCGACCGAGTTGGCAAGTGCTGGGGTGTGGGCTCAGACACGAAGAACGATCCCGGGCCCTGGGAAGGAGAATTGCGCAATATGTGGAAGCCCACGCAACAACCGGGGCTGTGGTTCCATGGCGGCAATCTCATGCAAGCGCGGTTCTATTCGAAATTTCTCGCGCTGCAATTGAAGGCGCGGATGGAAGGCATAGCGACGCCGGTGTACGAATTAGCGCCGGTGCATCATCTGCGGTAATCCTTGCTTGCACCACGAAAACACCGGGATTCAGGATTCTTGCATCATCGACTAAGGTTGGGTTCTATGAAATATTGTCTACGCAACAACATGCTCCACCTGGCGGCATGGGTCGCAACGTTTCTGGCAGTCGGCGTGTTCGTCTCGACCGCTGCGGTGGCACAGGCTTGGCCAACGCGCCCGGTGCGATTCGTGGTGACGACGCCGGCGGGCGGTGCCACCGATCTCATTATCCGCACGATTGGTGTCAAGTTGACCGCGCTATGGGGGCAACCACTGGTCGTCGACAATCGCCCCGGCGGCAATCTCGTGATCGGCACCGAGCATGTGGTGCGGTCCGAGCCCGATGGTTATACGTTTCTTGCCACGGTATCCAGCATGGCGAGCAACGTATCGCTTCTCAAGCTCCCCTACGACACGCTGCGTGATCTCGTGCCGGTCACGCTTACCAGCTATGCGCGCATCTTGCTGGTGGCCGATCCGAAGCTGCCGGTCACGACACTCGCGTCGTTCATTACGCTCGCACGAGCAAATCCCGGCAAGTACAACTTCGCATCACTTGGCAATGCGAGCCGCGCGCATTTCATGATCACGAAGATGAATCGCGATGCGAACATCGATGTCGTGCATGTGCCTTACAACGGTTCGGCACCGGCGATTCGAGCGATCCTCGCAGGCGAAGCAGCGGTAGGTGGCGTCGACACCAATAACGGCAAGCCGCAGATCGACGCCGGCAAACTGCGGCTTCTCGCCCTCACCGGCTACCAGCGCTCGCCGTTCTTCCCCGATACGCCAACCCTCGAAGAATCAGGGATCACCGGATTCGGTGCCGACTGGTCTGGTGTGTTCGCGCCCGCCGCCACGCCCGGCGCGATTCTAGCCAAGGTCGCGAAAGACATCGCCACCGTCATCGCCATGCCTGATGTCGACGCCTGGTACCGCACGCAGGCGCAAGAACCAATCAGCAACACGCCGGCAGAATTCCGCGAACAGGTGCGGTCCGAGGTCGAGCACTGGAGCAAGGTGGTGCAGGCGAGCGGGATACGGCTGAATTAGGTTGAATTTGGTTGAATTAGCCGTCTGCGTACGGCTCTAATCCTGCAGCGGAATTTTCGCGTCTCTCACGAGTTGCGACCAACGACGATATTCCTCCGCAATGTGCCGCCCGTAGTCACCGGCATTGAGCAGCGATGCATTGCCGCCCACATTCAACATGCGTTCGCGCAGCGTGGTGTCCTCCAGTGCGAGCGCTACCTCCCTGCCAATCGCATCGACAATAGCCTTGGGAAGTCCGGCCGGTCCGAGAATGCCAAACCAGCTCACCACGAGTAGATCCGGCATGCCGGCTTCCGCGGTGGTGGGCACATTGGGGATCTGCGCATGACGCGTCGTATCGGCAATCGCGAGCGCCTTCAGTTGACCGCTCTCAGTAAAACGTTTGGTGAAATCAACGGCAGTGATCACCATATCGACTTGCCCGGCCACGACATCTTGCATCATCGGGCCGCCACCCTTGTACGGGATATGGACCATTTCCGCTTTGGTCACGGCGAGCAATTGCTCGACACCCAAGTGCAGCAGACTTCCGTATCCCGCCGACCCGTAGCGCACGCCGTTTGGCTTGGCGCGCGCCGCCGCGACGAATTCGGCCATGGTCGCGGGCGGAAATTTCGCATGCACGACAAACACCAACGGCACGCGTGCCACTGCGGCAATAGGTGTGAAATCACGCACCGGGTCGTAGGGTGCCTGCTTCTTCATCGCAGGGACCACCGCCAAGCCATCGGTCGCGCCAAATAACAGCACATAGCCGTCCGCAGGCGAACGCACCACCGATTCGAGCCCGATCTGTGAGCCCGCACCCGGGCGATTTTCCACAACGACCGGTTGCCCGAGACGCGGCCCAAGATTTGCGGCCATGAGACGCGCGATCGCATCGTTGGAGCCGCCCGGTGCAAAGGGCACGATCAGGCGGATTGGGCGCACCGGATAATTTTGAGCGTGGGCAACGCTACCGGCGAGGATCCCTGCGGCAGTAAAAACGAGAGCAGCAAACGATTTCATTTCTTCTCCGATTGGGGAGCATTCATCAATGTTGAGAAACCCCAGACCTTGTCCGGTGTGACACCCGCAAGCTCGCGACCACAATCGCGCAGAATCGGTGCCGATGAGGTCGCGTGTTGTGTCGCGCCATGCATGTCGCGAAAAAACCGTTGCAACGCGCTGGCGCGGAGCGAATTGCCGGCCGCAGCGTAATACGCAAATCGCGAGACCTCGGCGATGGTCCAGGTGACGTGATTCAACGAAAGACGGTGCATCGTCCCTTGTCGCGTGCTGAGCGGCTCGCCGCGGTAGAGGGACTGTTCGATGTCACGCCAAGTTTCATATGCGAAGGCTTTCGCCGCGCGCAGCTTCGCTTCGGCCGCGCCGAAATTCTCCAGAAAGCTCTCACCGTCCCCAAGCAGCCCAAACCGCCCCTTCTTCACCTGCGCCAGCGCGGCAAGTTCATCAAGCATGCGCCGGCCCACCCCAAGCGTGAAGCCGGTATGGCCTATCGTACTCATGCCGCGAATACCGAGCGTGAAGAGCGGACCACCCCGTTTTGGCGTCGTGCATTCGGTGAGATGCGTTGCGCCTTCCGGAATGAACACATCCTTGCAGGTGTAATCGATACTGCCGGTGGCGCGTAGGCCCATGACGTCCCAGTTGTCGCCCAATACGCATGCTTCGCGTGGAATAACGAAGACGCGCGTTTCGGGCAGGCCGTTTGCACCGATCACGGGCGATCCATCGTCGTTGCAGACCATGCCGCCTGAGTGGAGGAAATCAGCATGCTTCACCCCTGACCCGTAGCTCCAATTGCCCGAGATGATGAAACCGCCCGGTACGCGCCGGGCCTTGCCCATTGGTGCGCCGTGGCCTGCGATCATCGGCATTCGATCCAGCGAAAAAATTCGCTGCACATCGGCCTCGTCAAGATAGGACCCCGCCGTGCCGATCGAAAGGATGGAAGCCATCAGCACCCAGCCGGTCGAACCATCGGCATAGGCAACTTCTTCGAGAATGTCGAGGGCTTCGGTCGGCCTGATTTCCGAGCCACCCAGCCCCTTCGGTACAAACATGCCGAAGTGACCGGCTTGGTGAAGCGTATCGACGACTTCCTTCGACAGCTCACCCTTCTCCTCGTTGATCGGCCCCATCCGATCGAAGAGCGCACGCGCATCGCGCGCGGCCTTCAACAGTGATGCGGCGGCGGGTGCATGCAATGGTTTTGACATCGGGTCTCGTCCGACTCCAGTTTAACTGCGCATAATCGCCTGACCCCAGACGTTCAGCGTGCGCCGTTCGTGGGGCCACAATCCTTCGGTGCGATCAACCGTGCACTGCTCGATCTCGGCGGAAATTTCAACGAGATTGTCGTCGGGATCTTTCACCATGAAGAACAGATCATTGCCCGGACCGTGCCGGCCCACCCCCCAGAAAATTGGAATGCGCCGTTCGGCCAAAGAATCGGCCCAGCGGCGAATATCGTCCCAATCGCCGGTTTCATAGGAGTGGTGATCGAGCCTTGCTTCCGGTGCGCGAAACACCGCGAGTGCATGATGTTCAAGATCAGTGCGCATGAAGCAGGCGCGCAGCGCGCCACCCTCATCTTTCACGCGGTCAGACACGGTGAATGCGAGCGATTCGCTATAGAACTGCACCATCGCATCGATATTCGGGCTGCGAAAGACGACGTGTTGCAGCCGGGCGGAGAGCGCTTCGTCGCCGCTTGCGGCGCGCTGCACGCCGAACACCGAACACCGAACACCACCACATTGCCATCCGGATCGTTCACCGCAAACGCCGCCGCATCGAAAAACGGTGACGGATTGGCGATCATCGCAACGTCACGCCGCACAAGCGATGCTTTGAATGTGCTAAGCGCCGCGCTCGATGCAAACGAATAGGCGAAGAACGCCGTTTTATTAGCAAGCCCCGCTTCAATGAGTACATGGCGCGCCGGCGCCTGGCATTGCCAGCGCTCGCCAAGCCGACTGGCCGGCATGCTGAACCCGCGCTCGAAAAAGCGCGCCAAGCGCTCGGGATCGGGCGATTGCAGGCAAAGATGATCGAGTCGCGCCCCAAGCTCGGGACGGGAGGTATTCAACCGGAAAACTCCTGGTTCTTGGCGGGTGCGCGATCCGGACGGCGCAGCAACTCGGTTTCCCGCTCACCCGACTCATAGCGGCGGATCATGTCGGCCGGATCGAATTCAATACCGATCGGATTGCGGGTGAACTCTTCGCTCATCATCCAGGCATTGGTGAGTTCGGCATCCGGGAAGCTGTCCACTTGCAGCTCCACGTCGTTTTGATCCGGATCCTTGAAATAGAACGAAACCGTCGGCCCGTGATTGATCGCACGCCAAGGGGTGATGCCCGCGTCCTTCAGTCGCACATAGGTCCCGAGCAATTCGCCGAGATCCTTATAACTAAAGGCCACGTGATAGAAGCCGACCGAATGGCCGGGCAGCTTCTCCTGGTATTGCGCCGAGGCAACAAACGCGACGCGATGATGCTCGTCGTCGTAGGAAATGAACGTGATCTTGTCTGACTGATGTGATGGTTTGGCAACCAGTACGGTGCAGTACCAATCGAGCATGGTTTTTGGCTGATTGGTGCGATACACCAGATGCGCAAGTTTGGCGGGCGCAACGTGTGTCGAGGTCACCGCTTTCGCTACCGCTTGCAAGGGGGCATTCATGGGGTGTCTCCGGCTGTTCATTGACGGTCGAACCGAGAATCTATCACTTCCTTCCCGCCTTGCGGTAACCAAGGTGCAAAACGCGCCGAGTCCGGCTGGGAACCAGTGACAGCGCCCCGAACTGGGACACAGTTCAACGTGGCCCCATGCCTCTGATGAGGGGCGTACGGACATCGCCGTCCTGCCCGTCGCGGATTTGCCGTTGCAGTTCGTTGAGGTCGAAATAGCCGGTCTCGCCTTTGATCAAGGTATCTTCAAAATAGACCCAAACGGTCATCGGGATGAAGAGTGGTTTGCCATGCGTCATCACCCCGAAGAACATGCCTTTCGGTGTGCCCTTGTAGTAGCCCTCAGTGACCAGTACCGCATCGGTCACGATCATGCGATGCGCGAAGAGGCCCTGACCCGAAAAGGTCTGGAAACGCTCCTTATAGAAAGCGCGCACCGCGTCAAAGCCGTACACCGCAAGACCGGTCGCATGAAACACCTGAAACGGATCGCGCGTCATCGTCGCCATCGTCGCGTCAAGATCGCAGGTCCATTCGGCGGTGGTATGAGCGCGCATGGATGCAAAATTTTTGTGAGCGATGTCGGACCCGAGAATACTGATCTCCGGGCCAAGATCGAATTGCGTTGCAGAGACCATGGATTTCCCCTCTTTGGGCAAGCACGCTAGGATGCGCGATCGCTACACTCTAACGTACCCCTGCCGTTCACTTGGAGATGCCATGATGGTGAATATCTCAGTGCTCCCGACGCACCCGGCGCTTCGACGCTTCATCGAAGCGATTCAACCGCTATGGTCGGAAGCGTTGACCGACGCCGCCCGCTGGGCCAAGGTCGGCGAACGACTGCCGGTCATGCTGGATGACCGCGATCTGCAACTGCGCGCCATCGACTGGCCGGACACCCGTACGCCCGATGGCAAGCATACGAATCTCCTTTTCTATGAAGATCCGGCGCATCGCTTCGTGACCAACGCGCTTGTGAAATAGCCGGGGCGGTCACGCCGGTTCACGACCATGCGCATACTTGGACAGCCTACAGCGTGTTGTCAGGCTCGGAACAGGTGGTCCGCTATGAATTGGAAGAAGAGGGGCCGGTTGGTGCGGTAGGCAAATTACGGGAGACCGGCGCTTACACGGTGAAACCGGGCTTCGTGGACGTCGTGCCACCTCGCATGCCACATGCTGAAACCGCGGGCGATGCGCGCACGGTTGCGTTGATCGTGCGCAGCGAGCGCATCGGCGTGTTCAATCATCGGATGTGGCGGCACACGACTGGGGAACACTTTCTGTCGCCGGGGCCATCGCAGGTGCCGTTTGCGTTGACATAGAGCTCGGCCCGCTGCCGATGCGCGGCGCTGCTGCAGACGACTTCTAATCCGCCTTCCCCGTCAGCTCCTCCCACCGCGTCAACGCCTGCATGAGCGCTTCTTCGATCGCCGCAAACCGAATCTGAAGCGCCTTCACTTCCTGCGCCTGATCGCGATAAAGCGTCGGATCGGCGAGCTTCACGATAATTGCGCGCTGCTCAGCTTCCAGCTTTTCGATGCGCGCCGGCATCTCGTCCAGCTCGTGCTTCTCCTTGAAGCTCATCTTTGCTTTCGGCTTCGTGCGAACCGGCTCAGGGGTCGCGATCGGCGTTGCGGGCTTTCGCGCCGTCAACCCCTCGGGCGCCTTGACGGTACGCATGCGTTGCCAATCGCTGAATCCGCCGACGTATTCCTTCCAGACGCCATCCCCTTCAAAGGCAATCGTCTGCGTGACGACGTTGTCGAGGAACACCCGATCGTGGCTCACCAATAGCAGCGTTCCCGAATAATCCTGCAACTGCTGCTCGAGCAATTCGAGGGTCTCGATATCGAGATCGTTGGTGGGCTCATCCAGGATCAATACGTTGGCGGTACGGCTGAAGAGCCGCGCGAGGAGCAGGCGATTGCGCTCACCGCCCGACAACGTCGAGACCGGTGCATTGACACGCTCGGGCGGAAACAAGAAATCGCCCAAATAACTGATGATGTGTTTGCGCACGCCGCCTACTTCGACGAAATCGCTCGATTGGCTGATCGTATTGCCAAGCGTGGCCGATTCATCGAGTTGCTCGCGCAATTGATCGAAATAGGCGACCGTGAGCTTGGTCCCGCGACGCACGATGCCCTTATCGGGTTCGAGTTCTCCGATGATGAGTTTGAGCAGCGTCGATTTGCCACTCCCATTAGGGCCGATCAGACCGACCTTGTCGCCACGCAGAATCCGCGTAGTGAAATTCTTAATGACTGCGCGATTGCCGAAGCGCTTATCGACGTTTTCCAGCTCCGCGACCAATTTCCCCGAGCGATCGCCTTCACTTAGACCAAGACCAACGCTGCCCATTCGATCGCGTCGCGCCGCACGCTCGCGTCGCAAGGCCTCCAACCTGAGTACGCGCCCTTCATTGCGGGTTCGGCGCGCCTCCACGCCCTTGCGAATCCAGATCTCCTCCTGGGCGAGGACCTTATCGAATTTTCGGCTATGGATAGCTTCCGATTCCAGCTCTTCCTGTTTGCGCACCTGGAATTGCGTGAAGTTGCCCGGATAACTCGACAGCGCCCCGCGGTCAAGCTCAATGATGCGGGTCACCACATTATCGAGAAAGCGCCGATCGTGGGTGACCAGCAGCACGCTACCACCGAACGCAACGGCGGTCTCTTCCAGCCATTCAATGGCGTTGAGATCCAGATGATTGGTCGGCTCATCGAGCAAGATGAGATCAGGCTCCAGCACCAGCGCCCGCCCCAAAGCGACGCGCTTTTTCAAGCCGCCGGAGAGCGCCTCGACCTTTCGATCAGCATCGAGCCCAAGACGCGACAACACGCCTTCGATGCGATGATGCACTTGCCAACCACCTTTCGCTTCGAGCGCCTCTTGCAGGTGCATCATTTCATCCAAGAGCGCAGGATTATTGTCGCCATCGGCCATCGCGTGCGCGACCGCGTGGTAATCGACCAGCAGCTTCCGCACTTCACCCAGGCCGGCCGCCACCGCCTCGAACACGGTGACACCCGCCTCGAATTCAGGTTCCTGCGGCACGCTCGCCACCTTGAGGCCGGGCGTTCGCCACAGCGTGCCTTCATCGGGCACGATGGTTCCTTCGATGAGCTTGAGGAGGCTCGATTTGCCGGTGCCGTTGCGACCGATCAGGCCGATACGCTCACCTGGCTCAATAACAAGATCGGCGTGATCGAGGAGCGGACGGTGACCAAAGGCGAGCGAAACACTGGCAATCTGAACGAGCGGCATTGGAACGGTCTGGAAAGGAAACTTGTAGGGGGTCGCGGGAATCAGGGCGCCTTGAGCGTGATGGCTCGCTCCGCGAAGGCCACGCGCAGTGCGGTCGCAAACGCCGCCGCTCCTGGTTGATCGCCGTGCAGGCAGAGGGTACCAGGAGCCACCGCGACGGTCTTGCCGGCGAGGCTCGTGACGACGCCTTGCTCGATCATGCCAAGTGCCTGTTGCACGGCGCGCGATTCCGTTTCGATCATCGCGCCGGGTTGGCTACGGGGTGTGAGCGTCCCATCGTCCTGGTAGCTGCGATCCGCAAACACCTCACCGACCGCGGGCGTACCGATTTGTTCAGCGGCTTGGATCATGCAACTCCCCGAAAGCGCATAGAGCTGCACGCCACCGCCAAGATCTTTCACTGCACGCGCCATCGCCAGGGCCAGCTCCTGATCGACGGCCGCCATGTTGTAGAGCTGACCATGCGCTTTCACATGGTGCAGACGAGCACCTGCTGCCCGCGCGAACGCTTCCACCGCACCCGCCTGATAGACGATGTAGTCATACATTTCAGCCGGCGTGATCCTCATATTGCGCCGTCCAAAGCCCATCAGATCTGGCAGTGAAGGATGCGCACCGATCACCACGCCGGCATCCACGGCACGGCGCACCGTCGCGCGAATCGTCGAGGGATCACCGCCGTGAAAGCCGCAGGCGATATTGGCGGATGTGATGAGCGGCATGATCGATGCATCGTCACCCATTTTCCAGGCCCCGAAGCTCTCGCCCATGTCGCAATTGAGATCGATCGTTGTCATTTGATGAACTCCCAGGCGATGGTTTGCACCAGCTGCGCAAAACGCGCTTGCCGCGCCTTTCTTGCGGCCTGCGCATCGGCCAGCGAACAGCGCAGAAATCGCACCGCCATGCCGGGCGGCCGCTGCGCTAAGCGCGGAATTTCAACGCTTGCCACTTCACCAATCTTTGCGTAGCCGCCGGTGGTCTGATGATCGGCCATCAGCACAATCGGCATGCCGTCGCTTGGCACTTGGATCGTGCCAAGACAGGTCGGCTCCGAAAGAACGTCGACATCTTTGCGACGTTCGAGTCGCGGCCCATGCAGCCGGTAGCCGATGCGATTGGATTCCGGCGCAATCCGCATCGGCTCGTTTTCGAGCGCGGTCTGCGCGGCCGCCGAAAACAAGCGCCAGTGCCGTCCTTCGATGAAGCGAATCGGCGCTTCATCCGCATGCGGCAGCGAATCGATCGGGACCGACCATGCGACGCTTTCGATGGCCCGCGGATCAATCGGCGTACCGCGGCGGCGCCTGAGCGAGGCAAAGCGCGCATTGCTGAGCGGGATCGATGCGCGATCAAGCGGCAGGCGATCGCTGGTGCGAAGCGCGCGCCCAAGATGTCCACCAAAGCGCGCCGGGAGATAGGTCGAACGACTCCCAAGCACCAATGGCAACGGAATACCGCCCGCGACTGCAATGTAGGCCCGGGCGCCGTGGCGAACATCACCGATGCGAAGGCGCGCCGTTTTCGGCACGAGCACCGGCCGGTTCAAGGGCATCGGAAATATCTTGCCCTTGGCATCGACGCACTTGGCATCAAACGTCGCGCCACACATGGCAATCAACGTCGGGTATTCGAATTCCAGTTCAGGCCCGCGCAGGGTGATCTCGATGGTGGCCTCCGCGCCGCCGTTGCCCACCAGAAGATTCGCGAGGCGATGAGCGTCGGTGTCCATGGCACCGGATGGCACGATGCCCACATGCTGCCAGCCGAATCGACCCAGGTCTTGCACGGTCGAGAGCAGGCCCGGCTTGATGACGATGATCGTCACAGCACAATGCCTCGATCGCTTGGTACGCGCATCACGCGGTCCCTTCGGCGAGCGCATTGCGATCGAACTCGGCGCGGTCGATGGCGAAGAATCGCACCGCATCACCCGGCTCCAGAGTGCTCGGCTCCGGTTCAGAGGCATCGAAGAGTTTGAGGGGCGTTCGACCGATGATGTTCCAGCCGCCTGGCAGACTGTACGGATAGATGACGCTTTGGCCATTGGCAATGCCCACCGAGCCACCCGGAACGCTCGCGCGTGGGGTAGCACGGCGTGGCACGGCAAGCCTCGCATCGAGGCCGCCGAGATAAGGATGGCCCGGTGCAAACCCCATCATCAGCACGGAAAAATCGCAAGCCGCGTGCCGGAGCCCGATCTCCGCGACCGGCATGTTGAGCGAAGCGGATAACTCGCCAAGGTCGAGGCCGAACGTTTCGTCATAGCAGATCGGCACTTCGATGGTTCGTACCGGATCGTCGATCAGATGCAAGCCGCGCGCAAGGCATTCACTGACGAGTGCCTCGGTGGCCGCGACGGCATCCACCGCAACCGCCACGTCGAAATGAAACGCTAATGAACCAATGCCAGGCACGATGTCGATCAGCCACGGCACTTTCTTGCGTCGCACCGCGCGCGCAAGCCGCTGGATGCCGGCGTTTATCGTGATATCGACGCCGTCGGCAAAATCTATGATCACCGCAGCGTCACCGAGTGGGGCGATTGATTTAGGGGTGACGGCGAGGGAGCGGGCCATTGGATCAAGCGGGAAAGGCTGAAGGGGTGAAGAGTAACGTAACGCGAGCGCTAGGGCCGTGCTTGCATTCCCGCCTCCTGCTACGGGATATACCAAACCTTCGGTTGCCATGTTTGCTGACCAAATTTTTCGGCAGGTGAGTCTCCTCTACTCTCCCCTTCGCGGCGGAATCGTTAAAATTCTTGTCACGTCATCCGCGCGCGCCAGATTCAGCGACTAGCCTCGTCGCTATAGCTATAAGCACATGAGGATTTAACCTCGACGCAATACCCAGTCAACCTGTGAGTCAAGGAGCGAAACAATGACAGCAGCAAAAGTGTGTTCAATAGTGGTGCATCGTACCCACAGCTCGATCGGCAATTGGTTAGTGCGAACCGCATTCGTGGCCGCGAGTTTGGCGGGCGTCACCGGACCCGCACTGGCCAACGGATCTGCTGATTTCACGGTCAATTTCAAGAACTGAACCGAGTTCGTCGGTATTGCGGGCGTCAGCGGCACGAAGGCAGCCGCGCTGCTGCCAAGTGGCATCACCGCCAAAAGCTTCTTCGGCATATCCGAGCGATCATCGATCGTCGTTCGCGTATCAAATTGCAAGGCAGTGAGCATCGATGGCGGCACGGCACGGTCGCGCACATCGGTTTGAACATCGTCCCACCGGAGAACGATGGCGCCACGATCGACAATTACACGCTTGCCTACGCGACCGACTCTCAACAACTCGTCACCAAGCTCCAGGAGGCGGGCGTACCGGCGGCCTTCGACGCCAATCTCGCGTATGTGTTCACCGCCTCTACACCACCCGCCGGATCCGTGTCCGCCGCGGTAACACCCCCGAATTCAATCGCTTGGTTGGCGACGGGCAAGACCGGTGGGGTCTATACACCGTTCCCGGGGCTCGCCCCATTTATCGCGAATTGGTGGTATGTCAGCGGCACTACTAGGACAAAGATGAATACCGTGTACGGCGAGATCTTCTTCTTCGATGTCTCGGCGGTCGCGTTCTATACGTCGCCGTTCAATTTTGTCGGCGAAATGATCGGCGGCCATACCATCGGGACATTCTCGGAGTTGCCGGTACGCGGCGTGTTCGATACCGCAACCTTGCGCGTCAAACGACAGTAGAGGGTGCGCTCCGCAGTTCGGGGACCGTTTGCCGGGTACAATGGCGACCCTTTCCCATCGTAATAGCCGCCAGGAACCGCATGGCGCGTGCGCCCGAATCATTTGATTACGTCATCGCGGGCGGCGGCACCGCCGGCTGCGTCCTTGCCAATCGGCTCTCCGCCGATCCCAATGTCTCGGTTTGTCTGTTGGAAGCAGGCGGCAAGGACGACTGGATCTGGATCCACATTCCGGTCGGCTATCTTTACTGCATCGGCAATCCGCGCACCGACTGGTGCTACCAAACCGAGCCTGACCCGGGCTTGAACGGCCGCAGCATCCTTTATGCGCGCGGGCGGGTCTTGGGCGGCTGCTCCTCGATCAACGCGATGCTCTATCTGCGCGGCCAATCGCATGACTACGATCGTTGGGCCGCGTTGACCGGTGATCCATCATGGTCATGGGACAACGTAGTGCCGATTTTCAAGAAGACCGAAGATCATTGGGCCGGCACCAATACCATGCACGGATCGGGCGGTGAATGGCGCGTTGAAAAGCAACGACTTTCCTGGGAAATACTCGATGCATTCAGCGACGCCGCCGTGGAAGCGGGCATTCCCAAGATCGACGACTTCAACACGGGCGATAACGAAGGATCTAGTCGCTTCGAAGTGAATCAGAAACGCGGTGTGCGATGGAATGCAACAAAGGCGTTCCTCCGCCCGGTTGCCCATCGCGCCAATCTCACCGTTCTCACCAATGCGCTCGTGAAGCGCGTGCGCATGGATGGCCGCACCGCACGTGGCATCGAGTTCATCCAGGCGGGTGAGGAGCGATTCGTCGAAGCAAAGAGAGAGACGATTCTCGCAGCCGGCTCGATCGGCTCACCACAAATTCTTCAGCTATCAGGCATCGGCCCAGGCGGGCTGCTCCAGGAACATGGCATCCCGGTGGTCAACGATATGCCGGGCGTTGGCGCGAATCTGCAAGACCATCTGCAACTGCGCATGGCCTTCAAGGTCAGAAACACGGTCACGCTCAACACGATGGCCAAGTCATGGTGGGGCAAAGCGAAAATGGCGCTCGAATACGCGCTCTATCGCACTGGCCCCCTCACCATGGCGCCATCGCAGCTCGGTGCTTTTGCCAAATCGGATCCGGCGCGCGCATCGGCGAATGTCGAATATCACGTGCAGCCGTTGTCGCTCGACAAGTTTGGTGACTCACTCCATACATTTCCCGCCTTCACGGCGAGTGTCTGCAACCTGAAGCCGACTTCGCGCGGCGCGGTTCGCATCAAATCATCGGATCCGCGCGCGCATCCTTCCATCCAGCTCAACTATCTGTCAACGCCGGAAGATCGCCAGGTCGCGATCGATTCGCTGCGCCTCACACGGCGCATCGTCCTGAACTCCAAGACCATGCAACGCTATGTCCCGGAAGAGTTTCTGCCCGGCCCGCAATTTCAAACGGACGCTGAGTTGACAAAGGCCGCGGGCACCGTCGGCACGACCATCTTTCATCCGGTGGGCACCTGCAGGATGGGCCGCGATGACGATCCAAAAGCCGTGCTCACACCCGATCTTCGCGTGCGCGGCATCAAGCGCCTACGCGTGATCGATGCATCGGTCATGCCGACGATCACATCAGGCAATACCAATTCACCAACCGTCATGATCGCAGAACGCGGTGCGGCGTTCGTGCTCGGTGCGAGAGGCTCGCAGAACCACTAAGCGCCCCACGGCCGCAAGGCGGCGCGCTGCGATGGCAATGGTGAGGCAGCGGCTATGGCGTGCCATTCGACCCGGTCAACTTCGGGTCCGCACCAGCGGTGAATGAAGAGAGCAGCCGGCGCATGATTGCCGCCATCGCCAAGGAAATCGTAATTTCCGCCAAACGCGTTGCCACCGCGATGCCGGCCGACTATTCGCTTGCCATTACCGACGCGGTGATCGGTCTTTATGATGGTCCGGTACGCACCTAAGTTGCAGTAGCGTTCGCGAAGCAGCTGTTCTTTAATGGATGACCGTGCCGGCAGGCACGGTCATCGCCGGTTCCTGCCGGTGGCCGCGAGCAAGTAATACCCGTTGCATCACCTCGCGCAATTCCTTCCTCGAATAGGGTTTGCCGACGTGATCGTCCATGCCGGCCGCCATGCACGCATCACGATCGCCGGCTAAGGCGTTGGCAGTCACCGCGATAATCGGGATTCGCCCCGCGCCCGCCGCGATTTCCCATTCGCGGATGGACCGTGCCGTGTCATAGCCGTCCATGACCGGCATGTGGCAGTCCATCAGGATGAGGTCGTGCAGGCCGGTCTTCCGTGCTTCGAATGCGGCGCGTCCATTCGCAACAATTTCTAATTCGATGTCGAGCCGCTTGAGCAGGTTGCGGATGACAACTTGATTCACCGCGTTATCTTCTGCCACCAATACGCGGCCCGGTGCAATGAGACTTGGCGTTGCAGCAACGTCTGTGGTGGTAGCGGCGGCGTCCCCGCCGGCGCCAAGGACCTCGGCCACTCGACGCAGCAGCGCACGACGGCGCACTGGTTTCGTCACATAGGCATGAATGTCCTGGGCATCGGCGTTTTGCTGGTTTCCCTCGACGGCAAGGGAGGTCAAGATGATCAATCGAAGCTTGTCCAGCGCGCGGACGGCCCGAATCTTCTGCACCAGGGCAAGGCCGTCCATGCCAGGCATCTTCATATCAATCAGCGCGATATCGATCGGTTCACCGCGGTCTTGGGCAAGATGCAAATGCTCGAGCGCGGCGCTGCCGCTATGCGCTTCGATCACCCGCATCCCGCTCGCTTTCACATGTTCCACGAGCACCGCGCGGTTGGTTTTATTGTCATCGACGATGAGTGCAGAGCATCCTTCCAGCGCTCTTAGAGCGGGCGGAGCCGGCAGCGATGGCGCACGCGGCAAATCAACGGTGATCCAGAACGTGGATCCTTCGCCGGGGACACTTTCCACACCCAGTTGGCCACCCATCATGCCAACGAGTTGCCGGCAGATTGCCAGTCCCAATCCACTGCCGCCATATTGGCGCGTGGTCGAATTTTCCGCCTGCGCGAAGGCCTCGAAGATGCGCTGCTGCGCTTCGAGCGGCACACCGATCCCGGTGTCGGTGACCGCAATTCGAAGGGTCAGCGCATCGGCAAGACCAGTTATTTTCGCGGCGCTGACATCGACCACGATTTCACCCTTCTCGGTGAACTTGACCGCATTACCGAGCAGATTGAGCAGGACCTGACGCATCCGGTTCGCATCGTCACGCACCGTCAACGGTTCATTGCCGTGAATGCGGCAGCCGAGTTCGAGGCCTTTGTGCTGCGCGCGTCCGGCCATCATCTCGACGACGTCTTCCACCACCATGAGGAGATCGAAGTCCATACTTTCGAGCTGGAAGCGGCCCGCTTCGATCTTCGAAAAATAGAGGATGTCGTTGATCAGAAACAACAGCGTGTCACCGGAGGTGCGCAGCGTCTGCACATAGTGGCGTTGCCGCTCGGTGAGGTCGGTGTCGAGGAGGAGTTCCGTCATGCCGAGCACCCCGTTCATCGGCGTGCGGATCTCGTGGCTCATGGCCGCCAGAAATTGTGACTTGGCAATGCTCGCGGCGAGGGCCGCGTCCTTCGTTCGAATGCTTTCGTCCATGGTCGATTGCAGCTTGCCCGCCATAAGATTGAAGGCGCGTGCAAGCCGCCCGAATACGTCGATGCGCGTTTCCCTCACCCGGGTATCGAGACGACCGCTCGCGAACGTATCGGCCGCGCGCACCAGGTCTTCGACTGGACGGGAAAATTGGCGTGCAAGAAAGTAAGCAAGCACCGCAGCAATCATAAGCAGGCCAAGTGCCAGCGTTGCACTTTGATACGCGGCCGCAACCTGCAGCGCCCGCGCGCGCGGAAGAAAGCTCGACGAATACAAGCCGATCGTCGTTCCATCCGCCAGGCGCAACGCGTGCACGCTCTTGGTTGTGGTGCCGTTCCGTACCACCGCGGCATCGCGGACCCGGCTGGCCGCATGCACCAGTTCCATTACATCGATGACGCTGCCGCGATCGAGAACGTTTTCGCCTACGCCGGCAAGCACGAGACCAAATTCATCCAGCGCATAGGCGGCACCAACATCGGCGTCGGCCACCGCGGACCGCAGCAGCATTCTTATCCGATCGATAGCCAGCAACGCAACCGGGTCAACGAGATTCTTAGCCAAACCGATCACCAACGTGCGCCTTTTTTCTTCAACCCGCTCAACAATTTGTTGTTGCTCCTCGATCAGCTTGGTGACGATCACCGTTGCGCTGATGGCCGACGTAATGGCGAGCGTATAGGCGATGAGTTGTAAGCGAAGGCTGAATCGCACGCCGCCTACCGCTCGGTGAGCGCTACGGAGCGCGATAAATGGGCGCGAATCGGAGCAAGCGACTGTTCAGCGTCGGCGGGGATATCGTCAAAGCGCGTCGTGTCCTCCAGATTGGCCATGAGTTTGCGGCCCGCCTCGGCGTTCTCCAGTTCGATGAGCAGACTGCGGATGCGCGCCGTGCGTGGGGCCGAAGTATCTTTTTTTACGCTCACCAGTTGGCGCGGAATCGGCGCGGTCTGGTAAATGATGTGCAGCTGGTCGCGCTCAGCCGGGCGAAAGCGTTCATACTCGTGCGTCCCGATCGCGCCGGCGGACACGCGTCCGCGCAACACCCACACCAGCGTGTTCTCTTCGTCACGACTGAAGATGTAGCCAATGCTCGTTGCACCGAGATGGTCGGAACCGTCGTGATACTCGCTTAGCGAAAGACCGCTCGCCTGCAAGGCAAGCTTCGGTAACAGATAGCCCGACGTTGAAAAATCGTTTTCAAAGGCGATCAGCTTGCCGTTCAAATCCGCGAGTCCGGTGATTCCGCTTTCTTTTCGAACCACGATGATCGAGCAGTAGTCCGGCCGGCCGTTCTTCCAACGTCGCAGTATGACTTTCGTACCCGATGCTTGGCTCACTGCCAGGAGTGCATAAGGACTGTCGATGTAAAAGTCGATCAAGCCCGCATTAAACAAATTGATCAGACCGGGGATATCCTGCGCAACCGTCACCTTGCCGCTACTGAAGCCGAATTCGGTCAGATTGCGTCCGAGATATGCCGCAAGGGGATAGTAAAGCGTCGTCTCGGTACTGGGCGCATTGGCAATGGAGCCGATGACGAATGGGCGCGCCTGCAAGTCGGCAATGCATGCACCCGCTAAGACGAGCGCCGCCATAGCACATCGTAGTCTTGATACGACTGAACGCGACGTTCGGCCGGCGAACGGCGCAGTTGCGCCATTGGCTTGCACGAGCCTCTCTGACATGGCCCGAACAAAGACCAAGCAAAGATGTCGAGCGCACAGCATGGGAGGCCCTCTGTTCGTCGTGGCGCCGCGAATATCCGCACGTTGATTCGCAGCCGACGTTCGTCATTCGCGCACCGATGGTTCCATCATGCTGACGGAAGATGTACCCGCCCAATACCGAGAAAAGCGGGGAAATTCAGAGGTAATTCGGCGGCTATTTCGACGGCATTACCACGCAGCACGGCCTGCCAATGGACAACTCAGTGGTGGCATGCGCCGAAGCGGTGGATATGCAGCGGCGTCTTGGCGAGCCCCGGGCAATACGTGCCGACGATGGGCAAAAGCCGCTCGTAGAGCTTGCGATGGTCGCGATTTAGCCGTTCGAGCCGGGCGCGCGCGCTTTCAACGTTGCGGGCCAGCGTCGCAAGATCGATGGTTACGAGCTTGTGATTGTCCACCACCAGCTTGCCTCCGATCATGACCGAGTGCACCGCCGAGCCGTCTTCGATATGGACGAGCCCATTGGTCGCATCGTTGAACGGGATCCAATTGATGTGCTCGATATCGAGAAAAACAATATCGGCTTTGCAGCCCGCCGCAATCTGCCCGATGCGATCACCGAAGCCAAGTGCCTTTGCGCTGCCGTGTGTCGCGGCATGCACGACCTCTTCGGTGGTGATCCATTGCTGCCAATCGGGGCCTTGCACTTTCGAGACCATCGAGGCAAGGCGCATCGACTCATACATGTTCTGATTGTCCGAGCAGCTCGATCCATCGGTGCCGATGCCCACGTTCACACCGCGGTCCAGCATGCCGCGCATATCGGCCAATCCATTCCCAAGGCGCATATTGCTGCCTGGGTTGTGTGCGACGGATGCACCACGGTCACCTAAGCGACGCATATCGTCCGCGTCGAGCCAAACACCATGCGCTACGGTGAATTGCGGTCCGATTAGACCGAGCTTATCGAGATGTGCTGTCAGGGTGGCGCCATACTGGCGCAATCCGGCAATCGCTTGCACCTTCGATTCGGCAACATGCGTATGCAAGCCCACACCAAATTCTTTCGCGAGGTCCCGACAGCCGATCAGGAAAGCCTCCGAACAGTGGTGCGGAATGGTCGGGGCAACCGCCGGGCGCACGCTACCGTGATCGAATTGCCAATGGCGAAGGGCCTGACGGATCTTCTTGAGAGTTTCCTTATGCGGTGCCTGCTTTAAGCGCGCGACATCCTTTCGCAACGCCGGGGTAAGCATCTCCATGAGCCCGGGAATCGCGTCAAAGAAACTGATATCGGACACCATGGGCGCCACGACCGCCCGCATGCCGATGTCGGCATAGGCGCGACCCGCGGCCGCAAGTCCCTCGACGCTCGTCGTGGGGAACTCAACGGTGAGGTCGTAGCAGGCAGTGCAGCCCTTCAACACCATCTCCGCCGCCCCGATGACGGTGCTGAGATAGCGGTCTTCAGTCGTACGATTGCCGTTCAACCAGGGACCGGCGGTGAGCAGCAACTCCAGCGTCCAGCGATCGCCCATCCCCTTGGCGAGGCCACCATGTCCATGGGTGTGCGCGTTGATGAGACCCGGATGCATCAGCTTGCCGCGCGCATCGAAGACGGTCGTCTGAGCGGGCGCCGCCAAGCCGGGCTTGCCGACTGCGCGAATGACATCGCCCTCGATCAAGATATCGCATCGATCGGCGCGATGCCCTGCTGCATCGAGGAGACGCCCGCCTCGAATCACTGTCCATTGCCGCTTGGTCTCCATCATTGCTCCTTTGGCGCGATGCATACCGCCCGCCATCCTCGCCCGGTTCGTGTTGTAATTCAAGCGTACGCGCTGCCGTGACGCGCTGCACGCGACGCCCCCCCGCCGGCCCCGTTACAACCCACATCCCAAATAGGAGGACCCGATGATTGATTTCTCGCTGTCGCCCGAACAAAAAGAATGGGTCGCCATCGCGCAGCGCTTTGCCACGGAAGTCGTCATTCCCGCTGCGGAGCGCGCCGATCGTATTGCCGAGGCCGACCAGGCCTTCGATTGGCAGGTGATTCGCGAGGCCTCCCAACGCGGCCTTCGCACGCTCTCGGTACCCAAGGAATTCGGCGGCGGCGGCGCCGATGTGCTGACGCTTGCCATGGTGGGTGAACAGATTGCCTATGGGGACCTGGGCCTGGCCGTGGCTTTCGATCAAAGCTGGAAGATCATGACAGCGCTTTCACATCTCACCAACGATGAGCAGCGCAAGCGCTGGATTCCGCGTGTGGTCGAAGATCCCGAGTTTTTACTTGGTGTCGGCGCCACCGAACCGCTCCACGCAAGTGACAATCTGCTGCCGTACGATGCGCCGGGATCGGGCATGCAGATGTCCGCGGTCCGCAAGGGCGACAAGTGGATTCTCAATGGCACCAAGCGCTACATCTCCAATGGCGGACTGGCGAAGCTCTATTACATTCTCGCGCGCACCGATCAAAAAGGGATGCTCTCCGCCAGCCTCACCGGATTTCTGGTGCCCGGTGATGCGCCCGGATTCACCGTGCCGGAAATCTGGGACAAGATGGGCCAACGCACGGTGCAAAACGGCACGCTGGTGTTCGAAAATGTCGAGGTTCCCGATCGCGATCGGGTCGGCGAAGTCGGTGCCTCACTCCCCGCACTCGGGCGCTTTTTGCTTGGCTTTGGTTCGAATATTCAAGCCGGCGCCACGGTGCTCGGGGTCGCGCAACGCGCCTACGATGTCAGCCTGCAATATGCCTTCGAGCGCACCCAAGGCGGCAAGCCCATCATCGAACATCAAATCCAGCAGGTGCGCCTGGCCCGCATGGCGATGAAATTGCAGGCCGCGCGCTCCTATCTTTGGTATGCGGGCTGGAACTGCCGGCAACCCGATTTCGATCGCAAACATGCGAGCCTCGCCAAGATCTTCGCGGCGGAGGAATCGGTCGCGGTCGTGAAAGACGCGATGGAATTATGGGGCGCCACCGGCTATATGAAGAAAAATCCGGTCGAGAAACTGATGCGCGATGCGTTGAGTTTTCTGCATTCGGATGGCACCAACGATGTGCTCTCGCTGAAAGCGGCGGCATTCATCCAGCAGGAACGGCGCGAGTCATCGGATGCACGTTATAGTCGGCGCGTCGCCGATGCGGCGCGCGGACTATAAGGCAAAACATGATCAACGCAGCAATTGTTGGGCTTGGCTGGTGGGGCAAGACGCTGGTCGAATCGGTGCAAGACAAGAGCGATGTCATCCGCTTCACGGCGGCGCACAATCGCACCCGCGCCAAGGGCGAAGAATTTTGTCGCGCCAAGAACCTGAAACTGCATAACGACATCAGCACGATTCTCGCCGATCCTTCGATCGATGCGGTGGTGTACGCCGCCAAACATAACGAGCGTACCGACCAGGTCGTGCAGACCGCCAAGGCCGGCAAGCATGTCTTCGTTGAAAAGCCGTTCGCGCTGCATTTGAATGCGGCCGACGCGGCGCTCGCTGCGGCGGCCAAAGCAGGCGTCGTGTTAGCGGTCGGCTATCAGCGGCGCTTTCATCCATCGATGGTCGAGTTGAAGAGACGCCTCCAAAGTGGCAGCCTAGGCACGATCACGCAATGCGCCGGTGATGCGAGCGCACCGGTCGGCCTCAGACTGCCAAAAGATTCATGGCGCCTCGATCCATCTGAGGTGCCCGCCGGTGGATTGACCGCGCTCGGGGTCCATGTGGTTGATAACATGATCGATCTGTTCGGTCGCATCGACGAGGTCTATTGCATGAGCAGGCGTCGCGTCGCACCGCATATCGACGATGGCACGACCATCGTCTTTGGATTTGCGAGCGGCATGGTGGGGAGCCTGGTGATGTCCACCGCCTCGGCGATGAATTACCGATTCGCAGTGTATGGCACCAAGGCGATGGCGGAAATCTCCACGCCTTCCCTCGACCTGTTGCGGGTGGTAGCGGTGCCCGAAGTCATGCCGCATGGCCAACCTGCCGCCCTGCCACCCGAAATCATCGAAACAAGAAATTTCGATCCGCTGCGAGCCGAGCTCGATGCATTCGGCAATGCGATTCGGACCAAGACCGCCTATCCAATTCCGGTTGCCGACATCCGCCACGGCGTCGAGGTATTCGAAGCGATTGTCAGCGCCTCGCGAAGCGGGCAGCCGGTGAAACTGTTGCCGGCGAGAAACCAGTAGCACGCCTTGGTACGGCGATGGGAACTCACCGCCCATCATAGGGATGGTCCGCTGTGACGAGGCAAATTGTTCGCCGGCTGATGGGCGAATTGCGCAACAACATTCCGTGCACCCCCATTCGTTCGGCCGCGCCTTCACCTGCCGCGCCAATGGGTGAAATGCGCAGAAAATAGTCTGCTTTGCCCTGCATTGCGACCGAGAAACGCGAGAAGGCCTCACTGGCAAACGATAATCGACGCGACGCCCACCCCGCTATCGCCATCACTGATTCGATGCATGGAAGGTCGCGTGGTAGATGCCGCAAGCGATGCCACCGCCCATCACAGCCGCCCGGACGGACGATGTTCAATCTGCTTCGATTCTTCTCGATTGCCAGCCTCGTTTCGATCGTCGTCGCGTCGGTCGGGCTCAGTATTCTCTATCGGGAAGTTGCGATACGCGAACTCGCGCGGACTGGCGAGGAGCACAACGAAACGCTCACCAAGCTCATCACCAACACGATCTGGGCGGAATTCGGTGCGTTCTTGACTTCAACCCAGCTACTTGCTGCGGACGAGATCAAGAATCACCCCGAGAATGCCAGGTTGCATCGTCGCTTGCGTGATATCGCGAGCGGCACGAATTTTCTTAAGGTCAATATTTACGACCTCGATGGGCGCACCGTCTACTCCAGTGAAGCCCGACAAATCGGCGAAAACAAAAGCAGGAATGCGGGCTTTCTCGCTGCACGGAGGGGTACCACCGCTTCGGAAATCACCCACCACGACCAATTCAGCGCCTTCGAAGAGACGGTGGTCGATCGCGGCGTGCTGTCCTCGTATATTCCGGTCCAGCGCCCCGGATCAGACCATACCGAGGCGACATTGGAAGTCTACAGCGACATCACACCGTTCCTGCGCAACATCAAGCGGACCCAAGTCACGTACTTCGGCGGCGTGCTGATCGTCTTCACGCTGCTCTACGGCGTGCTGTTCTTCATCGTCCGGCACGCCGACCGGATCATCCACCGACAATCGACCGAGAAGACAGCCACCGAAGCCCGACTCAGTGAGCAACTGGAGCGCGCTCGCGAAACCGACGGGTGTATGCGCCTGCTCGCCGCGATCGTCGAGCAAACACCTGATGCAATTCTTTCGCGCGACATGGACGGTGTCATCATTACCTGGAATGCCGCGGCTGCCCAGCTTTTGGGTTACCGCGCAGCCGAAGCGATCGGTCAACCGATTGGATCGCTTTACCAGGCCGGTGCATCGGCCGAGGAGCTGTCAGCGATCCGGAGTCGCGTCTTGAGCGGCGAACGGTACGACGTCGAAGTCAGCCGCACGACGCGCTCGGGTGACAAGATCGACATCTGGATCACCAATTCACCGCTGCGCGACGTGACGGGGCGCCTGGTCGGTTCGATGTCGGTGATCCGCGATGTGTCTCTTCGCAAGCAACAGGAACGGGAGGCGACGGTAGCGCGCGAGACAGCCGAAGTGGCCAATCACGCAAAGAGCGAGTTTCTCGTCAATATGAGCCATGAAATCCGCACGCCCATGAACGGCGTACTCGGCATGATGAAACTCGTCCTCGGCACCGACCTCACCGCCGAGCAGCAGGAGCATCTCCTGCTTGCGTCCACCTCCAGCAAGGCGTTGATTAGCGTCGTCAACGACGTACTCGATTTCTCGAAAATAGAGGCCGGTCGCCTCGACATCGACGCCATCGAATTTTCCCCAACGGAATGCATTGCCGATGCCGTTCGTTTGCTGGGTCTTACGGCGAAGCAAAAGGGGCTTGCCCTCGCGCTCAACGTCGGCGACAACGCTCCGGCGCTCTTCGTCGGCGACCCCGGCCGAGTACGCCAAATCCTGGTGAATCTGATCGGCAACGCGATCAAATTCACCGCGCAAGGCGGTATCAGCATCACCCTTGCCGCAGCTGAATTGCCGGGTTCAATAACGCAATTGACTATCGCGGTCTGCGACACCGGCATTGGTATTCCGCGCGAAAAGCAAGCGACCATTTTCGATGCCTTTTCACAGGCCGATAGCGGCATTGCGCGCCGCTATGGGGGTACCGGACTCGGGCTCACTATCAGTGCCCGCCTGGCAACCCTGATGGGCGGCGCCGTTGCGGTGGCAAGCGAACTCGGCAAGGGCAGCACCTTCACGGTCACCTTGCGCTGTGCAACCGTTGCGCCGCGAACGGAAATTGCGGTGGCATCCGAACAAAAGCGAGAAGCGAACGGGACGCTCGGTGCATCGACCGCTCTCCCAGGCGAGCATCCGAAGTTGATTCTTCTCGCCGAAGACAACACCATCAATCAGCGGGTCGCCACGCGCATGCTCGAAAAAATGGGGCATCGCGTGGTCGTGGCAGCGGACGGCGTAGAGGCGGTGACTGCTTTTTCCGACATGCGATTTGATCTCGTGCTGATGGATATGCAAATGCCGGTGATGGATGGACTCGAGGCAACGGAGCTGATCCGCGCACGCGAACAAGCTGACCGTACGTCGATCATTGCGCTGACCGCCAACGTGTTGCCAAGTGATCGAAAACGCTGCCTGGCAGCCGGCAGGGTGGCGTCGACAATAGTGCCATCGCCCGGACCTTGCACGGATTGCGGCGTTATCGATATTGGCATCGCAAGTAGTGGAAGAACTCAACGCAGCGTTGGAGAGGGTCTCAGCGGAATCAACCGTTACCCCGTGCTGAAACGAACCGGAACAGACCATGAATGCACACAATCGCCACACCCCGCTCGCGCTGATCGTCGACGACGATGACACCATGCGAACCATGATCCGTGAAGTTATGGAGCAGATCGGGCTCGTCGTGGAAGAGGCCGAGGATGGCGCATTAGGCCTTGATCGCTTCCACGCGCTTCGCCCCGATATCGTGTTGCTCGATGTCAAGATGCCGAACGTGGACGGATTTACCTTTTGCAGCCAGGTTCGCAATGTGCCGCACGGGAAACATGTGCCGATCGTGATGATGACGGCAACGGAAGACACGGCATCGATCGAACGCGGCTACCATGTTGGCGCCACCGACTTCGTTCGCAAGCCGATTCATTGGTCGATCCTCGGCCATCGGTGAAATACATTCTTCGCACCGCGAAGGCCTTCAATAGTCTCGCACGTAGCGAAGCGCAACTTGCCAACGCCCAGCGTCTCGCCGGAATGGGCAGCTGGGACTGGTATGCAACGCAGGACGAGTTGTATCTAACCAAAGCGGTTTGCCGCATCCTCCCTCACGCACCCGGGAAGATGCCATCGGGACGCGATGGCTTGCTCAAGATGTTCCATGCGGACGACCGCGACATGATCCTGCAAGCGATCCAGGCAACGATTCAAACCAGCCATCCAAGCGACATCGAATGCCGAGTGCTGCTGCCAGAGGGTGCGGAACGCGTGGTCCAGCAACGGATCGAAGTCCTTGTTGAGGAAGGCAGCGGGACTCTACACATTCACGGCGTGCTGCAAGACATCACCGAGCGCCGGCGCGCCGAGGCAAAAATTCAAGAGCTCGTCTCCTACGATTCGGTAACCGGCCTGCCCAATCGGCTTTTCTTTCTCCAGCAATTCGGCCGCGAAATCACGAACGCCGAACGTCTCGGGCATTCTTTTGCCGTCCTCCAGCTGAATATCGATCGGTTCAAGCGTGTCAACGAGACGCTTGGTCGCTCGGCCGGAGACGCGGTACTGAAGGAGATTGCGCGCCGACTACGCGTTTGCTTGCGCCCGAACGATTCAGTCCTGCGCGGCGAATCCGCATCGACCGGCGGCGACGCGGCGCGCTTCGGAAGTGACGAGTTCGTCATCATCGCGCGTGGACTTGGGTCTATCGATGATGCCGCCACCATTGCAAGGCGCATCCGCGCCGAGCTATCACGACCAATGGACATCGACGGTCATGAACTCGTCATGACAGCGAGCACAGGGATCGCGCTCTTTCCCCTCGATGGCACTGATGTCGATTCCCTGATCCGCAACGTCGATACGGCGACCTCGTATGCAAAACAACGGGGCGTGACAACTCGCAGTTCTTCACCGAGTCGATTAACCGCGCGGCCGTTGAAACGCTGGCGTTCGAGGCCGATCTAAGGAAGGCACTCAAGCTCGAGCAGCTCGCCGTCTACTACCAGCCCAAGGTGGATCTCGCAACGCAGAAGATTATCGGCGTCGAGGCGCTCGCGCGATGGTTCCATCCTGATCTTGGTCTCGTGTCACCGATGCGTTTCATCCCCCTCGCCGAAGAAGCCGGCCTGATCGTACCGATCGGCAATTGGGTTCTCAATACCGCGATGCGACAGATGGCGAGTTGACATGCAAAGGGGCATCGCTTCCTCACGGTGGCGGTCAACTTGTCGGCACAGAATTTTAGTCATGCGGGTCTCACTGAGACGATTCGAGGTGCCATCGCGACGAGCGGGCTCAACGCAAAATTCCTGGAGATCGAAGTGACCGAAAGCATGTTGATGCGAGACATCAACACAACGGTGTGGATTCTTCAATGGATGCGCGACCAAGGTATTCGGATTTCCGTCGATGACTTCGGCACTGGTTACTCATCGCTTGCGTATCTGCGGCGCTTTCCGCTCGATGTGCTGAAGATCGATCGAAGTTTCGTGCAGGAATCAACACAGAATGCGGACAGTGCGGCCATTACCCGCGCCATCATCGGGCTGGCGAGAAGCTTGAATCTGGAGGTCGTTGCAGAAGGCGTCGAGACCGTGGACCAGGCAAATTTTCTGCAGAACCACGGCTGTCGGATCGCGCAGAGATTTCTGTATGGAAAGTCCGTCCCGGCACCTGATTTTCTGGCGATGCTGAACAACGCGCGCGGCACGGCTCGGCCTGGCGTGACTGACCCTATCGAGTCCGCCGTGCCCGGACTACTAGGCGAGATGGTCGCCGAAGGATAGGGTCGTGCGGTTCAACGAAGAATGATTTTCGTCCCAGGCGGGGCGAATTCGGGCGGCCAGACAATCACCCACTTGCCGTTTTGGACTTGCTTCACCTTGAAAAGGTCATCTCCGAAGTTGTTTTGGCCGTCGAAGCGCATGAGGCCGTTGATCGTCGGAATACGATTCGTCTTGATATACTTTGTGAGGACGTTATCGTCGAGGCTCTTGGTGGCGGTGATCGCGACTTCCAGGATTTGCCACGCCGTGAATGAATTCGCGGCCTGAATTTCCGCCTCGACATAGGGCAGATTCGCCTTGATCGCACGCTCTTTGAACGTTTTGGTAAAGGCCGCTGCCACCGGAGGTGTATTGAGGGGGGGATGGTCTTCGAATGCCGTCCCAGATAGCGCCAGGTTACCCTCGGGAGCATTTGCCAGGGGTCCTGGCGCAGGATAGAGATGAAAGTGGTTTTTGGGCGTGTAGTCTAGTTTCTTCAATGATTCGAGCAGCATGTTGCCTTCCAGCGCGATACCCCCCATCCACAAGAAATCCGCATTCGCATCGCGTACGCGCGCGGCAATCGGCCCGAAATCGCGATTGCCGAATTCGAATTCGAGGTACAGCACCTCCTGCATCCCGCGCTTCTTCGCGACATCGCGCGCGCCCACCGACATGAAATGCACCGAGGAGAATTTACTGGTAACAATGGCGATCGTTTTCGGCTTTTTGTCGCTCGACAGGAGCGCATCGACGACCTTGGTGGGAAACGTGACTTCAAAGTCATAGCCCGACGGACTGGCCGAGAAGTGCCGTTCGTATTTGGCGAGCTTCGGGATCCCGAATGTGTGATGAACTAGCATTTTGGAATGCCGCTCCGCGACCGCGACCGCCGATAGGATCGCGCCGGTTGCATAGGGCCCAATCAACAAATCGACCTTGTCGCCCGTCACGAGCTTGTCGTACAGCGCGCGTGCCACATCGGGTTTCGACTGATCGTCGTAGAGCACCCATTCGACCGGACGGCCGAGCAAGCCATTGGCCTTGTTGAGGTTCTCGATGTAAATGTCGCCCACGATCTTGTGAATCATGGCGGTCGAGGCCAATGGGCCGGTCAACGCCAAGGTGCCGCCAATGCGGATCGGCGGACCCGAAGGCGCCGCTGCAACGCTACCCACTGCACCGATCACCGCCGCACCGATCAGGGCCAGCAAACCCTTCACCATGGCCCGCGACGCCCTGCCTGAATTCGCAATCATTTGTCGTCCTCCTCTTAGAATGGGTCCTGCAACACGCTATTCTTAACCGAACCGGGAAATGCTGCCGGAACTCGTCAAAGGAATCGAGAATGTTCCTTCGCAATTGCTGGTACGTCGCCGCGTGGGACTATGAGGTCCATCGCCTGCAGCTCATGCGACGCATCCTCTTGGATGAGCCGGTCGTGCTCTATCGCAAGGCAAACGGCAAACCGGTCGCCCTGGAAGATCGCTGTTCGCATCGGCATGCACCGCTCTCGATGGGACGGGTCAAAGGCGATAACGTTGAATGCCGCTACCACGGGCTCACTTTCGCGCCGGACGGTGCGTGCGTGCGCATCCCTTCGCAGGAAAGCATTCCACCGACTGCATGTGTACGAAGCTATCCGGTGGTCGAGAAATTTCACTGGATTTGGATCTGGATGGGCGATCCGGCGCTGGCCGATCCTGCGCTCATTGAAGACTTCCATTGGATGGGCGATCCAGGCTGGCGATTCAAGGGCGAACGGCTGGATATCGAAGGTAACTACCTGCTGATCGTGGAGAATCTCTGCGACCTCACCCACCTGCCTTTTTTGCATTTAACCTCGCTTGCCGACACGGCCATTCCACCCAACGACATTCCGGTGAAGACCGAGCGCCACGGCAATGCGGTCCGCGTCGAGCGCTGGGTGCTGGATACCCCTACGCCACCCTACTTTCGACTCCTTGGCAAGTTCAAGCAAGACGATCGGGTGGATCGCTGGATGCATCTCGAATTCTCACCACCGGCGATGGTGCGCCTGGATATCGGCGCGGCGAAAGCGGGAACCGGTGCGCTGGACGGCGATCGCAGCCAAGGCATCACAACCCGCAATCTCAACGCCATTACGCCCGCGACGGCGCGCACTTCACACTATTTCTGGGCGCAGGCGCAGGACTTCGGGCTGGATGATCCCACCATCACCGATGTCGATTTCCAGCTGGTGCATGGCGCGTTCATGGAAGACCTCGCCATCATTCGCGGACAGCAGCAAAATATCGACCTCGCACCGGCTGCGCCGCGCCTGAATATCGCAGCCGATACCGGAGGATTACAGGCGCGCCGGGTGGTCGAGCGACTGATCGCGGAGGAACGCGTGCAGCCGCGGGAAGGGTGAAACTGTGAATCGGGAAAGTTGAAACGTGATCCCCCTCTTCCCAACCCTCTTCCCCGGTGACGGTGGAGAGGGAGCCGTTTCACGTCGCGCCAAGCGGCAGCGCAAACATCCCCTTCTCCAGGGTCCCGATAAACCTGAGCGCCTCGTCAAGCTTGATCACATCGGCGTACTTTGCATGCATGTCGCACAGGTTGATGGCGTGGCTTGCTTCCGAGCGATCGAAGCAGCCCTCTTCGACCAACGACACCCGATAGTTGCTGGAAAATGCATCCAGCACGGTAGCTCGTACACAGCCGCTGGTGGTCGTGCCGGTGAGGATGATGCTGTCGCAACCAAGCAGGACCAGATAGCTTTGCAAGGGCGTGCCATAAAACGCACTCGGCTTTTGCTTGGTGATGACGATGTCGCGCGGCGCCGGGGCGATATCGGGGACGATCGTGCTCCCCGGCAATTGCGTGGTCTTGGCGATGACGCGCTCAGCGGTCCGCGCATTTTTCCACGACCAGGACCCGGTATCCCAGTTGTCGGCACGCCGTGCGCTGGTCGTATAGAGAATCGGCAGCTCCTGCGTGCGCGCCGCCACCAACAACTTCTTGATCGCGCGGATACCCTCCCAAGCCTCCTCGCCACATGAATTGCGCCATCGCTTGATCGATTCAAGAATCGGCTCAGGCCGATCACCACAGAAATCGTAGTTCACATCCACGACCAACACGGCGGGGCGCTTGCCGAAGCCTTGCCGCTTGCCGTAGCCCGCCACCTCGAACACCTGCTTGTCGCGCGCCGTCAAGAACTTGTTCCAAACCGGTTCGGCCATGATCGTCTCCCGCGGAAATTCGGTAGCCAAGATCGTACATCGTTATGAACATCGCGAGCACACGCCGGCGCGCGAAATCGACGTCCGGGGTACGATCCATGTCAATCTTGTTTGGCGTGGAGACAGTGCGATGAAGAGCTTTGGGATCGATGGTGACACGATGGATCTGGTGCCCCGTGAGGTGCCCGAACCGACCCTGAAACCCGATGCCGTCCTGGTGAAAATGCGCGCCGTCGCGCTGAACCGCGGTGAATTCGTTGCCGGCTACGGACTGCACGCGCCGGGCTCAGTGAAAACCGCCGGGTATGAAGGCGCCGGAGAAATCATCGCGGTGGGCGTCAATGTGAAAGGTCTTAGCATTGGCGATCGCGTATTTGGTCGTGCCGATGCGGCGTTCGCGGAAATCGCCAGCATGCAAGCAGGTGAAGTCAATCGCATACCCGCTTCGTTCGATTGGCAGACCGCCGCGGGCGCCGGCATCACCTACATCACCGCCTATGACTCGCTCATCGTCGAGGGTCTTTGCGTGCCGGGCGATTGGGCATTGATTCCTGCCGCATCATCCGGCGTTGGGGTTGCGGCCATTCAAATCTGCCGGGCGCTCGGCTTCAAATCATTCGGCACCACCGGCTCGGTAGCGAAACTTGGACGATTGAAATCCATCGGCATGGATGCAGGCGTGCCCAGTCGCGCCCCCACGTTCGCCTCCCAAGTGCGCGATGCCACCGGCGGACGGGGCGCCAAGGTCTCCGTCAACAATGTCGGGGGCACCGTCGTCACCGAATCGCTGCGATCCCTTTGCTATCGCGGCACGCTCGTCATCGTCGGTTATGTGGATCGCATGGTCATGCCGGAAATGGATCTGCTTGCCGTCCACATCAATCGCCTGCGCATCATCGGCGTCAGCCAGAAGCTACGCAGCCCGGCGGAACGCGCTGAAACCACGCAGGGCTTCCGGGAAGTCGTGTTGCCGCATATGGTGAGTGGGGCGATTCGTCCGGTGGTGGATCGGGTGTTTGACTTCAAGGAGCTGCCCGCCGCCAAACGCTTCATGGAGACCGATGGCCATATCGGTAAGATTGTTGCCGTTCTCTAATCGGTCCAACGTCGAATACTCGCATGTCTATCCAGACCCCCTTCACCCATCCGCCGCAAGTCGTCCGCCCCGAGTGGATCGACTACAACGGCCATATGAATATCGGCTATTACCTGGTCGCGTTCGACACCGCTACCGAATCGTTTTTTCATAAGATGGGCCTCACCCCGGAGTTTCGCCGGCGCAATCACTCGACGACGTTCGCGCTGGAATCGCATCTCAACTATCTGCGCGAAGTGAAGCAAGGCGATACGCTCCGCTTCGAATCACGCCTACTTGATCATGATGCAAAGCGCCTGCATTTCTACATGGAGATGTTTCATGCGAAGGACGGCTTTCTCGCCGCGACATTCGAATCGATGACTTCACATGTCGACACCCGCATCCGTAAGACCACGCCGTTTCCCGACGAACTGGTGCCGCATCTGGCCGCGGTGAAAGCAGCGCATGCGGTGTTGCCGCGCCCCTGGCAGGTCGGGCATGTGATCGGCACCAAACCAGGACCGCGGTAATCTAGGCTATCGATCCTACCGGTAGCAAGTCACGAGCGTCGAGAAGCGTCTGGCGCGTTCAGCAAGTTCCTCAGAGGTCATGGTCGGCGCAGCGACCGCCGGTGATTCGAGCACCAGGCCGATTGTTTCGATGAGCGCGCGCGCGACGGTTCCATGCACCGCAAAATTGAGATTTTGCGGAATAGCCCCGGTTGCGCTTGTTACACGCATGTTGCTGACGGTCGATACGGTTACGCCTAACACCCGTCCGGCTTGATCCAACACCGGGCCGCCACTATTGCCGGGTTGAATCGGTGCCGACACCTGCAGGCGCGTCGGATCGTTCCGGAATCCCACCAGCGCACTCACCACACCGGAGGTGAGGTTTCCGCTGGACGACAGCACTCCTTGCAACGGGTAGCCGAATACGTACACGCTTTCACCGAGACGCGGCGGCTCCATACGTAACGCAGCCCACCGGTCCGACCCACGCTCGACTTTGAGGATCGCCAGATCCGTCTTCGTATCACTCGTCACGATCGTCGCGTCACCATGGCCTTCGGTGGTGATGCGATTGCAGCCGCGGATGACGTGTTGATTGGTCAGCAAATGCCCATTGGCCGAAATGAAAAATCCGGTACCAGTGCCGCGTGTGGGCATGGCCCGGCTATCCGCACCGTCCGCAATCGGCCGCGCTGCCAGCAGCGGCTTCCATTCGCGTGCCTGTTTTTGCACGGAGCCGAGTTGCTCGGGAGACAATCACTTTTCGAGATCGTCCCTGAGCGTGTGAAGGCCCGTGCCGGTGGCCCCGCGTGAGGTGGCGATATTCGTCCACAGGTAGGCCCGCATATAGTCGCATGGCAGCACCTGTCCGACCTGATGCAGACTCGCCAGCGTAATCATCGCATCAACATTGCCGGCGTCCGCCGCTTCATTCATAAGTTGCCCGCCCAGCGCCGCATTGCGGGGAATACCGGTGCCGGTGGCAAGCGCGAGGCCATAATAGGCGCGGGATGTAAGGTCGCCTTTTTCATAGCCATTCTTGAACCACGCCACCGCAGTCTCGGATCCTTGCCGACCCCCGTGCCGGTGTAGGTGAGATAGCCGACGACGCCATAGGCCGGGACATGCCCGGCATTGGCCGACTTCAATACCCATTCATAGGCACGCGCATTATCGCGATCCGTGAATTCGGCCATTCGATACAAGCGCGCCAGATGAAGCATGGCAGGCGCGTTGGCCTGCTCGGCCGCCAGCCGAAACTGGTGAGCGGCACCCTCCAAATCCTTGGGACCGCCAATGCCGCCGCGCATCATTTCGCCGAGCGCGATGCGCGACTGCGGGTGACGCGCGGTGGCGAGTTCGGTCAGTTCCTGCCGCGCTCTGACGGCATCGCGGGGCGTCCCCATGCCATCGCGGGTCATTACCGCCTGGAGATACTTGCCGTGCGGCTCACCGCGATCTGCCGCGTCTTTCACGATTGCGAACGCTTTGGTCAATTCGCGCTGCTTTAGCGCAGCATCGAACTCACCTTGCCACGACGCCGTTTGCGATAACGCGTTGCCGGCAAGGAATGCGGCGCATGTTGCTAATAGTCTTGCCAACCGCGCCAGGCGTGCCGATACGAACTCAGCGTGCGGCCGAACGCTGTGGCCCACGCACGAGTCGTCCAGGTAGCGTACCGGTCGCCTCACCATTTTGATAGACAACTTCCCCGTTCACGATGGTGGCGAGATAACCGTCCGCACGTTGCAACAAGCGGCGCCCACCACCCGGAAGATCGTAGGCGATTTCCGGCGCGTGAAGGCGCATCTTTTCTGGCGCAAGGATATTAAGGTCGGCCTTGTAACCAACCGCCACAATCCCACGATCCAACAAGCCGACCGCCTCGGCCGTTTCTTTCGTCATGGCGCGAATGATCTCAGGGAGGGGAAGCCGATCGCCTTGCGTCCGATCGCGCGCCCAGTGGGTAAGAAGATAGGTCGGATAGCTGCCATCGCAAATCGTTCCGCAGTGCGCCCCGCCATCACCCAGCGCAATGATTGAACCTGCATGGCGCATCATCGCGAGGCAGGATTCGAGCGAGCCCTGCACATAGTTGGCCGCCGTGTAATAGAGGATGCCGCGCCCGCCCCGCTCCAGCATGAGGTCGTAGGCGAGCGATTCCGGCGTGCAGCCCTGACGACTGGCTATGGCGGCCACGCTATCGTCAAGTGAAGGTTCGTAATCCGGTGGATCACCCAATGCGAACATCCGCGAAAAATCGCGCACGAGTCGCCCCAATACATTGGCCGGATCCGCATCGATCGGTTCGGCGAGAATCCGCGCCCGCACTTCCGGGCGCTGCAAGGCGGCGACCCGCTGATCGAACGGCAAGAACGTTAGCGCACGATAACTGGCCGTGCTGAAGAACGGATTCAAGGTCAGTTCATGACCAAATAGCAGACAGACCGCGCGACTGGCAACCTGCGCCTTGATCGGCAGGCCACGCGCATTGGCGGCAACCACCCAATCGAGAATCTCCGGCCATCGCGATGATAGGGGTCCATTCGCTTCGCCTTCCACCATGGTGAACGACAGCGGGCGACCGGATGCTTCCACCAGACTTTGCATGCGGGCAAAGGCATCCTCGGTGTGGTCCCAGTCGGTGATCATCTGGATCACCCCTTTCCCCGCGTCTTTCAGCGCCAATGCGAGGGCGGTCAATTCCTGATCTGGCGCCTCAAAGGTAGGGACCTGCGCCCCATTGCTCGATCGATGGAAGAACGTCCGCGACGTGGAAATACCCATGGCACCGGCCGCCATCGCCTCGTGGACGAGCGTTGTCATGTGTGCGATATCGCTGTCGGTGGCAGGCTCCCGGGCGACGCCCCGCGCACCCATCACATACACGCGGAGCGGTCCGTGCGGGAGGTAGCCGCAGATATCCATGTCATAGCGGCGCGCAGCAAGAAAATCGAGATAGTCAGGGTAACTTTCCCATTGCCATGGCACCCCTTCGGTGAGCACCGGATGTGGAATGTCCTCCACACCTTCCATCAATTGAATCAGCAAGTCATGATCGGTCGGTCGGCAAGGTGCAAAGCCGACGCCGCAATTGCCCATCACGACGGTAGTAATGCCGTGGGAGGACGACGGCACCATGCAGTTTTCCCACGTCACCTGGCCGTCATAGTGGGTGTGAATGTCCACGAATCCCGGTGTTACGACCTGGCCTCTGGCATCGATTTCATTGCGGCCAGTGCCGGTCACCCGACCCACTGCGGCGATACGGCCACCCGCGACCGCGACATCCGCCTCTTGGCCCGGTGCGCCGGTGCCGTCGAGCACAACGCCGTTTCGAATGACGAGGTCGAATGGATGCGCCATCGCGATAGATCTCCGTGTTCATGTCGCGGCCGGTTTGCCCGCAGCCGAGCGTAACATTTCGCTCAGGGCGTTCGTGTCGGGGTCGCCGGCAGTGCCGGTCGGTTGACCGGTCGTCGCCGGCGTCCCGGGCGCGGCGGGCTTTGCTCTGCCTGGCGCCGCCTCACCCTGTCGATGCACAAACTGCCAATCGCGATACGACTTGGCGGCAGCAAATTGCACGAAGGCAGCGGCAAACTCGGCCCGCTTGATGGGAACGCCCTCGGACTGACTATAGACGCCGGTTATGCCATCGCCGGGGCCGCGTACCAAGCCCCAGTTACGCGTACCGGTCGACGGATCCACATACACCTTGCGCAAATGCCGGCGGGTGGTGGGAAAGCGCCGATCCTGGAGCAGATCTTCGAGCTTCGCGGGAAATTGCCTGACCCCACCCGGCCCTTGCTCGAAGTACGCGGTAATGGCGCGCTGGAACTGTTCGCCAACGAAGAGCAGCTCGGCTTCCCGCTCACGTCTTACCGTCGTACTCCAAAGCGTACCGGCGCCGGCAAGCGCAATACCGGCCAACGCGACAACAATCAGCAGCCCGATGTAGGTAAATCCTCGGGTTCCGCGAGGCATGCAGCTAGAGGCGGTTACTGAATGATCGCAACAGCCCCTGATTCGGGGGAGTATGAGGGGATTTGTCCCCTCATCTTCAAACCGCTTCTCAGAGCGATGCGAAATCGACGCCATCGGCGGTCTTTCCTGAGGCACCGCTCTTGATGTCGTACACGCTTCCCTTCAAAGTCCCATCGGCAGGAGGCGCGACAATGACCCATTGCTCCGTCGACTCGGTGACCGGATCGATCGGTACCGCGCGCAAATAGCGACGCTCGGCAAGCTCAGCAAGCGATTCCGGATAGCGGCCGTTATCGGCGAAAAATTTGTCCAGGGCTTCGCGGGTCACTGCTAACGTTTTCTTGAGCGTCACCTCCTTCGATCGCTCTACACTGCCGAAATAGCGAGGCAATGCAACCGTCAGCAATACGTCGACAATGGCCATGACGATCAAGAGCTCAATCAGCGTAAAGCCCCGCTTGGCGGCACGGCGGGTGAACCGGGGCAAGCGACATCGTTCAAAGCCCGTGATGTCACCACTCACGGTAGGGAACCCCATTCATTCCAACGCCGGTGGCGCGGGAATACACGTCATAGACATCCCGCCTCGGTTGCGACGACTCCGCCGAACTTTGATAGCCGCGAAGCCCCAGGTTTGACTAGCCGGGACACCACGCTCCTCGGCAAACGGATCGCGCGGCAGGCGCCGCAGAAAATACGCTTTCTTCCGCGTGGGATCCTGTAGATTATCGGCGCCCGCCACCAGAATTTCGAGGTTGGGCGGGTAGCCGGACTCATCGGCCTTGCGTTCGATCTTCTTATCGTCGGCCGCCTTCTTATATTCGTCGATCGCGGTGCGAATTTGACGCAAGGCTGAACGCAGTTCGCTTTCCTTGGCCCGTTGGATCGACAACTCCGCAAGCGGCAGCGCAACGGTTGTAAGAATACCGATGATCGCGATCGTCACCACCAATTCGATGATGGTGAAACCACGGTCGGCAGGGTGACCACTCGGCCCCAATTGGATTGACATCGCGCCGCGCATGAAGCTACCGGCTCGTCCCTTGCGACTGCACGATGTTGAGTGTGTGCGCCCCGGGCGGGACGACCAGGACGGCTTGTTCTTGATTGCTCACCGCATTGACCTCGCCGATGCGAATCTGCGTTGACTGCGGACCCTTTGCAATGACGCGAAAGCGTACTTCGGCGGGCACCGGCTGAGCGCCAGCGATGGCTGGCCCGCGCACCTCGACGATCGTTCGCCCCGCATCGATGGTGGGCGCCTCGGGTGGTCCGGCCGGTGCGGCGCTCCCCGCAAGCCGCAAGACCGCTGGATCAAATTGGACTTCGACACTGGCGGCTATGCCCTGATTCGCCGACGGCATGCCAAGCATCACCGAGAACTCCTGTCCGATCGCTATTTGCGGCGGCCCAGACAACGACAGGGATACCGACTCTTGCGGCGCCGTGCGCTCAGGGGACTGCGCGCCAAGCGGCAAGAGTGGCCGCTGCACCGGCGCTGCCGCGCCCGCGACCGTACCGAGCAATGGGGCAAGGTTCATAGAGCGCGGTGGGGTTGATGCGATGCGCAGCGGCGCGGCACCGGGCGCCGCGTCGGTAGACAAGGAGACGCTCCCCGACCGCCGGAATACGGGTGAGCCCCCCGCATCAGCACGGCGAATAGCTCCACGCGAAAAACAAGGCACAACACGATGAAAACAATGAGGCCAATCCCAAGTGCAAGGCCATATTGATTGATGAGGCCACCCCACTCGAGGAGCAGTCGCGACATCAAGGGGAGATCCCGTCCGGAGTCGGCGTAGATGCCGGAAAACTTGGGCACGACATAGCCCAACAGAAACAACGCCACCAAGCCACCGACCGCCAGCAACACGACCGGATAGATGGAGACAGAGACCACGCGCTTTCTTACGAACTCGATCCGCTCTTGATACGCGATGAAGCGGCGCAACGCTTCGGGCAAATCGCCGGTGCGTTCGGCGGCGCGCACGGTGGCAATATAAAGCGGGGCGAATACCTGCGGAAACGCTTCGAGCGCCTGCGAGAAGGACCGGCCTTCGAACAGTTTGTCGCGAACTTGCGTGAGCACCGCACGCGTTTCGCTACGCCCTTCTTTTTCCACCATCGTCTCAAGTGTTTCCGGCAGCGACAGCCCGGCATCGAGCAACGCCACCAGTTCTTGACTGAACAGGACCAGTGGGAAACCGCGATCGAAGGATCGTGCCAGCGTCGGCCATGCGCGGCTTGGTCGCGCCGACAGCACGGCCAAGCCTTGCGTGCGCGCCTGTTCGATCGCGGAGGCCTCATCGGTCGCGTCGATGGCAACGGACACAATACCGTCGTGCCCTTTCAACGCACGGACTTCGTAGCGCATGGCGTGCGGTCAGTTGGTGACGTCAGCCGTTTCGCCGGTGCCGCCGGGCTGGCCGTCATGACCAAGGGAAAGCAGATCGAATTCGCGTCGATCACCCGGAAATTTATATTGATAGGGCCGGCCCCATGGATCAAGCGGAATTTCCTTGCGCAGATAGGGGCCGTTCCACTTCGCGACGCCATCCGGACGCACGACCAGGGCGGTGAGGCCTTGCTCAGTGGTGGGGTAGTTACCCACCTCGATGCGAAATAAATCGAGCGCCTTCTCGAACGCGCTGATCTGGGCGCGGGCGGCGGTGGTCTTCGATTCACTCAAATGTCCAATGATGCGCGGGGCGACGATGCCCGCCAGCAATCCGATAATGACGATCACCACCAGCACTTCGAGCAAGGTAAAGCCGCGACGACGACCAAGTAGGAGAGTACGCGTCATTGTTTCAAGTTGAGTCATGATGAAAGATGGTTCGATTCGCCCCGGCAAAAGCGCCGCTGCGCGCCACGCCGCTGATCGGCATGAGAAGGGTCGCGGTGGGCCCCAATCCGCTTTTCGGGGACCGTCATCCGAGTATAGACGGGCACCCGGCGGCCGGTCCGACCCGCTCCGCAGGATCCGGATAATTCACTCTTTCCGCCGATAATCATTCCGGACCGTGGGCAAGTAGGATTGCCTGATTAGGTTACCGCCCGATGACAAATCGTTTCGGCCGCGGCGAAGAGTCTAGAATCGACCGAACGCCCAAACAGGAGCCCCAGATGCCCGACTCACTCGGTTATCGTGCGAAATTCGGCGTCCTCATTCCGTCGACCAACACCAGCGTCGAACCGGAGTTCGCGGACATGCGTCCGGTCGGCGTTACCAATCACACGAGCCGGATTGTGATTCCGGATATTCCCCTCAAGAGCAACGAAGATTTCGACCGGCTGATCGCGCTGATCGATGCCGCCCAGATGGCGGCGGTCGATTCGATCATGTCGTGCCGCCCGGATCGGCTCGTCCTTGGCATTTCCGCGGAGACATTTTGGAACGGTCTTAAGGCCAGCCGCGATTTGCGCAAATTGCTCGAAAAACACACGCGGCTGCCCATCTCCATGGGAGCCGATTCATGTGAAGAGGTATTGAAGCTGTTCAATGCCAAGCGGATCGGCGTGGTGACGCCCTACTGGCCGGTTGGGGATAAGAATGTTCGACGGTTCTTCGAGGAATCAGGCTTCGTCGTGACCAAGCTGATTGGCTTGAGCTGTGAAAGTCCGGTATTGATCGCCCATGTTAGCGAGGAGCGCCTACATGATGCCATCCTGGCAGTGAATGGTCCGGATGTCGATGCCATCGTCCAGGTCGGCACCAATCTCGCATGTGCCTGCGTTGCCGCCGCGGCCGAACGCTATTTGAAAAAGCCGGTGATCGCGATCAACACTGCGATTTACTGGCATGCGCTACGGCATCATGGGTTCAACGACAAGATGGGCGGCTTCGGTTCATTGCTTGAACATCACTAGCGCCGATTCCCTGATGGAAGGGGAGCCATAGCTAACAACCGGTGCCAAGATCGGGACTGATTCCACGTTTAGCGGGTTGATCGCCGCTACAATGCAGGCCATGAAATCCATCGCACTGCTATCCGCTCTCGCCATCGCAATGGCTGCCGGCCCCCTTTACGCGCAGTCGGGTACGGGCGTAAAGGAGTCGACCATCAACGCCGCCGGCAAAGGCAAAGACGCCGTGCGCAACATCGGCCATGATGCGAAAGAGTTGGGCGCCGGGGTCGTGAACGCCGGCAAAGAAGCGGGGCACGGCATCAGTCGTGTTGCCAAGGATGCCGCGCACGACGTTGGGACCGGCTTCAAGCGCGACTTCATTCAGGACGGCGCTTGGAAAGGCCCACGCGGGGTGCAGCCCCTGCCCGGTCTGGAGCAGGTTCCGCATTAAGGGAACCAAGTCGGTCGGCAACGGTCTATGTTGCCGCGGCGCGCATCGGGCGCGCTGACAGCTTCGTGTTATAAACCGCGCGTGCGCTACGCGTCCATGCGCTGCTAACCGCCGGACGAGCATGTCCGCGGGTAGCCTTGCTGCCAACCTGATCCGGGAGAGTCACGCGATGAAACGAGTCGTAATCTTTTTGCTGACGAATATTGCGGTGATGGCGGTCCTCTTCATCATCGTGAGGGTGCTGGGCATTGATGGATTCCTTACTGCGAATGGCCTTAACCTGCCGATGCTGCTCGCATTTTCGGCGGTCATGGGCTTTGGCGGTGCTTTCATTTCCTTGTTGTTGTCAAAGACCATGGCGAAATGGTCGACCGGCGCCCAAATCATTCAACAGCCACGCGATGCCAACGAGCAGTGGCTGGTGGCAACGGTGCGCGAGCTTTCTCAGAAAGCGGGCATCGCCATGCCCGAAGTAGCGATCTATGAAGGCGAGCCGAATGCTTTCGCCACCGGCGCGTTCAAGAACAGTGCGCTGGTCGCGGTCTCGACCGGTCTCCTTGCATCGATGACGCGCGATGAAGTGGAAGCGGTCCTCGCGCATGAAGTGGCGCATGTTGCCAATGGCGATATGGTCACGCTCACGCTGGTACAGGGTGTGGTGAACACCTTCGTGGTGTTCTTCGCGCGCATCGTCGGTTACATCGTCGATCGCATCATCCTCAAAAACGACCGCGAGGTGGGGGTCGGCTATTACGTCGCGAGCTTCGTTGCGCAGATGATATTCGGGGTCTTGGCAATGATCATCGTCGCCTGGTTTTCGCGCCGCCGCGAGTTCCGCGCCGATGCGGGCGCCGCGCAATACATGGGCACGCCAACGTCGATGGTCAATGCCCTCGCAAGATTGGGTGGTCTGGCGCCCGGGGTACTACCGAAGTCATTTGCAGCGTCTGGCATCAGTGGTGGTGCGGGAATCATGGCGCTTTTTTCCACCCATCCGCCGATCGGAGAGCGCATTCGCGCGCTCGGTGGACAGATCACGCAAAATGGCGGGCCCACCGAGTCCAATCAGGCCTTCGGGCGTGGCGCCCCTGCCGCAAACCACGGCTTCGGGCGTAGCGCGCGATAATCGGCGGCGCTAAACCAAGCGGGAGGCTTAGCCTCCCGTTTTTCATTGCAAGGACGAAGCATGCGCATCGGCATCATTGGTGGCGGCGTGATGGCTGGACTCATTCTGGAGTCGGTCAAACAAGGTGAGCTTGGCGAGGCAAGCGTGGTGTCGATCGCGGGTCGCAGCGCGGCATCGAAAGGCAATCCGCTCGCTCAAGCACATGGCGTTCCGTTCGTCACCAGCATTGCGGCATTACTCGCCACCCATCCCGATGTCGTGATTGAAGCCGCTTCCCATGATGCGGTGAGGTCGCATGCTTTGCCCGTCCTCAACCGCGGGATCGCTTTTATCGTCTTATCAGGCGGCGCACTGACAGACGATGCGTTTCGCGCGACAGTCGAGGCGGCCGCGGCGCGGAATAATGCGATGTTGTACGTTCCATCCGGTGGCATCGGCGGACTGGACGCGCTGAAAGGGGTCTGCGCAGCGGGCGCGGAGCATGTCGAGATCGCAGTCACCAAGCCGCCGGCGGCGTGGAAGGGCATCCCCTATGTAGAACGTCAGGGCGTCGATCTTGATCGGATGACCGGCCCGGTCGTGCTGTTTGACGGCACTGCGCGCGAGGGCGTTCCCCATTTCCCCGCTAACGTGAATATCGCGGCGGTGCTGTCGATGGCGGGCATCGGCTTTGATCGCACCCGGCTCAAAGTAGTGGCCGACCCGGCGCTCCGATTCAATACGCACTACATCAATATTCGCGGCAAGACAGGTATCATCAACATCAAATTCGAGAGCGTCCCGTCGCCCGACAATCCAAAAACCGCGCTGCTTGCCTGCTATAGCGCGATTGCGGCGCTGAAGCAGCTCAATTCGAAGGTGAGGTATGGCACCTGAAGGCGCATTGCGCCGTGGGAAGGGTGAGCCCCCTCCCATGCAGGATGCGCATCCCGTTGCATCGGAATGCCGTTCGACGAGCAGAGAGCATGCTCCCCGAAACCCTCGTCTCACTCCCAACCTTCTCCCCGGTGACGGGGGGCACTTTCGCTTTCACCTTTCAGCGTGCAGCGGCGCTGCGCCGCTATCATGCATGCCCATGCCCACCCCCCTTCTTCCCAGGCGACGCTTCATCGGAGGCGCAGCCGCAGTCATCGCCGGAGGCCTCATGTCCGTTCCCCCACCCGTATCGGGACAAGCTAGTACCCCACCCGGAAACATCGTCCGCCGCAAGATTCCGCGCGCGACCGAATCGCTGCCGATCGTTGGCCTTGGCACCTGGCAGGCCTTTGATATTGCCGAGGGCACGCATGCAATGCGTGAGGCAAGCAAAGCGCTCAAGACATTTGTGCGGGCAGGTGGCGCGCTGATCGACAGCTCACCCATGTACGGATCGGCCGAAACGGTGGCAGGCGACATTGCCGAGGCGCTGGGCATCCATGCGAAGCTATTCGTGGCGACGAAAGTTTGGACCAGTGGTCAGGATGCGGGCGTGCGGCAAATGGAGTCATCCTTCAAAAAGCTTCGCATCCGGCAACCAGGCTCGCTCGATCTGATGCAGGTCCACAATTTATTGGACACGGCCGCCCACTTGGCGACGTTGCGCGCCTGGAAACGCGAGGGCCGGGTACGCTACCTGGGTGTCACCCATTACAACGCCTCCGCTCATCAGATGCTCGCCCGCGTGCTCGAGGCCGAGTCGGTCGATTTCCTGCAAGTAAACTATTCACTCGCTGAACCGGAGGCCGATCGTCGCCTCCTCGATATTGCCAGCGCGACCGGCACCGCCGTGATCGTGAACCGTCCCTTCGCCGAGGGTGCGATGTTTGGCCGCGTAAAAAGCAAACCGCTGCCGTCCTTCGCAGCCGACATTGGCTGCACGAGTTGGGCACAGCTTTTCTTGAAATGGATTTGCGGGCATCCCGCCGTGACATGCGCCATTCCAGGTACGCGCAATGCCAAACACGTCGCGGACAATCTCGGTGCCGCCGTCGGCCTCCTTCCGGATGCCGGCCTTCGAAAGCGCATCAAAGAAGCGTTTGATGCCTAGAACCTATCTCATCAATCCGCGGGGCAGCGAGTGGGGTCATAGGCCTTCAGGGCAAGGCGCCGAGGAGGCCGTGTAATTGACGTACACAACGACGACGCAACACAGCCATGAAGGCCGAGGGGGCCGCTCCCTACGGGTTGCAGCCAAAACGAGCGCCTGCAGTGTTGCCGGTCTTGGCAAGGCAATAAGCATTGCCTGCGCGCGGACGCCTTGCATTCATCCCGTTTTGTCAACGACGCAGCTCCCGCGGTTTGATGAGATAGGTTCTAGCCACAGCAGGCGGTTCCGCGTGATTGGCCAATTGGCGAAATTAGAGGGCACCCGGTGCGCGATCTTTATTACCTGATCGCGCTTCTCGTCCTCAACCACTCCGCGTTTGGTGGTGCGCGCGTGGCAGTGTCGCTCTATGCGCAAAGTCTGGGGGCCGACACGTCATTGGTCGGCGTGCTCATGGCCCTCTTTTCGTTTCTACCGATGGTGGCATCGATCCGCATTGGTCGATGGATCGACCGCGTGGGTGTTCGCCTCCCGATGCAAATGGGGACGGTGATGGTCGCGGTCGGCACCGTTTTGCCGGCCATCCGCCCGGAACTCTCGACGCTATTCTTTTGCTGCGTCATTACCGGCGCCGGGGCAATGCTGTTTCACGTCGCGGCCAATATGACGGTCGGCTCAACCGGGAAACCAGAGGACCGTCCCATCCATTTCAGTCTGTTGGCACTTGGCTTCTCCGCTTCGGGATTTATCGGTCCGATGATCGCGGGCTTTGGCATCGATTACCTCGACTACCGATGGACCTTCGCGATCCTCGCCTTGCTGCCGATCATCCCGATCTTTATGTTTCTCACCGGACGGCCCGGCTTGCCTGCAACGGCCGGCGCCGCGATGCCTGATACGCGAGCCGGCAAGGTCCTGGATCTGGTGAGCGATCCAGTGCTTCGCCGCGTCTATATTGCAAGCGGCCTCCTCTCGATGGGATGGGATCTCTTCAACTTTGTGATCCCGATCTATGGTCGCTCGATCGGACTCTCGGCCTCCACAATCGGCTCGATTCTCGGGGTATTCGCCGCCGCGACATTCGTGGTGCGTCTCTCCATGCCCTTCTACGTCCGCCGGCTGTCGGCGTGGTCAACCCTGGTGTTTTCATTGGTTGGATCTGGCGCGACGTTCGTGCTGTTCCCGATTGCGGAAAGCGTGCCCGTCTTATTCATGCTCGCCTTTATGCTTGGCATCGGCCTTGGTTGCGCGCAACCAATGGTGATGTCGGTGCTCTACACGGCCGCGCCGGTCAATCGGCGTGGCGAGGCGGTGGGCCTGCGCACCATGTTGATCAACATCAGCCAGACGGTGTTCCCGCTCGTATTCGGTGCACTGGGTTCAGCGATAGGGATTACGCCGGTGTTCTGGACCCTGGCGGCCTCGATGCTGGCCGGGGGCGTACTGACCCATCGCGGCGCACCGGCCGCCCTGAAATGAAAACGGCCGAGACGCAACATCGCGCTCGGCCGTCTAAGCGACGGTAGTCGCTTACGAAAGGTGGTTCGCGACCAGCTTGGTCATCTCGAACATCGAGACTTGCTTTTTACCCGCGAAAACTTCCTTCAATTTGTCGTCGGCGTTGATCATCCGTCTGTTTTTTGCATCTTGCAGATCGTGGTTGCGGATGTAGACCCATATTTTCTTCGTGACTTCGGTACGCGGCATCGGCGAGTTGCCGATGACCGCGCCCAATGCAGCACTTGGCTGCATCGGCTTCATGAACGCTGCATTGGGCTTCCTCTTTGCAGCTTTCTTGGCCGGAGCCTTTTTCTTTGCCGGGGCCTTCTTTACTGCTTTCTTAGCCGGGGCCGCCTTTTTTGCCGAAGCTTTCTTGGCGGGTTTTTTCTTTGTTGCCATGCTTATCGCCTCCTAGAGAATTGCGAAGTTAACAACGAACGGCGGTGGTTGATGCAGCAGTGCCGATTCCCGCAACCCTGCAGTCGCAACCTCGGAACCACCCCGCAACCGCAACCACCTTCGTTCGATCCTTCGCCCTCACGCACCAACGCAAGGGGCGGAGCGAGGATGCAACAATGCAAATCGCTTTGTCAACGATTTTCATAGTGTCGGGAGTAAATTAGTTGTCCGGTTTTAGTAAGTAACCTGTCCGGTTTATTGAGGAGCGATATTGCTGCCCATAAGCCGGTCTGGCTACCGACAGGAGAACCGGAAGATGAGATTCGAAGAGGCCTACCAAGGATGGACGGCGGGGC
>SHXR01000078.1 GCA_009693235.1 Betaproteobacteria bacterium | reverse complement strand
CTGCGCGTCCAGCACCACTATCTCGCGTTTGCCACCCTTGGGTTCAATGTGCTGGTGTATCTGTTCATTCGGAATGAACAGTGGCTCACCGGCGGCACGTTTGGCTTATCAGGCATTCCGCGGCCGGAAGTCTTCGGTGTGCCGTTCAAATCGTCGCTTGCGTTTTACTACTTCGTGCTCGTCTCGACGATTGTGCTCGCGCTCGTCATGGCCTGGATTCTGCGGTCTCCTTGGGGACGTGCCTTTGCCGCCCTGCGCGATAATCCGATTCGCGCCGAGAGTCTTGGCGTCAACATCACCGCCTACACGTTGCTCGCCTTTGCGATTGGCGCCGCATTTGGTGGCGTCGGTGGGGCCTATTTCGCCTCCCTCGTGGAATACATCGAGCCCGCACCGTTTCATGTGGCCGCCTCCCTCATGATGTTGCTGATGGTGATCGTGGGTGGGGCGGGACGCTTCTTTGGTCCGGTGCTGGGCGCAGGGATCGTGATGCTGCTGCCGGAGTGGCTGCGCTTCATGCAAAATTGGTATCTCGTCATTTTCGGTTTTGCGGTGGTGGCGCTGATGGTGTGGGTGCCGGGCGGACTGTTGGCACTGCCTGCCAAGTTGCGATCGCGGAGGGTCGCCGTATGAATGAGCCCTTGCTCGCCGTACAGACCATTCACAAGTCTTACGGTGCCATCAAGGCGGTGGACGGCGTTTCCTTCTCCGTGCAAGCGGGTGAAATCGTCGGCGTCATCGGGCCAAATGGCAGCGGTAAGACCACACTCTTCAACAGCATCCTCGGACAGATCAAACCCTCCTCTGGGCGCGTTGAATTCGCTGGTGAAGACATCACCGGCCTATCACCCTTGGAGCTGAGTCGTCGCGGCGTTGGGCGTACGTTTCAAACCCTGCAGGTGTTTGGCCAGCTATCGGTCCGCGATAATCTGATCGTTGCCGCGCAGGAATTTCAAGGCTCGATGCGGGCCCGCCTTTTCGCTCCGCCCGATGCAGGCCTTGGTTCGCGCGCCGATGAAATGATCGAACTGTTCCGCTTGCAGCATGTAGTGAAACTGGCTGCCGGGAGCCTTTCCTACGGGCAGCAGAAGCTCGTCGATATCGCGATGGCCTTCATGGCATCGCCGCGTTTGGTGCTGCTCGATGAGCCCTGCGCGGGGGTGAATCCGAGCCTGGTTGATGAACTGCATGATCTCTTGGTTCGGCTCAATCAGCTGCAAGGCGGCAGCTTCGTGGTGATCGAGCACAATATGGACTTTATCATGCGTCTTTGCCCGCGCGTGATCTGCATGGTGGAAGGCCGCGTACTGGCGGAAGGCACAGCGGCCGAAATCCGTGGCAATGCCGGCGTATTGGATGCCTATCTTGGTCACTGAATCGCTCATCCAATTCGATCGCGTGGTCGCCGGCTACTCGCCTGCGCTGATGATCTTGAACGCGCTTACCTTTAATGCAAGGGTAGGCGAAATAACGCTATTGATCGGCCCCAATGGCGCGGGCAAATCGACTGTGCTGAAGACGCTGTTTGGCATTATTACGCCGCGCACAGGCACTGTCCGGTTTGCCGGGGAAGTCATCAATGGCAAGACCCCTCGTGCGCTGTTGGCGGAGGGCATCGCCTTCGTACCGCAGGGACGCAATCTCTTCCCCGCGCTGTCGGTGTTCCACAATCTGGAATTGGGCGGGATTACGCTCCCGCGGGCGTTGTTAAAGCCGCGCATCGAGGAGGTGCTCGATCGATTTCCGCGTCTGCGTGAGCGGGCCGGGAACCAGGCCTCGACGCTATCGGGTGGCGAGCAGAAGCAATTGGAGATCGGCCGGGCCTTGTTACTGCGGCCGAAGGTACTCTTGATCGACGAACCTTCCATCGGGCTTTCCCCAAAGATCGCCGCCGACGTCTTTCAAATGCTGCGGGGATTGGCCGACGCCGGCACGACTGTGCTGATGGTGGAACAAAATGTGCGCAGCGGCTTGAAAATATCGGATCGGGCGATCGCGTTGGAGATGGGCAAGGTGGCGGTCGACCGGCCGGCGGTAGAACTGTTGCATGATCCGAATTTGAACCGGCTATTTCTTGGCGGTGCGGTGGCATAGCACTGAAATGCTTTTTACTGGAGGAGGAACCATGAAGCGAATGATAACGGCCGCCCTGACGGCCATTGCACTGACTGGCGGGATTGCGCATGGGCAGCAGACCGTCAAGATCATCAGCATCGTCGAGCTGTCGGGCACCGGCGCGACCTCGGGCACGCAGTTTCGGCGAGGGATCGATCTGGCGGTGAAGGAGATCAATGCGGCAGGCGGCATCCTCGGTCGTAAAATCGATCTGACGTCGCACGACACGCAGTCGCAGCCGGCGGTGGCCAAGGCGCTCACCGTCAAAGCCATTGATGACGGCGCCTTTGCGATCATGGGGCCGGTGTTCTCGGGCTCGATCATCGTCAGCATGAAAGAATCCGAGCGTGCTGAAGTGCCCAATTTTACCGGCGGCGAAGCGGCAACCATTACCCAGCAAAAGAATCCCTATGTGTTTCGCACCTCATTCAGTCAAACGGTCGGCATGCCAAAGGTTGCGAACTATCTCGCCAATGATCTCAAACTGAAGTCGGTGGTGGTGATCTACATCAACAACGATTTCGGCAAGGGCGGGCGGGATGTCGTCTTGCGGGAACTCAAGGCGCGCAATGTCGTGGTGACCGCGGACATCTCCACCGATCCTGGTCAAGTGGACTTTTCAAGCGCGGTATTGAAAGCGAAACAGGCCAATGCGCAGGCGCTGTTCGCGTATCTCACCGAAGAGGAATCCGCACGGCTGCTCCGGGAATTGCGCAAGCAGGGTTATGACAAACCAATCGTGGGTGAGACGACCATCATGGGCCAGAAGGTGGTGGAATTGGCAGGCGATGCGGCCAATGGCGTGCGGGGCCATGTCGGCCTCACGATCGACTCACCGAACCCGTTAATCAGGCAGTTCGCCGAGAAATTCGAGAAGGAATACAAAGGCAAGAGCGATCACAACGGCATCAAAGGCTATTTCGGCATCTACGCTTTGAAGGCGGCGACTGAGAAGGTCGGCAAGTTCGATAAGAAAGCCGTGGCCGCGGCATTGCGCAGCAATTGCTTTGCGGCGAAAGACCATCCGGGCATTTTGATGGATGTGTGTTTTGATCAGCATGGCGACATCGATCGGGAGAGCTATCTGGTCGAGGTGCGCGCCGGCAAGCAGGTGGTGGTGGCAACGTTGCCTGCGCTTGGCAAGAAGTAACCGGGCAAGGGTGCGCGATCAGGTGGGCCGCTCATGATCAGCGGCACCACCACGCTCATCGCGCACCTCGGGTTTCCGACCGAGACCTTCAAAGCCCCGCTGATCTACAACCCGTGGTTTGACAAGCGGGGTATCGATGCGGTGGTGGTACCGATGGGCGTGCGGGCCGAGGACTACGCGGAGGTGTTCCGCGCGCTATTTCGCCTGACCAATATTCGTGGCGCGCTGATCACCATGCCGCACAAGGTCACGACGATGGCACTCGTTGACGAATGTTCCGTCACCGCGCGTATTGCCGGATCTTGCAACGCAGTGTTGCGCCGGCCAGACGGAATTTTGCTGGCCGATATGTTCGACGGTGAGGGCTTCGTGCGTGGCGTCAAGCGAAAGGGATTCAAGCCAGATGGTGCGCGCTGCCTCGTGGTCGGCAATGGCGGCGTTGGCTCGGCAATTGCTGCTTCACTCGCCAACGCAGGCGTCGACGAGCTTGCATTGCATGATGCGCAGGCGGCGAACAGTCGCTTGCTTGCGGCTCGGCTCAAGACGCACTATCCGCGCATCACGATCGACGTTACCAGTAGCGATCCGGCGGGCTTTGATCTGGTGGTCAATGCCACACCTCTTGGCATGCAACCGGACGATCCGCTGCCGTTCGACATGAGCAAGATCGCGACCAAGACGTTCGTCGGCGAAGTGGTGCTCAAGGAAGCGATGACACCGCTGCTCAGGGCGGCCGAGCAGAAGGGCTGCCCGTTTGTGATCGGGACGGATATGCTGTTCGAACAGATCCCCGCCTACCTGAAATTCTTCGGCTTTGGATTGGCCTCGGTCGACGAATTGCGGGTGGTGGCGCATATCACCGACTAAGTCACCTACGCCGGTCGAAATCCCGGAATATCAGGCGGCGGGTAGTGGGTGTTGCGTCCGGTTTGATCAACACGGTCCCAGAATTCGGGACCGACGGCTTTGCCGATTTTCTCCAGATCGGCTGCTTGGCGCCAGAGGCACCATGAATCCGGATGCAGGCGGCTCGCTTCAGCGAAATGTCGAATGCTCTCGGCGATATTGCCGTGATCGCGCAGAAAAACGCCTAACCTGAATTTGGCCAAGGCAAGAGCGATGTTGGCCGTGATCCGTGGCTGCTTACGTGCAACGGTGGTTGCATCGAGTGCATGCTTGCCGGTGCGCACCCAATCGCGAACAGCATCCAGATAGAAGGCACGCGCATCGGCGCGTGCGGCAACGTCTGCCGGCGCGAGCACTTTCGATTCACGATCCATACGCCGGAAGTGCTCGGTGGAGCCCGCTGTTTCGGCCGGCCGCACGATGACCCCACGTTCATCGATCCACACCGCCTGGGGCACATTGACCATGCCGTAGAGATCCGACACCCGATGCTCACGATCGATCAGCGTCCAGAATTTCGCACCGGGTTGCTCTACCCAGGACCGTGCTTGCTCAGCGCCGCGGCTTTCTTGTGCCACCGCCACCACCATGAAACCCAAAACTTTTAGACTGTCGTACAAGGCCTGCCACACGGACAGATCAATTCGACAGCCTCACCAACTCGCCCAAGTGGTGAGAAAGACCTTCTTTCCTCGCAGGGCGGAGAGCGTGTGGGGTTGGCCGGCTAGATCGGGCAACGTGAAATCCGGAACGATACTGCCGGCGAGCGTTTTGTTGCGCTCCTCGGCGCTTGCACCCAACACCCAGATATTCTTTGCATCGTCATGCACGACGGGGGCGCCAAGGCTTTGCCAGAACGCCGCGAGATCAACTTGGTTGTCGCGTAGCGCCGTCTTTGGCAGCGGCACACATCGATCGTCGCGACACATGCCTTCGGGCTTCAATTGCCAGCCCGTTGCACGTTCGGCATCGACGGCAGTGAGCCACAAGCCGTTGGCGGCGTGGATGGTGACGACGTCTTGTTCAGTCAGTAGGGTGGTCATGCGTGCTGCTCCTTATTGTTGCTTGGTGACGGCGGGTGCATTTTGCACCACGGGCGCGGCGGCAGCCAGGATCTCGTTCGGGTCGCGGGATCGTGGTGGATAAATGCGCTGGCGATTGATCAGTTGCTTGGTTGCCTTCGCGGCGGCGCCGGTTGACAAGACTTTGCGGTCGCGGCCCGTTGTGTAGACGGCACCCCAGCGGCCAAGATCGAGCACCGTGACGTACGCGTCGATTTGCAGTGGGAGCATCGATCGTCCGGCTAGATCCGCCACCGCGTTGTGCCCGGCGTAGCGCCCCATGGGGCGACCATGCTGGCATGACATCACCGAAGGCTTCGTGCCGTCCAAGCGGCACGAAGCCGCATCACCCGCGGCAAATACATTGGGAATGCCTTGCACGCGCATGAATTCGTCGACCGGGACGCGCCCGAATGCATCGTGCTTAACCGGCAACTGTGTAGTTAATGCACTCGCCCGCATTCCGGCGCACCAAACGACCGTGCAGCTCGGGATAAATTCGCCGGATGTAAGCGTCACGCCGGTGCAATCAATGGCACCGATACGTACACCAAGCTTTGTCTCGACGCCGAGCGATTGCAGCGCTGTATCAATAACTGGCCGCGCATGCTCACCCATGTCAGCTCCCACCGATGCATTGGCGTCTAGCAGCAGAACTTTGCCTAATGCCGAACCTTCACCCAATGCGTTGCGGAGGCGATCGGGCATCTCGCAGGCGACTTCGATCCCGGTCAGGCCGGCGCCGACCACGATGACCGTGTTACGTGCTGCCGAGACTGGCCGATTTCCCAAATCGACCAGATTAATCTGCAGACGCATGGCGGCTTCGAATGTGTCGACATCGAACGCGTATTCCGCGAGACCGGGAAGGGCGGGTCGGTGGAGCGTGCTGCCGAGGGCAAACACCAAGCGGTCGTAGGCGAGATGGCGCTCGGTGCCGTTCGCCTTGACATGGACTAATTGACTTTTGCAATCGATCCGCACGACATCCGCTTCGATGCGCCGCACATCGATCGGCATCAGTACGTCGTCGAACGGCACGCAGACATCGCTCAGATCGGCTTCGTAATTTCTAACCCGAATGTTGTGATACGCGTGCCGATCGACCAGCATGACTTCGATGGCATCGGGCCGGATACCAAGTTCCTGCAGCATGCGCGCCGCACCTACCGCGCTCCAGAGTCCGGCGAATCCGCCGCCCAAGACGAGAATGCGTTTCATGTGTTTGCGTCTAGTCCGTTCGGGTCCGCTGTCCGACTGCCGGGAGCGCCGCGACAAAACTGCTACAGTGAATAATCTGGTTCATTGTCACGCAGTGAACGCACGGAGGCAACCCATGTCCGGCTTTGCAGGCTTCCCTGGCAGCGACGTGCGCGCCAAGCTCGATCATCCGGTGATCGACGCGGATGCGCATGTGGTCGAATGCGATTTCGCCCATCTCGATTTCGTGCGCCAGCTGGGCGGCGAGAAGATGGTCGACAAAGTGTCGAAGACGATTGCCGCGGCGGGTGCAACTGTGCGGGGCTTCTGGTGGGGAATCCCTTCCGGCCCCAATACGGGCGATCGTGCCATGGCGCAATTGCCACGCTATATGCGTTCCCGCATGGATGAGCTCGGCATCGATTTTGGCCATTGCTACACCACCCGGGGCCTGAGCCATCTGTACATTACCGACGAAGAGACGCGGCGCACCAGCTGCCGCGCACTCAATATGCTTTACTCGGAGATGTATGCCGGGGTCGGTGATCGGCTGCGGCCGGTCGCGGTGATCCCCACCTATACGCCACAGGAGGCGATTGAAGAACTTGAATTCGCCGTCTTGAAACTCGGGCACAAGGCGATTCACATTGGGACCGAACTGCGCGGCCCCGCGCGGCCCGCCACCGGGAAAGATCCGTTCCTGCAGCCCACGCAATCGACCCGATCGATCGTGATGGATTCACCGTACGACTTCGACCCATTCTGGCAGCGTTGCATCGACTTGAAGGCCACGCCTGTCTGTCATACGTCGTCCCGCGGCATCGGCTACCGTGCCTCACCCAGCAATTACGTGTTCAACCATTTGGGCGATTTTGCGAACGGCGCGGAGTTTTTTTGTCGATCATTGTTTTTCAGCGGCGTGACGCGCCGATTTCCGCAGCTTTCGTTTGCCTTTCTTGAAGGCGGCGTGGCCTGGGCGGTCAACCTGTTGAACGATATCGTCGAGCATTGGGAGAAGCGCAATGTCGATGCGCTCGCAAAGAATCTCGATCCGGCGTTGCTTGATGTGGATCTCCTTGAACGCTTGTTTCGGGAGTTCGGCAGCCCACGCCTGACCCCTGAGCGCATCCGCGCCAATCCGCATTGTCAGCTCATGATTCAACGGCCCGATCCGTTCGATGAATTTGCGGCGTGCGCGATGACCGAAATCGGCGTCCTGCGCAAGCTCTTTGTCGATCCGTTCTATTTTGGTTGCGAAGCGGATGATCGGATGATCTCGGTGGGCTTCAATCGGCGGCTCAATCCGCTTGGCCGCGTATTAAAGCCGGTGTTCGGCTCCGATATCGGGCACTGGGATGTGCTCGATGCAACGAGTGTGCTCACCGAGGCCTTCAATCTCGTGAACGCCAAGCTTCTTACGCCTGAGAATTTCCGCGACCTCACGTTTGTGAATCCGGCGATGATGCATTTGTCGATGAATCCGGATTACTTTGAAGGAACGGTGGTCGCCGATGCAGCGCGGAAGCTGCTTGCAACGCATTCATCGAAACAAGGCGCGTCTTCGGAGTAATGCATCAACCCTGCCACACCCCGTAGCCCTGCTCACGTAGGCCGATCGCCAGCTCCACTTCCATGTCGCGGGCGGCCTCATAGGGCATCGGATTGAACACTTCATAGAGTTCTGGCATGAGGCGGATGCCGTACTTCTGCACGTAGCGATTGGACTGGATCCCAGCCTTGTGTTTGTCGAATCGCACATCTGGATCGAGGCCTGTCATGCCGACATACACGCACGGCTTGCTCCGCTCGATATCGGGGTTTGATTTGCGGAAGCGCCCCTCATACCAGACGTCCGGATCGAGCAGCACGACATAGACGCGGTGATGATGACGCCCGCGAGAAACCTTAGCGGCGCGCTTTGGCCGCGATCTCTTGGCGACAGCTGCCGTCATTGCGCCTTGATGTTGCCCGTCTTCGCCACCGCGGTCCACCGAGCGATATCGTCGGCGATGATCTTGGTGAAAGCCTCGGTGCCCATGCCAGACGGATCGACGCCCAGTCCGGCAAACCGCTCGCGCACATCCGTCATCGCGAGAATGCGAGTCACGTCATCGCGCAATCTCGACATAGCCGCGGCGGGCGTACCTGCGGGGACGAACAGGCCCATCCAAACGCTGAACGCCATATCGGGAACGCCCGCCTCTGCCATGGTCGGGACATCGGGCCAACTTGGATGGCGGGTGGCGGCTGTCACACCGAGTGCGCGAAGACGCCCTGATTTGAGATGCGCCGCCGCCGGGGGCGGATCGGAAAAGGCGATGGTGATTTCACCACTCAGCACCGCATTCACAAACTCGCCGCTGCTCTTATACGGGATATGCACAAAGTTCGTGCTGGTCTTCTGATTGAACAGCTCGGAGGTCAGTTGGAATAAAGCGGTGGTGGAACCGTAGTTGACCTTGGCGGGATTGGCCTTCGCGTAGGCTACCAACTCCTGAACCGTCCGCGCGGGATGATTGACATTGACCACCAGAATGAGTGGAAACGATCCGATCATCAGCACCGGCACAAAATCCTTGAGCGGTGCATAGGGCAGCTTGTCGTGGGTGGCCACGTTGGCGCTCATCACGCCACTCGGACCCATCAGCATCGTGTAGCCATCGGGTACGGCGGTCTTGACGGCTTCGGCCGCGATGATGCCCTGCGCGCCGGGCTTGTTGTCGACGATCACCGGCTGTCCGAAGCTGTCCGAAAGCTTGGCCGACAAGACGCGCGCAACGATGTCATTGCCGCCGCCGGGCCCAAACGGGATCACCATGCGGGAGGGTTTGGAGGGGTAGGCCGCCTGCTGCGCCATGCCCGTGCTCGCGGCAACCATCGCCAGCGCAAAGCCCGTTATCACCGTCATACGCTTCATGCCGATCGCCTCGTTGTCATTGGTAGGCGAACTGTAGCGAATTTTCAGGATGCGCGGCTGCCGTGTTGATTACTCGATAGAATTGCCCGCTGTTCTAGCGCGCTACCGCGTTGTTGAAGCATTCGCCCGGATGGTGAAACTGGTAGACACAAGGGACTTAAAATCCCTCGGCCCTTATCCGGCCGTGCCGGTTCGATTCCGGCTCCGGGCACCAAGGACGTGACTGATCCATCTCATCCATGCGTGAAAGCCTCGACAACTTCGCCACCTCGGCGCATACCCAAAACAGGAATAGTCGCTCCCAAATCAGGTACGATTGTTCCCATGAAGCGAACGAGACCTGCGAACCGAGGCATCACGCCCGTGCCGATCGGCTTGGCCGCTGTGCTGTTCGCCCCGGTGCAGCGGCGCGTACTGGGGTTGCTGTTTGGGCAACCGCAACGCCGTTTCCAGAGTGCGGAGCTGATCCGCATGGCCGGTTCCGGCACCGGCGCCACCTACCGGCTGATGACCCGACTTGCGACGGTGGGACTCATTACGACCGAACGCGTGGGTAACCAGAAGCACTACCAGGCCAATGCTGATTCGCCGGTGTTTGGCGAGCAAGGCTGCCGCATGAAGCCGGCCGAAGATCACGCGTGTGCTGCAAGGCCGCTGCGGGCTACGCCCTTCGCGACCTTGCGGCACACGAAGAACCGATTCACCAAAAAAGCGGACAACCTATTTGTTACCAAACCGGACAGATCTATTTACTCCCGACATGACAGGATTATCGTTCGCAATTGCACTGACCATACCGGCGTGGACGAAGCGAGCACGCCAAACGCTCGGCGCATTGGCCATGGCGACGTTAGTGGGGCCGGCGTTTAGCCAAAGCGTTGCCGACTGGCCGGTAAAACCGGTGCGCGTGATCTCCCCAATGGGGCCGGCACCGCGATCGATTTCGTCTGCCGCGCGATTGGTGATCGGTTGGCACGCGCGCTTGGCCAGCAGTTCGTCGTGGAGAATCTGGTGGGCGCATCAGGCATCGTTGGTGCGCAAGCCGCAGCGCGTGCACCCAACGATGGCTACACGGTTTTTTTTGCGCCGGCGTCAACCCTTACCAGCAACATCTACCAGTTCAAGTCGCTGCCCTACGATCCACAGCGCGATCTGACCGCGGTGGCCATCGTGGTCGATGCGGGTCCGTTCATCCTTTCGGTGCATCCGGATGTGCCGGCGCAGAATCTGGCGGAATTTATCGCCTATGCGAAAGCGCAGGCAGGCAAGCTGTCGTATGCGGTGGATGTATCGAGCGGCTACGGCGTGATTCTCGGCCAGTGGTTCAATAAAACGGCCGGCACCATGATGGAGGAGATCTCCTACAAATCGGCTGCACAGGCATTGCAAGACACCGTTGCCGGGCGCACGCAGGCCATCATCAGCTCGGTGCCGACGACGCGTCCGTTCGCTGTCGCAGGTCGCCTGCGTTCGCTTGCGATCAGTTCAAGCAAGCGATTCACCACCTTGGACACACTGCCTACGATGGCAGAAACCATTCCCGCCTTTCAGCTGGTCGGCTGGTTTGCGCTGATGGTGCCGACTGGCACGTCTGCATCGATCATCGATCGATTGAATCGCGAGGTGGATCGTATTCTGCAAGACAACGAATTGGTCCAGCGCATGCTCAACGTCGGTCTTGGATCGAGCGGCGCGGGTACGCCGCAAGCGGCCAACGACTTTATCCGCGCCGAACGCGAACGCTGGGCGCGCATCGCGAAAGACATCGGTATTCAGCCGCAGTAGTCGGGCTTCCTTGCGCGATTAGTGATCGATCCGACCATTGGCGCCAATGATCGCGAACTCAACGAATTGCGACCCGGTATGACCGGCCCGTGAGAAGTCGATCCAGAAGTCGCCCAGATCCACGCTCTTCATGCTCGCCACGGCCTTCAGCGTCGCCGCTGCGCTGGGCGCTTTCACTTGACGCAGAGCATGCACCAGCGCTTTGGCGGCAATGAACCCCTCCATCGACCGCTCGGCCAGTTCCGCGTCATCAGCGTTCTTGCGCAGTTCCAGGTATTCACGCACGATGGCGAATTTGCGGGAACTCGATAGCGGTGAGAGCACGCCAAATGCATAGCCTCGCGCGAGATCCGGTCCCAGGGCCTTAAGAAGATTGGCCGGATCGATGACCGATAAGCCATAAATCTGCGAGATGCCTCCCTTGGCGCGGTACTGTTTGATGAATTCGGTGGCTGCGGTGGTGACGGCCGCCAGATAGACGAATTGCGCATCGGATTTGAGGACTTGTGTGACCGCGCTGTCTACATTGGTCGTGTTGCGTTCATAGCGCGCGCGAACAGCGATGTTGATGCCAAGGGCCGGTGCAACCGCCTCCGCGCTTTGCAAGACATCGCGTCCCAGACTGTCGTCCTGATAAAAAATGGCCGCGCGCTTGACCTCGCTGCGGGTCACCAGTTCGAACGGCTCGCGCACTTCATCCCGGTAACTTGCCTTGGTGACGAACACGTTCGGCGCACCGAGCATCGCGCTGGCACCGGAAATCGCGCCAACGAGCGGAATATTTGCACGGACCAGCGCACCGTCTTTGATCAGTGCTTCGATATTGGCGGTGCCAAGGGCGGCGATAAAGGCGGTTGGGGATTCTCGATCGGTGATCTCTTGCGCCAGCTTGACGATTAGAGCGCGGCGCGAAGCAGAGAATTACGCTAGCCGCGCACCCATCATACGTTGGATGCATCTGCGCGCGGCGTTCAATGCCGCGCGCCTTCCTATCGCGTGAACTCCAACCCGAACGACCCAAGCTGCGTAAGTGGCTTTTCGGGCAGCGCTGCGCGAATTTCCCGCGCGCGTCCATGATCGTAACTCGCGGTGAGCGCTTTCAATCGCGGCGCGACTTCTTTCGAGAAGAGCTCCATCGAGCGGAGCGTCTCCGGCATGGTGAGAAAACCGGCCTGTCCCATCATGATCAGATGGCCGAAACCGCCGCTGTACTCATAGAGCGATTTGATCTGTTCGTACACTTGATCAGGCGTGCCGGCGAAGACGTTGCCCCGCGCCATCTGATCGTCGAGTTGTGGCGCGGCGGGCAAGATGCCGGCCTGCCCCTTCATGAACTGCACGGCCACATCGAGTGGATGGTAGCCAGGCGGGTTCGAGTGATGCGGGGTTACCTTGTTCGATTGCATGTACCAGAGAATTTTCTCGGCCCCTTCACGGGCGAGCTTCGGGGTGTCGCCCACATAGATCAGCGCGGCATAGGCGAGCCGATTGATCGGTGCGGGCTTGGCGAATTTGGCGGCATACGCGTCGCGGTAGCCGTCGAAGATGCCGCGTACTTTTTGGTACCCGGCCAGAAAGACCGCGCCGATGTAGTTGCGCTGCGCGACCGGCACGCCGCTTGGACCACTGCCGATCGTGACCCATACCGGCGGATGCGGTTGCTGGAACGGTCGTGGCCAGATGTTGACTTGGCGATGACGGTAGTACCGGCCTTCAAAATTGAATGGCCCATCATGTGTCGTGAAGGCCTTGATGATGAGATCGTGCGCCTCCCACATGCGATCGACACCGCGTAGCGCGGTGATGTTGGCGGCCGACGCTTCCCATGGCACGCTGCGTACGAATCCGCATTCGAGGCGGCCGCGCGAAATGACATCGATCATCGCCATCTCTTCGGCGACGCGCACCGGCTGATTGCGATTGGCGATCGGATTGCCAAGAATGAGCAAGCGCGCCGTCTTCGATTGCCGCGCGAGAATCGCAAGCATCAACGGCGCCGCCGGGACCACGCACGTGGCCGTCTGATGATGTTCGTTGACCATGATCTCCAGGCCGTTCCCTTCGGCCGCGAGCCACATATCGAGATACTGGTGGTACAGGTCGGCGCCCTTCGCCGGGTCGTAGTTGCGGTTGGGGAGATTGACGCGGATCGATTCGTATGCGCTCGGGTCGGGCAGATACGGATAGGCGTCTTCGGTGAAAAACCAGGTTTGCACGGAATGGTCCCTTTACGCGGCGGCGAAGTGGGTGACGTGTTTGACGAAGACATCGGGCTGCTCGACATGCGGCGAATGGCCGGCTTGGTCGATCGCGATCATCTTCGCTCCGGGAATCATGTTGCAGTAGGCTTTGCCATACGCAGGCGTCACGAGTTTATCGCTCGCTCCCCACAGGAACAGCGTCGGCACTGTGATCCGATGCAAGCGATAACGCAGCCGCGGATTGTGCAGATAAGGATCCCAGCCATAGAGCGAAAGCGCGACCCGATTGCCGGCGACGATCTTCAACTGCGCATCAGTGAATTGGGACGGATCCGGTGCGAGCGCCGGGTTGTGCCAAGTGAGGCGAGTCAGCTCCGCATGCGAGGTGGCGAAGACATCGGCGATATCCCGCTCGTCACGGCCGCCCGGTTTAATACCGACGGCATTGACCAGAATGAGTTTCGAGATCCGCTGCAGGTTGCGCACCGCAAGTTCCGCGGCCAGCCATCCGCCGATGGAAGTGCCTAGCACGACGGCGCGGTCGAGCTGCAGATGATCCATCAGATCCAGATAAAGGTAGACCAGATCCTCCAGATCGTCGAAGCGCTCGGGCAGGCGCGATCCGTCGAAGCCAGGATGCACCGGTGCGAAGATCTCGAACTGTTCGGCGAGGCGATCGGCGAACGGCAGGTGCGAGATCGGGCCGCCACCGCCATGCAGCATGAGGAGGGCCGGCCCACGACCTTTGCGCCGGACTTCCAGGTCAATGCCTTGCAGCGTCAATTTCATTGGCGTCTCCGCCATCGCGTCGATCTCCCTTGTCACTTGCTGTGTGGATTGGCCCGCGATTGAGCTTACAGCATGCTTATGCGCTGATCCGTGTGCCGATATCCTATCCGAAGTAGTGCTCGGATGCGTTGCCGGCCGGCAATCGATGACAGATGAGACAGGGTTTGGTGCGGGCAGGGAGGTGGCGGTGCAGCGCGTCGCTATAGCGAAACGGCGCGCGCCGCAGCTACATTGCGGCGATGCGATTTCTACCGGCACGCTTGGCGGCATATAGCGCTTCGTCCGCGCGGTTGATGAATTGCAACAATGGTTCGTTCTGTCGATAGATGCTGACACCGATCGAGATGGTAATCCCCTCGACCATTTCGTCTTTGTCGGTGCGTTTGAACTGCAATTTCTGCGTCGCATCGCGAATGGCATCGGCCAATGCCACGGCGCCTTTGATCGGTGTTGCGGGTAGCAGCACGGCGAACTCTTCGCCTCCGTAGCGCGCGGCCAGGTCACGACCTTTAACGGATGATTGCAGCATTTTTGCGACCACACGCAGTACCCGATCGCCGAACAGATGGCCGTAGGCGTCGTTCACTTTTTGAAGTGGTCGATATCCAAGAACAAGAGCCAGAGTTCGCTCTTTTGCTTGAGCGCATCGGCGGTGAACGCTTCGAGTGCGTCCATGAATGCGCGCCGGTTTGCAACGCCGGTGAGGGCATCGTTCAGGGTTTCGTCACGGGAACGGGCGAGTTTCGCACGAAGCTTGGTGATTTCTTGGCGGCTATCATCGAGCAGGGTGCATAGCACATCAATGGACGCGGAGGTGTCCTTGGTATCCTGCAGCACCGTTTGGACACGCTGCTCAAATGCGGCGTTTCGCGATGAGTCGGTCGCGAGTTCCGTCCCAAAGAATGCCAAGGTCGTTGCGTAGGTGCTTGTTCTGGTCTTCGCATCGGCCATCGACCCGGCCACATCGCCCAGCACGCGATTGAATTCACCATTGGCCCGGGCGATATTTTTCTCGGCGGCGGTTGCCACGTGTTGTAGATACAGACGATAGGTGTCGTCTTCGCTTAGATTGGTACCGCTTTGGGTGGTGTCGGCGAGCTCATTGGTCAGCGCTGGGGAGCGGCGCGATACATGCTCATACCAGACCGCGTAGCTCATCGGATGGAATGCACTGCCATACTTAGTCTAATCGGGAAACCCCCGGCTTTGCCGGGGTGGCAGCAGATGTTTGACATATACGGGAGTCCATCCGCGAAACTTCCAACCGTGAGTCGCCAAGCACACGATAGGGAGTCAAGCAGATGGACGAACTGGAGAGCCTAAGTCATA
>SHXR01000001.1 GCA_009693235.1 Betaproteobacteria bacterium | reverse complement strand
CCCGCCGTCCATCCTTGGTAGGCCTCTTCGAATCTCATCTTCCGGTTCTCCTGTCGGTAGCCAGACCGGCTTATGGGCAGCAATATCGCTCCTCAATAAACCGGACAGGTTACTTACTAAAACCGGACAACTAATTTACTTTCGACACCATTGGTCGGTCGAGTTGCCAAGAATACAACTCGGTAGCGTAATTGCTGGACACGCTCTTAGCTGCTCTGGACAAGAACAATATGCTGTACCTTGGTGATCCGCTTGAATCAGACGCGCCGCTTCGCCGACCGCTCGTGGATCGGCTGCACGACCCTCGCGCAGCATGGTTCATCTTCGTCGTTTCGCTCGCATTGACCGGATTCGGCTGGTATCTCTCCAATAGCTATCTGGCGAATCGGGCGCTCGATCGGTTCGGCTTCGATGTCGAGGAAGCGGATTTCGCTATCCGCGAGCGAATGCGCGTATTCGAACAACTGCTGCGGGGCGGCGTGGGCCTCTTCGAGGCATCGAGAAACGTCACACGCTCGAACTGGCGAAGCTATGTGACCAACCTCGACATAGACCGGCATTTTGCTGGCGTGTAGGCGATCGGCTTCTCGCAACATATTCCGGCCGCCCAGAAGCAGCGTCACGAAGAAGGCGTGTGGCAGGAGGGTTTTCCGGATTACCGGATCAAGCCTGAGCTCCCACGCGACGAATATTATTCGATCGTCTATCTGGAGCCCTTCTCCGCGCGTAATGCGCGCTCCTTCGGGTACGACATGATGACCGAGCCGGTGCGGCGGGCGGCCCAGGAGTTGGCCCGCGACACGGGTCAGCCGGCTCTGAGCGGCAAGGTCATGTTGGTGCTGGAGACCGACCAGGATGTCCAGGCGGGTTTCATCGTGTACCTGCCGGTGTATCGCCAGGGCGCAGCGGCGAGCACGGTGGCGGAGCGCCGGGAAGCGATCATCGGCTTCGTGTTCAGCCCGTTCCGCGCGAACAACCTGATGCACGGGATCATGGGCAATGCGCATCCGGATGTCGATTTCAAGATCTACGACGGCCCGGACGTCAATGGTACTGCGCTCCTCCACGATAGCGCGGCCGCGCACGGTGAGGCTCCATCATCACACGAGCCCACTTACAGAGTTGTGCGGCAAGTCGAAATTGCCGGGCGCATCTGGACTCTGGTATTCACTTCAACGCCGTCCCTGGAAGCGGCAGCCATCGACCACATGCCGGCGGTGGTCGCGGCGGGTGGGCTGGCCGTGAATCTCGTCCTCCTCTATGTGATCTTCGCGTCGTCGCGCTTGCGCCGGCGGGCAGAGCGTCTCTCCGCCGACCATGCGGCCACGCTCGACCGAACGGTCAAGCTGCGCACGATCACCGACAGCATTCCTCTGCTGATCGCCTACGTCGATCGCGACCAGCGCTACCGGTTCACCAATGAGGCATTCCACTTGAAGTATGGTGGGGATGCGGTCGCGATCATCGGGCGAACCCTCCGCGAGACGGCGCCGGATGGTCTGTACGCGCTCGCCCAGCCGTATGTGTTCCGCGCGCTCGCCGGCGAAAAAATCATCTACGACAAGCGCGAACCGTCGGGCCGGGTCACCGAGTCGACGTACCTGTTGCAACGCGATGCGGGCGGCGCCGTGGTCGGCTTCTACGTGCTGATCGCCGACATCACCGAGCGCAAGCGTATCGAAGACGAACCGAGCGAACAGGCCCGCATACTCACCCAGGCCAACATCGATATCGAACAATTCGCCTACATCGCCTCGCACGACCTGAAGGCGCCGCTACGTGGCATCGGGCTGCTCGCCGAATGGATCACGGAGGAGTTGGGGGACACCGCGCCGCCAAATGTTACGTACAACCTTGCGCGATTGCGCCGGCGCGCGATGCGCATGGAGTCGCTCATGGAGAGTCTGCTCGCGTATTCGCGGGCGGGGCGAGGCGCGAACAGTGCCTAAGAGGTGAATACCGCAGAGCTGGTCACCGCGATCGCCGATGATCTCACTACGCGACCTGGATTCGTCATCGAGGGCGTCGGGCCACTGCCGATTCTTCGCACCGGCAAGGCACCGCTCGACACCGTGCTCCGCAACCTCGTCACGAATGCCTTCCAGCACCACGATGGTGACGTGGGCCGCGTCGTCGTGAGTGCCGTAAGTCTGGGGCATTTATTGCCTTCAGGGTTGCCGATGACGGTCCGGGCATTGCGCCTGAGGATCGCGAGCGCGCCTTCCAGATGTTCGAGACGCTCGGGCCGAAGTCAGAGCAAAGGGGATCTGGGATAGGCCTTGCGCTGGTGCGGCGGCTGGTGACTCAGGCCGGCGGTCATATCCAGATTGTCGAGGGCGTCGGGACACGCGGCGTTACCTTCGAATTTACTTGGCCCATCCATTGGCAGAAGGAAGGAGTCGTTCATGCAACAACTATCCTGTCATCTCACCCAACCGGTAGTCATGATGTTTCCACCGGACAGTTTGATGGCATCCATGCAAGCGTTCCGCATCCTGCTGGTTGAGGATGACGATGTCGATGCCGAAGCCGTCGAGCGCGGCTTGCGCAAACACCGGATCGATTGTCCGGTGCGCAGCGCGCGGGACGGTGCGGAAGCCCTCCGGTTGCTCCGCGCTGAGCGCTTCGGTCCGAACACCACCCTGCCTTGGATCGTGCTGCTCGATCTCAATCTGGCGGGCATGGGCGGGTTCGAGTTCCTCGATGCGCTCCGCGCCGATCCGGCGCTCAAGCGGGCGGTCGTGATGGTGCTGACTTCGTCTAACGCGGCACGGGACCGGTCGGAGGCGAACCGCCGCGGCGTCGCAGGCTACTTCGCCAAGGCGGACATGGAGGCAGGTTTCAGCTTTCTCGCCAAGCTTCTGGAGCAATGGCCGCCGGGGGTGGACCAATGACAATGATGATCCCAGCGCCGCGAACTCAGCCTGCTCCTGGTCGACGATGATGATGTCGACCGCCAGGCCACCTTGCGCCGCCTCCACCGGTCCGGGTTGCACTATCATATCGAAGAAGTCGCAAGAGGCCTGGAGGCGCTCGACTGTGTCGCCAGACGTCGCTACGACTGCGTGGTCCTCGACTATCGGTTGCCCGACACCGACGCCATCACGTTGCTGCCGGATCTTCGCATGCGCTCGATGGAACGCGACTTGGCGGTCGTGATGCTCACCGGGACCGGCAATGATCGCGTGGCCGTGCAAGCGATCAAGCTGGGTGTACATGACTATCTGCACAAGAGCAATCCCGATGCCGCGCTGCTCCGCCAGGCGATCGAGCACGCCGTACTGGGCTCCGACCGCCAGCGGTTCGCGCGCGAGCAGACCGAGAAGCTCGAGCAGCTCGTTCTCCACGATCCGCTTACCGGCCTTGCCAATCGGTTGCTTTTCTCCGAGGGGCTCGAACACTCCATCGGCGTCGCCGAGCGGGCGGGTACATCCTTTGCACTGATCGTCATGGACCTCGATCGATTCAAGGAGGTGAATGACAGCCTGGGTCATTCGGCGGGTGACCGCGTGCTCGCAGCAATCGCTCCGCTCCTCGATCGCAAGCTGCGCCGCACCGATACCCTGGTGCGCATCGGCGGCGACGAGTTCGCGGCGGTGCTGCCCGGCACCGAATCGATCGATGGCGCGCTGCTCGCCGCCGAAAAGCTGATCGCCGCGGTTGCTACGCCCGTTTCGCTCGGCGATGCGATCGTAACGGTAGGTCTGTCGGCGGGGGTCGCCATGTACCCGGCCCACGGCACCACCGCCGAAACCCTCCTCGCCAATGCGGATCTGGCCATGTATGAAGCCAAGCGCAGTGGCTGCGGCGTCGCCGTCTACCACGCGCCCGGTCGGTCCGCCATGCGCGCCGAGCTGATCAATTCCCGCACCGCTGCGCTCACGTCGGGTGACGAACTGGTGCTTCACTACCAGCCGCAGATCGACCTCTTGACCGGCGCGGTGCGCGGCATCGAGGCGCTGGTGCGATGGCAGCACCCGGAACTTGGGCTCTTGCTACCCATGGAGTTCATACCGGCCGCCGAACGGTCCAATGCCATCCGATCGATCAGCTACGCAATTCTCGACAAGGCGCTTGACCAGGCCGTGGCCTGGGCCGCCGCCGGGACGCCGACCTCGGTTGCCGTCAACCTGTCGGTGCGCATGCTGGACGATCCCGAGCTGTCCTCGCGTGTGCTCGCCGCGCTTGCTCTGCGCTCGCTCGCACCGTCAACCCTTACCTTGAAGTGACCGAGACCGTCGCGATTGCCAAGCCCGAGCGCGCCATAAAGGTACTCGGCATCCTCGCCCGGGAAGGCATAAGAATCTCGATCGACGATTTTGGGGCCGGCTACGCCTCGCTTCGCTTCCTCACGGAGTTCCCCATCGCCGAGATCAAGATCGATCAGCTATTCATCAGCGATCTCGCGAGTAACCTCGGCCACATCGCGATCGTTCGCGCCCTCATCGAACTTGGCCGTGTCTTCGATGTCGATGTGGTTGCCGAAGGGATCGAAAGCATGACGGTGCGCGACCAGCTCGTGCAACTCGGCTGTCAGTATGGTCAAGGATTCCACATAGCCGTACCATTCGCGGCGGAAGAGCTCGAGCGCTGGCGGATCGGGCGGTACCGGGAGGTTGCCGGGCCGTCTGTGACGCCTTCCAGGCTCGATAAGAAGCGGGTTCAGAGCGGATTGTCCGGATAAATCATCGCGCGCCACATATGCGCGACCGGGCTGCCATCGAAGCCGAGCCCTTCTTTCGGCTGCTTGAAATGCCGGCCGATGATGTCGATGAACGGATCGAGCGTCACCGTAATATTCGGGTCAAAGGCATAGAGATCGTGCACGGTGATCATGCGCGCTTCCTGGTACCACTGGTGCCCGCGCGCGTATTCGTAAGTGGCCTTGATGTAGGGCTCAGGCACGTAGCCTTCACCGAAGATGCGCACATACTGTTGCGGATACTCATAGCCCATCGCCGGATCGGCGTAAAAGCGAAGCGCCTGATGATGGCGAATCGCCCAACTCACCTTCTCGGATACATACGGCTCCAGCATCTGGGCCGCCCACCAGCCGTGATCGACTTTGATCATGTTGATCGCGATATCGTGCACCAGACAGGCGAAGACGATGTCTTCCGGTTGGCCCTTCCGAAGCGCATCGTTCGCGCTTTGCAGCAAATGCTGCACCGAGTGCGGCATGAATCGCAGGCGAAAGAAATCGGCCAAGCCAGACTGTGCGGGCATCTTCGCGAGCGGGGCCAGAGCGGGCTGAAATCCGCTTGGCGTCAGGCCGCCAAACATCACACCAGTGCCACGACGTACGTTCGCAGTCGTGCCCGGCGCGACCGGCTTGGCCAACTGCTTCATCATGAATTCTTCCAGCGCATCGGCACGCTGGTCGGCGGTCATGCTGTTCGCCTTATCGCCAAGGGTGGCGAGAAATGCTTGCGGATCGACCTTCATTGCACGCTCCTTGGACTACTCCACTATTTTCTACATGCTCCGCCGATACTGCCCGCCGACTTCGAACAGCGCGGTGGTGATCTGCCCAAGTGAGCACACGCGCACCGCGTCGATCAACACTTCGAAAACGTTGCCATTGGCGATCACCGTCTCTTGCAGGCGCTTTAGCATCGCCCCGCTCTCTTGCGCATGTCTTCGCTTGAAATCGTTCAGCCTTTTCAGTTGCGATTGCTTTTCTTCTGCGGTGGAGCGGATGAGTTCGATGGTCTCCGGGGTTGGCTCATTGTTCCGATTGCGATAGGTGTTGACGCCGATAATCGGATATGAACCGTCATGCTTCTTGTGCTCGTAATACATCGACTCTTCCTGGATCTTGCCGCGCTGATAGCCGGTTTCCATCGCACCCAACACACCGCCGCGTTCGCTAATCGCTTCGAACTCGCGCAGCACCGCTTCTTCGACCAGCTCGGTCAGCTCGTCAATGATAAAACTGCCCTGGTTCGGATTTTCGTTCTTGCCGATGCCCCATTCGCGATTGATGATGAGTTGGATCGCCATCGCGCGGCGCACGCTTTCTTCGGTCGGCGTGGTGATCGCCTCGTCGTACGCGTTGGTGTGCAAGGAGTTCGTGTTGTCGTAGGTGGAGATGAGCGCCTGCAGTGTCGTGCGGATATCGTTGAACGCGATCTCCTGCGCATGGAGACTCCGACCGCTCGTCTGCGAGTGGAACTTGAGTTTCTGGCTGCGTTCGTTCGCGCCGTACTTGTTCTTCATTGTCACCGCCCAGATGCGCCGGGCGACACGGCCGATCACCGAATACTCCGGGTCCATGCCGTAACTGAAGAAAAAGGACAGGTTCGGCGCGAAATCATCGATGTGCATGCCGCGCGCGAGATACGCCTCGACAAACGTGAAGCCGTTCGAAAGCGTGAACGCAAGCTGGCTGATCGGATTCGCGCCCGCCTCGGCGATGTGATAGCCCGAGATCGACACCGAGTAGAAATTCTTCACGTTGTGGTGGACGAAGTACTGCTGGATGTCGCCCATCACCTTGAGTGAGAACTCGGTGGAGAAGATGCAGGTGTTCTGACCCTGGTCTTCTTTCAGGATATCGGCCTGCACTGTCCCGCGCACCGTCGATAGCGCCCACGCCTTGATCTTCTGGTACTCGTCGTCGGTCGGGTCGCGCCCATTGTCGGTCTTGAATTTGTCGACCTGCTGATCGATCGCGGTGTTCATGAACATCGCGAGGATCGTCGGCGCGGGCCCATTGATCGTCATCGATACCGAGGTATTCGGCGAACAAAGATCGAACCCCGAGTAGAGCACCAACATGTCATCGAGCGTGGCGATCGACACGCCCGAATTGCCCACCTTGCCGTAGATGTCCGGGCGCAGATCGGGCTCAAAACCATAAAGCGTCACTGAATCGAATGCGGTGGAAAGCCGCTTGGCCGGCATCTCCTTCGATACCAGATGAAAGCGCCGATTGGTGCGGAACGGATCGCCTTCGCCTGCGAACATGCGGGTCGGGTCCTCATTCTCGCGCTTGAACGCGAATACACCAGCCGTGTACGGAAAGGAGCCGGGCACGTTTTCCAGCATCAGCCATTTCAATACTTCACCGTCGTCTTCATATCGTGGCAGCGCAACTTTGCGAATCTTCGTGCCCGACAACGATGTGCTCGTGAGCACGGTACGGACCTCCTTATCGCGGATCTTCACGACGTATTCATCGCCCGCATACGCTTCTTGCATCGAAGGCCATTGATCGACGAGCTTCTTGGCAGCGGGGGTGAGTTTTGCTTCCCGATCAGTGATCAGCGCATCGAGAATCCCACCACCTGCCCCCTCTTCCCGGCCCTCTCCCGCAAGGGGAGAGGGCATGGTTTTTAGCATTCGCCGGCTCGCCCGCAACTGTTGCCGCTCGCGCGCGATCCGTGATTGTTCGATGACGTGTTGCTTGTAACCGCGTACGCCTTCTGCGATCTCTGCAAGATAGCGGGTCCGTTGCGGCGGCACGATCGCTGTTTGATTGCTCGATTGACGCACCTTGGTCGTCGGCAGGCGCACTTGCTGCAACGTGAGCCCATGCTCGGCGAGCTTGGGCCGGATCGCCTGATAAAGCGCGGTGACGCCATCATCGTTGAAGCGGCTTGCCATCGTGCCGAACACCGGCATCGCATCCGGCGATTCGGTAAAGCGCTGGCGATTGCGCTGGTACTGCTTGCGCACATCGCGCAGCGCGTCATGGGCACCCCGCCGGTCAAACTTGTTGATCGCGACAAAATCGGCGAAATCGAGCATGTCGATTTTTTCCAACTGACTCGCCGCGCCGAATTCAGGCGTCATCACGTAAAGCGAGACATCGACCAGCGGCACGATCGCCGCATCGCCTTGCCCGATGCCAGAGGTTTCCACGATCACCAGATCAAAGCCCGCTACCTTGCACGCCGCGATCGCATCACCCAGCGCAGCCGACACTTCCGAGCCGGTATCGCGGGTGGCCATGGAGCGCATGAACACGCGGTAGATCGGCTTCGTATCGCCTTGTTGCCGCGGCGTGATGGCATTCATGCGGATGCGGTCACCAAGCAGCGCACCACCGGTTTTTCTGCGCGATGGATCGACCGCGAGCACCGCAATGTTGAGCGTATCGCCGGAATCAAGCCGGAAGCGACGCACCAATTCATCGGTGAGCGATGATTTACCCGCACCGCCCGTACCGGTGATGCCCAACGCAGGCGTCGTCATCGTACCGGCTTGCTTCACGATTTCGTCGCGCAGCTTGGGATTGGCGTTTGCTTCCAACGCGGTAATCAATTGTGACAATACGCGTTGATCACCTGCCTTCAGCGCTTGGAGATCTTTGGGGCCGCGTTTCGACAGGTCTTCATCGCAACGCTGGACCATGTCATTGATCATGCCCTGCAGGCCCATTTTCGCGCCGTCTTCGGGCGAATAGACGCGTGTCATCCCGTAGGCTTCGAGGTCGCGAATTTCGGCTGGTACGATGGTGCCGCCGCCGCCGCCGAACACTTTGATGTTCTCGCCACCGCGCGCGCGCAGCAGGTCGAGCATGTATTTGAAGTATTCGACATGGCCGCCCTGATACGAACTCACCGCGATGCCTTGCGCGTCTTCTTGCAACGCAGCGGTCACGACCTCATCGACCGAGCGGTTGTGACCAAGATGGATGACTTCGCAGCCCGATGCCTGCAGGATGCGCCGCATGATGTTGATCGAGGCGTCATGCCCGTCGAACAATGACGCGGCGGTGACAAAGCGGATCTTGTGCTTTGCCTGGTAAGGAACGAGCTGATGGCTGATGGAGAGATCGGTCATATCAAATGGACAGGGAATCTGCACGGCAGACCACTGAGACTACTCGCCAGCCATTAGGGCGTCAACGTCGCTCGGCAGGCTTCGTGAAATGCCCGCTCGAGCCTCAAATATCGAGCACCAGCCGCTCGCTTTTGCAGCCCGAACAGCAGATCATCATGGTGCGGTTGGCGCGTTGTTCCGATTCCGTCAAAACGAGGTCGCGATGGTCCGGAATGCCTTCCAGCACCGGCGTTTCGCAGGCGCCACACACCCCCTCCAGGCATGAACTCGGGTGATTGACACCCGCCCTGAAGAGGGCGTTGATGATTGACACGCCAGGGTCCACTTTGATCTCGCGACCAGATTTGGCGAGCACCACGGTGAAACCGCCCGCCACGGCCGGCGCTTCCTTGGCGGTGAAGTATTCGACATGCACTTGTTCGCGCGGCCAGGCAGCGGTTGCCGCCTCAAACGCGGCGAGCATCGGTAACGGCCCGCAGCAATAAAGGTGCGCATCCTTGGGTGCCGCAGCGGTCAGTGCCGCAAGATCGATCATCTTGCCACCCGGTTCTTCATCAAAATTGAATCGCACCGCGCCGCGCCCGTTCGCCGCAAGCGCTTCCAGCTCATTGATAAACGCCGTTCCGGCACGGGTACGAGTGCAGTAGTGCAATTGCCACGGGTGGCCAAGCATATCGAGTTGTCGCACCATGCCAAGGATCGGCGTGATGCCAATGCCGCCCGCGATAAAGATCGTGCTTGGGGCGCCTTCGGCCAGGGCGAAATTATTGCGGGGTGGACTGATCTTGATAACATCGCCCGCGCCCAGCTTATCGTGTATCCACAACGAACCGCCACGACTGGTGCGATCGCGTTGCACCGCGATGACGTAGCGATGCCGCTCCGACTGCGCATTCAATAAGGAGTAGCTCCGCACCAGGCCGGTCGATAGGTGCAAATCGATATGGGCGCCAGCGGTAAAGGGCGGTAATACGTTACCCTCAAGGGGTCGCAGGTCAGCCGAGACAATGCCCGGCGCCTCCCAGATTAGCGTTTTGACTCTGACTTCGAAGGGTTCGATCTGCATCACAAAAAATAATCACCAAGACGGCAGGATAAAGCGATGAAATTGCAAACGTCAAAATCTTATCTCATAAAGCTGATTGCGAGCCTTGCGGTGCTCGCGCTGGCGCCGGTGTCGGTCGGCGCGCAGAACTATCCCAATCGCCCGATCCGCTTGGTCGTTCCGTACGCACCGGGCGGCGCGGTGGACGCATTCGCACGACCGATGGCACAGAAGCTCTCCGACCAGCTCGGCCAATCAGTCATCGTTGAGAATCGCCCCGGCGGCAATGCGACGATCGGCGCCGATGCAATCGCGAAAGCACCGCCCGATGGTTATTCGATCGTCCTCACCTCGATCAATCACTACATCGTGCCGTTTTTTTCGAAGAACGTGCCGTACGATCCGGTCAAAGATTTCTCGCCCGTCATCATCGTATGCAATGCGCCCAACATTCTCGCGGTGCATCCGAGCATGCCGGTCCAGTCGATGCAAGAGCTGATCGATTACGCGAAGAGAAATCCAGACAAGCTCTTCTATGGCACAACCGGCGTCGGCTCCACCCATCATCTGGCGGGCTTGCTGCTCGCGCAACTGGCCAATATCGATATCGAGCATGTGCCCTATAAGGGCGGTAATCCGACGATGACAGATGTGTTGGCGGGCGCGATTCCGATGGTGATCATCACTGCGTCAACCGTCATGCCGCACGCCCGCGCCGGTAAGCTTCGCCCACTTGGCGTCATCGAACGCCAACGCTATTTGGCAGTCGCTGACCTACCTGCGATCGGCGAGACAGTCCCTGGTTTTGCGGTGCCTGATACTTGGCTTGGCGTCTTAGGCCCAGCGAATCTTGCCGCACCGATGGTTACTCGCCTGAACGAAGAGATTCGGAAAGCCATCAATGCGCCCGATGTAAAAGCGCGCCTCGAGGGCCTCGGATTCGTGGTCACCGGCAACACACCCGCCCAATTCGATTCGCAACTGCGCACCGATACCGAGGTGTTTCGCAAGATCGTCGCCGGCGCCGGCATTCGACCCGAGTAGAGAACCCGTTGGTGACATCGTCTGCACCGTCAGCCGTGCGGCCCCTGTCGGCGATCGCCTGGCTACTCGCGCCCTTTGCGTTCGGCTATTTCTGTTCGTATTTCTTTCGCAATATCAATGCCGTGGCCGGGCCGAGACTAGCCGTGGAATTTTCGTTGGGGCCGGCCGAACTGGGCTTGCTCACCAGCACCTACTTTATCGCCTTTGCTACGGCGCAGATCCCCATTGGCATGGCGCTGGATCGATTTGGCCCAAGCCGCGTCAATACCGCGCTGCTTGCCCTGATCGCCCTTGGCGCGTGGATCTTCGCGAACGGCACGAGTCTCGCAGCGCTTGCCATGGGGCGCGCATTCATCGGCGTGGGTGCTGCCGGCATGCTGATGGCCTGCATGTCCGCCGTGCCGATGTGGGCGCCACCAGCCCGTATTGCCACTTGCATGGGCATCGTGACGGCGATTGGCGGCATGGGCTCCATCGTGGCGGCAGCACCGGTCGCGATCGCCATCGAGGCAATCGGATGGCGCAATGTCTTTCTGGTTGGTGGCGCCTTTGCGTTGTTGGTGGGAATGGCAACCTGGCCAACCCACAAGTGGGCGCAGGTCAAGGCGGCGAATCAGGCGCTGCCCGACCTGCTGCGCGGTGTGCGTGCCGTGCTTGCCACAGTGAGGCTTTGGCAGCTAGGTGTGGCCTCGATTTTCGTGCTGGGCTCTTTTCTTGCGTTTCAGTCGCTGTGGGCGGCCACATGGCTACGCGATGTGGCGGGTCTTGGATCGATCGCAATCGGTCACGTGCTCATCGCGCTGAACATCGGCATGGTGCTGGGATTCCTCAGTTGCGGCTGGATCTCCGACCAGCTCGCCGTACGTGGCATTCATCCATTCACGACCGTGAAGGGAATGGTCGTCATCGCCCTCATCGGGCAAGGATGGATCTTGCTCGCACCGAACGTCTTGCCTCATCTTGCCTGGGCGATCTATGCGTTCGGCGCCAATTCGATGATTCTCACGTTTGCCGTGGTCGGGCGCGAATTCAGCGGAACGCTCACCGGCCGCGTCAATACCTGCCTGAATCTTTTTTGCTTCGTGATGGCATTCGCGGTGCAATGGGCGATCGGCGCGGCGTTGAATCTCTTCCCGGTGACGAGTGGTCGCTATGATCGCGAGGGCTACTATTGGTCGTGGATCGTGCTGCTTATCGTGCAGATGGTCGTCTTTCTCTACACGCATTGGGTGACGCGCAAGCTAGGCGTCCGGGCATCGGCGTGAGGCGTCGTCCGCATCATTTGCGCCGACGCACTATGCTTCGGAACTTGTCATTTTTTAGGTAGCTCATGAAGCCCGCGCAGCGCGAACTCACGCAATTGTCCGCCCGGGAAATCGCGGCGGGAATACGATCTAAGCATTTTTCGGCACGTGAAGTCACCGAGGCCACACTCAAGCGAATCGAGCGCGTCAATCCGCAGTTGAACGCACTGGTGGATTGCGATCGTGACGGTGCGCTCATCGCGGCCGATGCGGTCGATCGGCGCATCGCGGCCGGCGAATCACTGCCGTTTGCCGGTGTTCCGATCACCATCAAAGACAATATCTGGGTGGGTGGACGCCGCGTCGCGCAGGGCTCCAAGCTGTTTGAGCAGTTCATCGCACCGCGCGACGCGTGGTGTGTGGCGCGACTGAAAGTGTTGGGGGCGATCGTGGTCGGCATCACGAATTGCTCGGAGTTTGCGTGCAAGCTCGTCACTAACAATTTACTGCACGGCGCAACCCGCAATCCGTGGGATCCTAATGTCTCCACTGGCGGCTCATCGGGGGGTGCGGCCAGTGCGATCGCCGCGCGCCTTGGTGTCCTCGCCCTCGGCACTGATGCAGGCGGCTCGGTGCGCAGACCGGCGGCCCATTGCGGCATCGTCGGCATGAAGCCCAGCACCGGCCTCGTTCCACAACTCTATGGATTCGATGATCCCAATTTCGGCGTATCGGTGATCGGGCAGTTCGCCCGCGAAGTGGAAGATGTCGCAATGACTCTCGAAGCCCTCGTTGCGTTCGAGCCGACCGATCCATGGTCCGTTCCGCTTGGCGGGCAGGTACACATGCTTCGCACCGTGCGGCGCGCGCCGCCATTTTCATTGCGGATAGCGTGGAGTCGGCGCCTCGGCCGCGATCTTCCGGTTGACCCGGACGTGATGAAAGAGCTGGTCGCGATGGTCGACAACCTGCGCGCGGAAGGCTACTCAATCGATGAGGCCGAGCCGACCTGGCCCGAAGGAATGGACCTCGCGCCTAACCTGCCGTTACAGCAGGCCGGTCTCGCGCGGCTGTTCGGCCAAGACGCCGGCACCAGACCCGACTTAATCGACCCTGATCTGCTCGCGCAGATCAAATTGGGCCAACAGCGAACCGGCGCGGAAATTGTCAATGCGTTCGCACTGCGTGAACGCATCCAAATCTGCGTCGCTGAATTCTTTCATCGCTACGATTTGTTGCTCTGCCCGACCGCACCGGTCACCGCGTGGTCAGTGAGCGATCCTTATCCACGTGAAATTGAAGGCCGGCCGGCAGAGCCCCGCAGCCATGCCGCGTTCACTCCGCTATTCAATAGCGCGGGCGTGCCGGCCTGCTCGGTGCCGGTCGCGCTGGTACGCGGACTGCCGATCGGCCTGCAAGTGGTCGGACCAAAACACGAAGATACGCGGGTGCTGCAATTCTCGCGGCTGGTGGAAGACCTGGTAGAGACCCGCTTCGATCCGCCGCTCTGATGGGGAAACCGATGCCAATGCGTAACGCTATTTGGACATTCGTGGCGATGAGTCTTGCCGCAGTGCTTGCCAGCACCGCGATAGCGCAAACTTACCCGAACCGGACGATCAAAATCGTCGTCCCTTATCCGCCCGGCGCATCGACGGACGCGGTGGCGCGAACCATCGCACAAAAGCTATCCGACGTCTTCGCGCAACCGGTCATCGTCGAGAATCGCGCTGGGGCAAGCGGCAACATCGGCGCCGATTTCGTTGCGAAGTCGGCGCCCGATGGCTACACGTTGGTATTGGGCACCGACGCCACCCATGCAACGAATGTCCACGTCGCAAAGAATCCGCTGTTCGATCCGGTCAAGGACTTCACGTCGATCACCATCGCGGTGGGCAACGTCATCGCACTCGCGGTGCACCCGTCGTTTCCCGGCCACAATGTCGCTGAACTGGTCGAACACGCCAAACGCAATCCGGGAAAATTGGCGTACGGCAGTTCGGGAAGCGGCTCCCCGCATCATCTTGCCGGCGAACTGCTTCGCCAACTCACTGGCATCGATATCGTGCACGTGCCCTATAAAGGCGGCGGCATTGCAGTCACCGATCTCATGGGCGGACAAATCCCGATGATGTTCGCAAGCCTCGCCGCCGTTGTTCAGCAAGCAAAGGTCGGCAAGGTGCGGCTCATCGGCGTCGTGGAATCGTCTCGCTTTGCGGGGCTGCCCGATGTCCCAACGATCGGCGAGACAGTGCGCGGATTCGAGCTCGCCTCATGGCTTGGTTTTTTTGGTCCGGCGGGAGTGCCCGCGCCGATCGTCGCGCGTCTCAATGCGGAAATCGTCAAGGCTCTCCACGCGCCGGATGTCCGTGCAAGACTCGAACCGCTCGGCATGTCGATCATGGCGATGTCATCCGATGCATCGCTTGCGATGGTGAAAGCGGAGACGGACAAGCGCGGACGATTGATTAAAGCGGCAGGGATTCAGGCGGAGTAAGGATTGCGGGCGCCGCGATGACTAGAAACCATCTCCTCGACCGAACGTTTTGGCGTGCGACGGGCGGGCGGCGGCAAATTACGTGGCAATCGGCTTCAGACCCGCCGAAGCTGGAATCGAGTTCATTGCCGTTCCCGGATCGCTCATGTTCAATGTCGAACCTTGCGTTGGCGGGAATGTGGAGACGCTCCCAGCAACTTGGATCGTGAAAGTCTGCCCTGATTCGTTGGAACCGGCCCATCGACGGAGCTTGGCTACGAAGTCGTGAGACGAGCATATTTTCTCGATAACACGGTCATATTTTTGGGGCGTTGATGCTCTTTGGGGCAAGCCGAACGTACGCGGTGAGACATGCGTGCGAGCAACGACGCTCGCCAAGCGTCTTTCTCGACCGCGCTGTTAGGTAGCATATTTTCTGCAAAGCGCCAAATTCACGATGCTGCCCACAGCGGCAAAACGGATGGGACGCTGGCAACGACCACACCGATGATTAGCGCCGTGACCACCCGAGATTCAGATTCCCGTTCCAACTTCAGACCACAGGACGGACACGCAGGCGCGGGCATCGTAAATGGAACGCTCGCTTTACAACTTGGGCATGACTGCAATGAGCCGGCGCTCACGGCCCTGATCTTTCTGTATCGGCATGTGCTGGCTATCGATCTGCCCTGGCTCCAGGAGATCGGGCCTCAATCCCCCCTCTCCCCTGGCTCTCCCGCAGTGGGGCGAGGGTGAGACCAGTCCCAATTTGCTGTCGCGAATAAGGAAAGGATCAATAGCACCAAGCTACCCAGCCAGCCACTTCGCCCCGCGCGCAAGCAGCGCATCGAGAATCGCGCCTTGCGCGGTCGGTAATGCCGGGTTGACTTCCGTGCCCCGCTGCGATTGCATGTAGGCGAGGTGCTGGTAACCGGTCGGGAAGCGCCCGAGGCGCGCCGGGTCCAACTTCAGCGAAGCGCCGGGCACTACCGGGTCCATCCGGTCTTTTTCATAGATGCAGCGGCGCTCGAAGATGCGCCATGTTCCTTGGCGCTTTTCGAAAAAATCGTAGAAGCGGCCGGTGCAGGCGACATCCACTTCGACGTCACCGGCCTTGCCGCGCGCCATGATGGTCATGCGCGTTTGCGAAATCGCGCGGGTGCCGGCCACCGTCACCATGGTGCCGCCCAACATATGCATCGAACGCGCGCCCTTCGCCCAGGACTCTTGCGCGTTGCGGATGAAGCCGTCGAAATTGCCGTCATACCAGGTCGCGGTCATCGTGGCTTCCGGATGCACCGTAGCGCGCAGGCGCTCCCAGTCGCCCGAATCCCGTGCCACCGCCCAGGCTTGCACGACTTCCATGATTGCGAATTTGTCTTGTGCGTCTTGCATGATCGATTCCTTTCTAATCAAGCGTCACGCCCGCCCGGCGGACGAGCCCGACCCATTTGTCGATTTCTGATTTGATCAGCGCGTCCGTCTGCGCCGGCGTTAATCGCAGGCTGCGGCCCGCGCCCTGTTCAAGTGCCCGCTGCACTTCCGGAATGAGCGTTGCCTTGTCGATTTCGGTGCGCAGCTTGTCGATGATGGGCTGAGGCGTACGCGCGGGCGCGAAGAGGCCAAACCAGCTTTCCATTTCCCAATCGAACACGCGCGTTTCATCGAAGGTCGGCACGTTCGGCAGGCCACTGATGCGTGCCTTGGTCGATATCGCGAGGGGCTTGACGCGCCCGCCATCGATGAAGGGCTTAGCGGTGGTGGTGTTGTCGTAGAAAAGATCCACCCGACCGGCCAGCAGATCCTGATACGCAGGCTGCGCGCCTTTGTACGGCACCTTGAGAATATCGAGCCCGAGCACGGTGGTCATCACCGCAGCACCCACATATTGTCCGGACCCGGGGCCACTGGTTGCGATGGTGAGCTTGTTCGGATTGGCTTTGGCGTGCGCGATCACCGCCTGCATCGAATCGAACGGCAGATCACGCCGCCCCACCATGATGTAGGAGTGACTCACCACCAGACTAATCGGCACGAGATCGGTGATCGCGTCATAGCCCGGCTGCTTGTACATGCCCATATTGAGTGCGATATTGCTGAGCCCGCCCACCAGCAACGTATAGCCATCGGGTGCGGCGCGCACCACCGCTTGCGAGCCAAGCAAAGTTCCAGAGCCCGGGCGATTCTCCACTACGAACTGCTGCCCAAGTTGCTCGGACAACTTCTGGCCGAGTACCCGACCCACCAGATCAAACCCACCGCCTGGGGTCGAGGGCGCGATGATCTTTACCGGGCGCGCGGGATATTCCTGCGCATGGGCGATGACCTGCGCGCCCACGACGAGCGCAACGCCAACAACTCGCATTCGATTGATGATCGGCATAGCGGGCTTCCTTGTTGCAAGCTTTACAACACCGCACGCGTCCGCAGATCCGCGATTTGCGCGTCGGTATAGCCGACTTCACGCAACACTTCGTCGGTGTGCTCACCCAATTCCGGTGTAGGCCGAACGATTTTCGCGACGGTGCGCGAGAGCTTCGTCGCCTGCCCAACCAGCGTGACCTCGCCGCGTATTGGATGCGCCACCGTCTCGGCGATCTTCATATGGCGGACCTGCGGATCGGCAAACACCTGATCCATCGTATAGATCGGACCGCATGGCACGCCCGCCTTGTTGATGGCTTCAATCCATTCGGCGGATGTTTTCGTGACGAGGACGCTATTCAAATCGTCATTCAACGCCGCCCGATTCTTGCTGCGCGCCTTGCCGTCGACGTACTCGGGCTTCTTGTGCAGATCTTCCCGGCCGATCACCTTGCAGAGCCGCCCCCACATGCCATCGCCTGAGGCGCCGATGTTGATGAAGCCGTCCTTGGTGCGATACGACGACGTCGGCATGCCGGTCGGATGATCATTGCCCACTTGACGCGGAACTTCCTTATTCACCGTATAACGCGCCGCCTGGAAGTCAAGCAGACCAAGCCCTGCATGCAGAAGACTCGCCTGCACCCATTGCCCTTCGCCGGAGGTTTGCCGCTCATACAGCGCCGTCATCACGCCAAGCGCTGCATAAAGGCCCGCCGCGATATCGCACACCGCGGCGCCGGCACGCATCGGCCCTTCGCCCGGTTTGCCGGTGACCAGCATGATGCCGCTCATGCCTTGCGCGATCTGATCAACGCCCGGGTAATCGCGATAGGGCCCGTCCTGACCGAAGCCAGATACCGAGGCAAGGATGATCCGCTTGCTTACTTTGCGGAGTGCTTCATAGTTGATGCCCAGGCGGTCTTTCACATCGGGCCGATAGTTTTCGACGACGACATCGGCGTCCTTCACCATGCGCATGAACACCGCGACCCCGTCGGGCGACTTGAGGTTGAGCGTCATCGAACGCTTATTGCGATGCAGGTTTTGCATGTCGGGGCTATCGCGCGCGTCGGTCTGATTAGCGTTCGGATCGAGCCCGGGTGGCGATTCGATCTTGATGACATCAGCGCCAAAATCGGCCAGCTGACGCACGCAGGTGGGGCCCGCACGAGCACGGGTGAGATCAAGGACGCGCAGTTTCGCGAACGGTGTACCGGCGGGGATGTGGGGCATCGGCAAGTCCAAATGAGTCGGGAACAGTCCGATTGTAGTTCTTACTGCCAGGCGTGCTTGGCCGACCCGCCGGAGAACGTCAACGCCTGACTTCGCGCTGGAAAACATCCAAACAACGCGCCTTAGCCCGCACGAACTCATCGCTCGTCAAGGTTTCCGGGTGCCGTGGGCGCGCCGAACGAAACGGTACGATTTCGGCGATCTTGGTCGGCCGCCGGGTGAGCAGCAACACCTGATCGGCGAGATACACCGCCTCTTCCAGATCATGGGAGACGAGGATCATCGTGGTGCGGGTGGCCTGGAAGATGTCTTGCAGTTTGTCTCGCATGAAGAGGGTCATCTCATAATCGAGCGCGGAAAACGGCTCATCGAGAAACAGCACTTCCGGATGCGGCGCCAGAGCGCGCATGATCGAGACGAGCTGCTGCTGCCCACCAGAAAGCTCATAGGGGTAACGATGCAAATCAAACTTGATTTCGAATGACGCGACGAGTTCCTCTGCGCGCCGATTGCATTCCGCCTTGCTTTGTCCGGCAAGCTGTAGCGGATACTTGATGTTGTCGATGGCGCGCTTCCACGGAAACAAGGCTTCGCGATAATTCTGAAAGACGTAGCTGATTTTGGTGTCGGTAAGCGTTTTCCCATCGAACAGCACTTGGCCCGCATCAAACGGCAACAGGCCGGACACCATGTTGATCAACGTTGACTTACCGCAGCCATTGGGACCGAAGACCGACGTAATCTGGGCCTTCGGAATATCCAGATCGAAGTTCGTGTAAAGCGGCTGGCCTTGAAAGCTCTTGTAAAGCCCGCGAATGGTGATGTGGGTGCCATGCGGTGCGCTCGCTGGCGTCGCACGACCCGACGCGACATCCGTTGCGACCGGCGCATTCACTTGCCACCCCAATGCACAAATTTTCTTTCAATCAGGATAAACAACAGGTTCAGCCCATACCCGAGTACGCCCGCTGCAAAAATGGTCGCGTACATCTCCGGCATGTTGAAGATCATTTGGGCATTGATCACGCGTTGCCCAAGGCCGTCGGTCGAACCGATGAACATCTCGGCGACGATCACGATAACCAACGCAAACGACACGCCGGTGCGCATGCCGACGAAGGTCTGCGGGAGCGATTCGAGCAACGTCACATCGAGCATCACGCGAAATCGCGATGCGCCCATCACCCGCGCCGCGGCCTGACGGGTCTTGCGTGCGTTCATCACGCCATAGGCGGTGTTGAAGAGGATGAGAAGGCTCGCTCCGAACGCCGCTACGGCAATCTTCGTTTCCTCGCCAACGCCCAGGATCACCAGGAACAACGGAAACAATGCCGAGGCCGGCGTCGAGCGGAAGAAGTCGATCAGGAATTCAACCGAGCTGTACAACCGCACCGAAGAACCAAGAATGATGCCAAACGGCACGGAGATGATCACGGCGATCACGAACGCCAGCAGCGTGCGGCGCACCGTGATCAGGAAATCGCTGATCAGCGCGCCGCCGACAAAGCCATCCCAGATCGCCTTGAACGAATCCTGCGGCGAGGGCAGAAGAACAGGATCGATGAGCTTCGAGGCATACAACAGCCACCACGCGAATACAAAGAGGATCGCGCCGACGGCGGGGGTAAGCGCGGCTAGTTTGTTGCGAAGCATTGCTCAACCGTCAATGTTGAAACCCGCAGGTAAGGTGGAAAAGCCATGCGCATTCCACCGATCCGAGCGCCGCATCATGAAAAATTCGTAGCGTAAGGACGGTACACGCGCGGTGGAATGCGCGCCGCTATTCCACCCTACCTGAATCGCGCTCGAAAAGTTAGTATGTCTTGAGAAAAGACTTCACATCGATCTTGCTTTTCACGAGCCCCGCAGTCGTGGCAAGGTCGGTGAGCTTTTGGAAGTCCGCGATTTGCGCGGGCGAAAGATCGCGCACCATGTGATAGTACGAAAGCGGCACGGTCTGCGCGATTTCCGGTGCGGTGTTCATGTGCTTGCTCAGCAGATCACGCGCCTTCGGATCATCGTTGCCATCCTTCAGCGCCTTAGCCCATGCGCGCGCCAGGCGCTCGGCGACCTGCGGACGTTCCTTGAGGAATTTGTCGCCCATCACGCCACCTGCCATGACTGCGCAGGCATCCGGACGACCAAGCATGTGCGAAGCAATCACGCCCGATTCAAGTTTGCGTGCGACGCCGCGATGGACCAGCATGCTCACGATCGGTTCCAGGGTGTAAGCCACTTCGAACTGGCCCGATTGCAGCGCGGCGATGTGATTGGCCATCGGCTGCTCCTGCATCGTGTAGTCCTTGGTGTCTTCGAGGCCAATGTTCTTCAGCACGCCCTTGGCCACGAACAGGTTGCCCGGCCCAGGCGCTGACATGATCCGCGCACCCTTGAGATCCTTGAGCGACTGGATGGTCGTGTTCTTGGTCGACACGACATAGGCTTCGAGTTGGTACTTCGTGTTCTGGCAATTGATGGAGAAGTAGCTCGCCGTGCCAGGACGCAGCGCATTGATGTTGGCGCCTTCCAGCGAGAGCAGGTTGGAAGCGGTGTCGATGTCGCCTTTGACGAGTGCCTGCACAATCAAAGGATGCGTGGCGAGCGGAACGCCCTCGACATCGAGGTTTTCCGCGGCGAAGTAGCCGCGCTCTTTCGCGATAAAGTAGGGCATCGCAGAGGAGGCAATGAACAAGCCCATCTTTACTTTGTCTTGCGCAACCGCCTGCGGCGTGGAGAACATGACGCACACCGTCGAGGCCAGCAAGACTGCCGATAGCATTTTGCGCATAGCGATTCCCTTCATTTGTTGAGATAGCAAAACGCAGCGAAATGCTTGAGGTCACCGCCCGATTCGCATTCACTGGTAACGTCCTTTGAGCCATCATAATATAGGACACTACCGCTTCGCTTCCAATTTTTAGGGTTTTCGATCCACTCAAGGCGCCGCTATGATCCAGCACATCGAGCAACACCCAGAAGGCATCGGCAAGTCCGTTTTGCGTCGCGAAGACCGCAAGTTCCTAGCGGGTGCCGGGCAATATGTGTCCGATCTCGTGTTCGAAGGTGAACTGCATTGCGCCTTCGTGCGCTCACCCCATGCCCACGCCCGGGTTCAGTCCATCGACGTGAGTCCGGCGACCGGCGCAACAGGGGTCATCGCGATCTATACCGGCGCCGACATGGCAGCCGATCAGGTGGGCACCATGATCCCGCTCTGGCAAATCCCAGGCGTCCATGGTACCAAGATGAACGAGCCGCCACGTTGGGGCATTGCACGTGGGGCGGTACGACACGTCGGTGAAATCGTCGCCATGGTCATTGCCGTAACGCGTAACCAGGCCCTCGATGCTGCGGAGCTGGTGGCGGTCGACTGGGAGCCTTTAACCGCCGTGGTCGATGTTCGCGATGCGGTCAAGACAGACGCTCCACAGATACATGCGGGGGCGCCCGGCAATCTCGCGGTGCGCTTTCAACGCGGCAATGAGGCGGCCGTCAACGGTGCATTTGCTAAAGCGGCGCATGTTGTCGCGGTCGACCTCGTCAATCATCGCATTGCCTGTGCTGCGCTCGAGCCGCGGGCAATCATCACGATGGCGTCTGCCAATCGGGGCCAGGACGGCCACGAACTCACCATCTATTCATCGACGCAGGTGCCACATCACATTCGCAAGTTCGTCGCGGAACAATTGGCACTGCCGGAAAACTCCGTACGTGTGATCGCTCCGGATGTGGGCGGCGGCTTCGGCACCAAAGGCAAGCACTATCCGGAAGAGATCGCGCTCGCCTGGGCGGCACGCAAGTTGCACCGGCCTTTGAAGTGGGTGTCGACCCGTAGCGAAGCATTCGTCTCCGATTACCAGGCGCGCGACCACGTCACCCACGCTGAACTCGCGATCGACGCCAACGGAAAATTTCTCGCGCTGCGGGTCACGACGCTCGCTGCCTTGGGTGCGTATGTCTCGACGGTTGGCGCGGCCGTGCCGACATCGGTCTACACCGGTGTGCTGTCAGGACCGTACCAGATTCCCGCAATCTTTAGCGACGTGAAGGCGCTGTTCACCAACACGGTGCCGACCGATGCCTACCGTGGTGCGGGACGACCGGAAGCCTGCTACGTGCTGGAAAGTCTGGTCGAAGCCGCCGCCATGCAAACGGGCATCGACCGTGTGGAGCTGCGCCGGCGCAATTTTATCCGCGTCGAACAGATGCCCTACACCACCGCGGTCGGTCCAACCTATGACTGCGGTAACTTCATCAAGGTATTTGAACAGGCGTTGACGATTGCCGACTACGCGGGCTTTCCGGCCAGACGTGAAGCCGCCAAGAAGCAAGGAATGTTGCGCGGCTTTGGCGTGTGCTACTTCGTGGAAAGCTCAGGGGTCGCGCCATCCAAGTACGCGGGCATGTTCGGCGCCCGCGCGGGATTCTTCGATTCCGCCGATATTCGCGTTGCTGCGGATGGCAGCCTCTTGGTGTGTTGCGGTACGCACAATCATGGCCAAGCGCATGTCACGACCTATGCGCAGGTTGTCTCGGAGAAAATCGGCGTGCCGCTCGAGAAGATCGAAATCTTCGAAGGAGACACCGCGCGCGTTCCGTATGGAACCGGCACCTTTGGGTCGCGTTCGATGGTCATCGCGGGTTCAGCGATCGTGATGGCATCAGCCAAGATCATCAAGAAGGCAAAACGCGCTGCCGCGCACCTGCTCGAAGCGGCAGAGAAAGATATCGAACACGCCGTGGTGGCAGGGGCGGGCGAATTTCGCGTTGCCGGGACGGATCGCAAAATTACCTGGAGCGAGGTCGCACGCGCGGTCACCTATGCGCACAATTTGCCGGCCGGCATGGAGCCCGTACTGCATGAGAACGCCTTTTTCGATCCGACCAATCTCACTTGGTCGAACGGCGCGCAGATCTGCGAGATAGAGATTGATCCGGCCACTGGTGTCACCAAGCTGATCAACTATGCATCCGTCGATGATATCGGCACCGTCATCAATCCGATGGTGGTCGAAGGCCAGTTCCATGGCGCCCTCGCGCAAGGCATCGGGCAGGCGATGTTCGAGGCGACGGCTTACGACCGTGAGACCGGCCAAGTGTTCACCGGTTCATTCATGGACTATGTGATGCCGCGTGCCGATACGATGCCATCGATCACGGCTGAGACCGATGAATCACAGCCTTGCACGCACAATCCCCTCGGCGCGAAGGGATGCGGTGAATCGGGGACGATCGGCGCGCCCGCTGCGATCACCAGCGCCATGCTCGATGCGCTCGGCCCGCTTGGCGTGACCGACATCGCGATGCCATTCACCTATGAGAAGGTCTGGCGGGCGATTCAAACCGCGCGCTAAGCGGTCGCCAGCTGGAGTGAAGCGCTACCAGGCGTTGTAACCGCCGTCCACCAGCAGGTCAGCGCCAGTCATAAAGCTCGACGCTTCGCTCGCGAGGTAGAGCGCTCCTCGCGCGATTTCTTCCGGTAAGCCAAGCCGGCCAAGCACGTGACGCGGTCCACTCACCTTGCGCGCCTCCTCCATGGTGCCGAAGCGAAGCGGCATCCGATCGGTCTCCGTGGCACCGGGCGATAAGGTATTGACGCGAATGTTCTGCTTGGCGTGATCGATCGCCATGGCGCGCGCGAGCGAAATCAGTGCACCCTTGGTTGCGCAATAGGCAGCCCGCTCATGGGTCGCGGTACTGCCAAGTTGACTGGCGATATGCACAATGACGCCGCCACCAGCCTTGGCCATAATCGGTATCACCCACTTGCTCATCAGAAACGCGCTGCCTACGTTCACCGCGAAGACCTGATTCCAGATCTCGGGCGGACAGCTTTCGACCGTGTGATTCGGGTCCCGCGCCGCGGCACCGCACACCAGCACGCGAATCGGCCCGAGCTCTTTCACCGTGCGTTCGACCGCAGCCTTGGTGGCTTCCGGTGAGGTGACATCGCAGACGATGGCAAGGCTCTTCCGACCCGCCTGTTCGACCAAGCGAGCGGTTTCCTCGACGTTTTCCCGCATGACATCAAGACAGGCAACGTCAGCGCCGGCACCGGCAAATTCGACTGCAATCGCGCGGCCAATGCCACCGCCCGCGCCGGTAATGACGGCGACTTTTCCGCTCAGCTTGAAATGGTCCAATGACATGGGCTGCTCCGATCGTAGGGGATAGACAATCCGGCAAGTGTAGCGAGTCCGGACAGACGGGATGCGAACGCTCTCAGCACCGCCCAGCGAACTCGATCGGTGAATAAACTGTCAGAATGTCGCACCGCGCGGCACACGCGCTAGAACAACGTGTCCGGAGACAATATGCAAACCACTCGCCGTTTCATGCTGGCGCTCACCCTGGCACTGCTCGCAGCGGCCGCCCATGGCCAGGAATGGCCGGTGAAACCGGTGCGCATCATCAATCCATTTCCCGCGGGCGGCGGCACCGATACCTTTGCCCGCCCCCTTGCCGCCAAACTCACGCAGGCGCTTGGTCAGCAATTCCTCATCGAGAATCAGGGCGGCGCGGGTGGCACGCTTGGCGCGGCGAATGCCGCCAAGGCACTACCCGATGGCTATACGCTCTTGATGGGGGCGGTGCATCACACGATCGCCGAAAGCCTCTATACCAAGCTGCCGTATCGCCTTGAGCGCGATTTCATTCCGGTCACGTTGATCGCATCCGTACCGCAGGTCATCGTGATCCATCCAAAACACGGGACCATCAAGATGCTCAAGGATCTACTTGATTACGCCAAGGCGAATCCGGGCAAACTAAACTTCGGATCCGCCGGCAATGGCACCGCTCACCATCTCGCCGGCGAGCTGTTCAAAACGATGACCGGCGTCGATCTCGTGCACGTACCCTACAAGGGTGCAGGACCGCTTATGGTCGATTTGATCGCGGGTCAAGTGGACATGGCGTTTGACGGGATGGGCACCTCTTCGAATCAAATCCGCGCCGGCAAACTGGTGGCGCTGGCCGTCGCGGCGGGCGCGCGCACGTCCGTATTTCCCAACATGCCGACCGTAAACGAAGCCGGGGTTCCGGGATATGAAGTTACCACGTGGTATGCGATATGGGCGCTAAGAGGGACGCCCACAAGCGTGGTCGATCGCCTCTATCTGGAGATCGTCAAGATTCTGCAGCAACCGGATATCAAGGAGATCTGGGCGAGCCAAGTGGCGACCGCAGGCGGTCAGAGACCCACGGAGTTCGGCCAATTCGTGTCAAGTGAAATAACCAAGTGGTCGAAGGTGGTGAAGGACTCCGGGGCGAAGATCGACAACTGACGTGCGTGCCCCGCACCGGCACCACGGCAAGGCGCGGCGAGCGGTAGGGTAAGATCCGGGCGCCCTTCCCCTCTACAGAGACTCACATGGCCGGACCGCTTTCCCATATTCGTGTGCTCGACCTCTCCCGCGTACTCGCCGGGCCGTGGTGCGGGCAGAACCTTGCCGATCTCGGCGCCGAAGTCATCAAAGTCGAACGCCCGTTGAAGGGCGACGACTCGCGCGCCTTTGGGCCGCCATGGATCAAAGACAAGGCGGGCAAGGACACGAAAGATTCCGCGTACTTCACCTCGGCCAATCGCGGCAAGAAATCGATCACGCTCAATATCGCCTCCGCCGAGGGCCAACGAATCGTTCGTGAACTCGCGAAGATCTCCGATGTGCTGATCGAGAACTACAAGTTTGGCGATCTATCACGTTACGGCCTGGGCTTCGACGATCTGAAGAAGATCAACGCGAAGCTCATCTATTGCTCGGTCACCGGGTTTGGCCAAACCGGGCCTTATCGCGAACAACCCGGCTATGACTTCATGATCCAGGGGATGGGCGGGATGATGAGCGTGACGGGCGAACCCGATGGCGCACCGGGTGGCGGACCGCAGCGCGCGGGCGTGCCGGTGGCAGACATCATTACCGGCATGTATGCCTCGATCGCCATCTGTGCCGCCATCGCCAATCGCGAACGCACCGGCGTCGGGCAGCATATCGACTGTGCGCTGCTCGATTCGCAAATTGCCCTCCTTGCGTATCAGAACACCAACTACTTCGCGACCGGGCAATCGCCCAAACGGATCGGCAATCTGCATCCGAACATCGTGCCGTATCAGCCCTTCAAAACAAAAGACGGCGATGTGATCGTCGCGTGCGGCAACGACAACCTCTATAAGAAACTGTGCGATGTATTGAAACGCCCGGAACTCGCCACCGATCCGCGCTTTGCCACCAACGGCAAACGGGTCGAGAACCGCATCGAGATGACGCGCATCCTGCAAGAGATATTCGTGACGCGCACGACCAAGGATTGGGTCGAGACGCTGGAAGCGGCGGGCGTCGCTAACGGGCCGATCAACACGGTCGCACAGGTGTTCGACGATCCGCAGGTCCGCGCCCGCAACATCAAGATCGAATTGGATCACCCGGTCGCGGGCAAGCTCGCCGGCGTCGCGAGCCCAATGCGATTCTCCGGCACGCAACTCGAATTCAAGAGCGCACCGCCCGTGTTGGGGCAGCATACGGATGAGGTATTGCGCGATGTGCTAAAGATGACCGCTGCGGACATCGCCAAGCTGAAAACAGATGGAATTGTTTGAGCGACGCAAAACTAACACGACCCTTGTCGGTCTTGACATGCCGTCAGGCAAGACGCGATCCCTTTCGGTCTCGTTCGATCTACCACAGCGTCAAAAACATCTTCGTCACGAGTGCATACATGACGACCGCGAAGGTTTTCCTCAGCACTTTCGTCGACAAGCGATGCGACAGGCTGGCGCCCCACGGCGCGGCCGCCATGCTGGCGACGACAAACCCGATCATTGCCGGCAGATACACATAGCCGACGCTATAGGGCGGCAGCCCGGCGTGGCCCCAACCGTTGATGATGTAGCCGATCGTGCCCGTAATTGAAATGGGCAAACCGAGCGCCGCGGAGGTTCCGATAGCGGTGCGAAACGGTACGTTGCAAAACACCATGTAAGGCGTGGCAATGGCGCCGCCGCCGATACCAACGATGCCGGAGCCCCCGCCAATTAAGAATCCTGCGATGTGTTGACCGGTGGTCCCCGGCATCTGGCGTGATGGCTTCGGTTGCCAGCTGAATAGCATCGTGGTGGCCATGTAGAAAAGAAAACACACGAAGATCACTGCGAGCGGAAACGTCGGGATGTAGCGCGCGATGGCGGTCGCGAGAAACGTACCGATCACAATGCCTGGCGTCATGCGACGGACGATGATCCAGTCGACACCGCCCAACTTATCGTGAGCGCGCATGCTCGCGAACGATGTGAAGACGATCGTTGCCATGCCGGTGCCCAACGCAGTGTGCAGGATCGTCTCGCGATTGAAGTCCTGCGCGGCGAAGGCCATCGTTGTCAGCGGCACCGACACCGCCCCACCCCCGATGCCCAGCAAGCCCGCGAGAAATCCGAAGACCGCACCGATTGCGGCATAAACGAGTAGCCAGGCATCCATCTAGAGCCTACTGACCCGAACGGTCGCGTCGTTGCGCCTTTTGATTTCCAGTCGCAGCGCGGTACCGAGCCCAGGCCAGCACGGCGCGCTGATTCGACCATTCTTGAGGGACGGCAACTGCGTGACGATGTCACCGTACCAGCCGTGATAGAACGCGCGCACCACTTCTTGAACGAGCGTATTGGGAAACTCGGCGAGTTGGATGGATTCGACGGCGGTGATTTTCACTCGCGTCTCCTGCCGACTGTCAGGCATGGGCTCGGAAAAAAACGGGCGCCGGGGCGCCCGCTCGGTCTACTCTGTGAAACCTTTTCCCTACTGCTTGGATGCTCCCCCGGCAGCAGGCGGCTTCGCCTCCTCTTCACTCTTTTCGAGGGCCTTCTGGCTCTCATCTGACTGTTGTTGCATGCTTTCCATGCTGTCGCGCTCAAGGCTTTCGGCGTTGTCTTCAACCTGTTCATGGATCTCGTTATTGCGCGAATCCTGCAATTGCTGCGGGAACCAGATGGCGATCTGCGGGAATGCGATGAGCAGGACAATGGCGATGCACTGAATCACCATGAACTGGAACATGCCCTTGTAAATCAACCCGAGCGACCAGTCCTTCACCACTTGGCGCAGGTAATACGCAGACATCGCAACCGGCGGCGAGAGATAAGCGGTTTGCATGACGACCGCGACCAACGCTCCGAACCAGATCATCACGTATTCCGGCGGCATTCCAAGGGAGACACCCAGTGCCGGTCTGATCGCGTCGATGACCGGATAAAACACCGGTAGAAAAACGAGAATGATCGCCGGCCACTCGAACGGCCATCCGAGTAGGAAAAGCAGGATCACGACGGCGCTCAGCATCACGATCGGACCAAACGACATCGCGATCATCGTTTCGGTGATCCAATTCGCCGTGCCAAGGCGCGCGAACACCGCGCCAAAGATGCTCGAGGTGACGGCGAGGAACAGCACCATGCTCGAGGTCGTCAGCGTCGACAGGCATGCCTGTTTCAGCCCGGCCAAGGTGAACCGGCGGTAGACCAGCGCAAGAATGACGGCCCCCAAGGCGCCAACGCCGGCGGCTTCGGTTGGCGTCGCAGCACCGGCAAGAATGGAGCCGAGGGTCGCAGCGATGAGCGCGGCAAGCGGCGCCACGCCGATGAGCACTTCCTTGATCAGCACGCCGACACTGGAAACACGCTCTTCGATCGGCACTGGCGGACCGAGCTTCGGATTGATGATGGATCTCGCCATCAGATAAACGACGTACATGCTGGCGAGCAGGAAGCCGGGCCCGAAGGCCGCGGCATACAAATCGGCCACCGATACGCCAAGCACCGGTCCCATGACGATCAGCATGACCGACGGAGGAATCAAAATGCCCAGCGTGCCACCTGCGGTGATCGCCCCAGCCGACAACTTGGCGTCGTACCCGGTCTTCACCATGATCGGTGCGGCCATAATGCCAAGCACTGTCACTGCCGCACCGACGATTCCGGTGGCCATCGCGAAGATGGTTGAGGTGAGAATCACCACGAGGAAGAGCGCGCCGCGAACGGGCGCCAGCATCATGCGCAGCGCCCCGAACAAGCGTTCCATTAATCCCGCTTGCTCGGTGATGAATCCCATGAAGATGAAAAGTGGCACGGCCGCCAGCAGTTCCTCCTTCATCATTCCGATCGTCTGGAAATAAGCCAGGCTGAATACGATATCGCCCAGGCCGAAATAGCCGAACACGAAAGCGAGGAAGAGCAGCGTAAAGGAGATCGGGAAGCCGACGAAAATGACACCGATCATCACGAGCAACATGATGAGGCCGAGGAGCTCAAGTGAATTCATTGCTCAGACCTCTATTTTCTCTTTGTGCTCAAGTTCGATGCCGGTCTTGGCCGCCCACCAGCTCTTCAGGAACTCGGACACGCCTTGCACGAGTAGCAGCAGGATCGCCAGGGCAACCATCCCCTTGAATGGCCACAGGAGCGGGCGCCAGGGCGTCTGCTCGGAGGTCTCGCCGATCAGGAACGAGGCCCAGAACTCGCCGAAGCTAATCAAGAAGAACGCCAGCAAACCCGGCAGAAAGAGGAACAGATAGGCAATGGCGTCGATCGTACCCTTCGTCTTGGCTGACCAGTTCTCCCACAGGAAGTCGGTGCGGATATGTGCCCCCTTGTGCAGCGTGTAGGCGGCGCCAAGCATGAAGAACGTGCCGTACAGCATGTAGGTCGCGTCGAACGCCCACTCGGTCGGCGCATTGAACAGATAACGGGCAATCACTTCCCACGATACGACCAGGACGAGCGGCACCGCCAACCATGCAAACCAAGTGCCGGTCGTGTCGGTGAAGCTGTCGATGCGTCGAACGATTTTAAGCAGCCACTCTGGCGCGAGATTTGAATCGGCCATTGGCCTCCCCTTTAGATATATTGGGTAAATTGTTGCACGACGCGGCGCAACACTTCACATGCTGCCGGAATCACCAAAAAAACAAGCGGGGCGTTTGGGCCCCGCTTGCCGGCCCTAAGGCCACTACTTTTTCGCTGCCGGGGCCGCCGCAGGTTTGGCGGGCGCCACCGCTGTTACGGGCCAGTAGTAATCGGCCACGAACGAGTAGGGCGGGAACATGAAGCGCTTGGTCGGTACCACTAGCTCGGCGTAAGCGCGTTGCGAGTCGAGGACCTTCTTGAAAAACGGGCTCTTCGCACTCTCTTCTTTGGCGATTTCGTCCCACGTTTTTAGGAACTGCAGCAGGATGTCGGTCGGCGTGCGCAAAATCTGGACGCCATGTTTCTCGCGCATCTCTTTCATCGCATCGGCGTTTTGCCGCTGCCATTTGGCCCACCAGATGATGAACGTTTCATTGGCGGCCGATTTCACCCATTCCTGCTGCTGGTTGGTGAGCGATTTCCAGACATCGCCGTTGAAAATGATTTCGCCGACGGTGGTGTTCTCATGCACACCCGGCGTGTAGTGATATTTCCAGACCGTGTGGAAGCCAAGACGCAGGTCTTCAACGCCGCCAATCCACTCCGCGCAGTCGATCACGCCACGCTGAGCAGCCGGAATGATCTCGCCACCTGGCATATTGACCGTGGTCATTCCCATGCGCTGCCAGACTTCCGCCGCCATCCCGGTCTGCCGGCACTTCATGCCTTTCATGTCTGCAAGGTTCTTGATTGGGCGCTTGAACCAGCCGAAGGCTTGCGGGCCAGAGGGAAGAATCGGATAGACCACGACGTTCAGGTTAAGAATCTTTTGGTAGAACTCTTGGTAGAGATCCCAGCCGCCGCCTTGATACATCCAGCCCATGTAATCGATCATGTCCATGCCGAAGGTGCCGCCCGGGCCACCGGTAAACAGGATCGATACCTTGTTCTTGCCGGTCCAGTAGCCGGCCCATGCATGCGCCCCGTCGATTACCTTCTTATGGGTGGCGTCGAGCACCTCAAAGGGTGGCACCACCTGCCCGGCCGGCATCGTATCGATTTTCATGGTGCCGGCAGACAGTTTTGATACCCGCTCGGCCCAGTACGTGAAGTTCTCGTACAAGGTGAGTGATGCGGGCCAAGTCGCCTGCATCTTGAGGGTGGTCGTCGCCTGCTGCGCGGCGACTGGCGTAACCGCCAAACCCGAAGCAAGCGCGACGGCGCCGGCCAAGCGAGCGATGCGCGTCCATCTAATAAAACGCTGATGCTGCATTTGTCATCCTCCTACACTAGGACAGTGAAACGACTTTTGCCGGACGTAAGATCGAGAGGAAGCCTCCGCTCGACGCGCACGGTTCGCTTACCGGGCATGCAGGGTTTGTCTCCTCCGCCAACCATCGGTCAGGCAGTGTAGGCCCCGGCTTCAAACCCTGTCAATCACGGGGGGGACAGCCTCAGACGTCGCGTGCGGCCAGGAGTCGGCCGACCAGTTCGGCGAATCCGTCGCCCGAGCGCCCGTGAGAAACATAGCGTGGCGGCGAGTCGATCCGGCCGAGAAAATCCATCACGTTAGCCACGCCGACCGAATGCGGAAAGAATCCAAACATCGGCGCATCGTTAGGCGAATCGCCGATGAACAACCATTCATGCCTCGACCGATCGAGATCGATACCGAACTGCTCGGCACAGAGCGTGCGGGTCATGCCAAGTTTGTTGTAGCTGCCGAACCAGCCGTTGACGTGAATCGAGCTCACCTTGGCGGTCATGCCATGTGTGGTCATGAGGGCGACAATCTGATCAATCGCAGCAGTGGGCAAGGAAGGCACGTCCTCGCAAAAATCAATCGCCAGATCGGCTTCGCGATAGCGCTGATCGGACGCAACGGCGTATCCTGGTACGGCAGCAAGGATCTCGTCCCGAATCATCGCCAGACGTGCGCGATTGGCGCGGCGGGTCGCATTATTATCGACGAATCGTTTGATCAGCTTTTGCGCGCGATCATCATGCCGAAAATAGAACGCGCCGTTCTCGCCCACGACCGCATCGACCGGCCACATGCGCGCGATGTGATCGCACCATCCCGCCGGCCGCCCAGTGACCGACACACCCAGGAGGCCCACTCGATGCGCACGCTCCAGCGCATCATAGGCCTCCGCGGTCAGCTTGCCATCGGTCGTGAGTGTATCGTCGATATCAAGAAAGGGGCCCCGGATCGCCCGCAGCGCCGCAACCGGAATTTCGCGAAGAGGACGGGCCATCACAGGGTGCCCGCCGCAATGTGGCTCGCCATCCATTCACTCAGATGCTGTCGCTCTGCGGTTGAGAGGGCATAGCCTTCCTTGGTCCGACGCCACAAGATATCGTCGGCGTGGACCGCCCACCCGCGGTTCTGGAGATAGCGCACCTCAGTTTCAAAGAGCGTGCCGCCGAAGTGTTCACCCAGATCCGACATCGACCGCGCGCTCCTCAAGACGAGATCGATATTCGCGCCGTGCCGCAGCACCAGCGTCGCCACCAGCCGGGAATCAAGCCCGGCGTATTTGCGTTGCGTAGCCGCGATGAAAGCATCGAGACGCCGCCCACCGAGGTTGCCGCCGGGTAGGGGCTCGGTGGCGGTCCATGCCGAACCGGCATGCGGAAAGTGCTTGGCGAGATGTTGCAACGCATCTTCGGCTAACTTGCGGTAAGTGGTGATTTTGCCGCCGAACACCGAGAGAATGGGCGGTCCGCTCGCCTCGAGGATCAGTCGATAACCGCGGGTAATCGCGGACGGATCCGATTCGCCATCATCATAGAGCGCCCGCACACCCGCCCAAGAATCCAGCACCGGCGCATAACGAACGTCCGCCTTCAAATATCGCCCAGCCACGTCGCGCAGATAATCTATTTCGGTTGTGCTGGCCGTTCGCTCAATGTCCGGACTGTCGATGGCCTGATCCGTGGTGCCGATCACCGTGCAACCTGGCAAGTACGACAGCAGAAAAACGATCCGCTTATCTTCGTTCTGCAGCAGGTAGGCGTGGTCGCCCTCGTAGAGTCGCGGGACCACGATATGGCTGCCGCGCACCAGGCGCAAGCGACCGGCCGTTGGGGTGTGCGTCACATCACGCGCGACCAGCTCCGCCCAGGGTCCGGCCGCATTGATGATGGCCCGTGCGGACACGTTTCTTGCCGCATGCGCGCCCTGGTCGAACAGTTCGACATGCCAATGGTCACCTTGGCGATGCGCTGCCGTACATGCGGTACGAGTAAGAATCGTGGCGCCCTTGTCCGCCGCCCCAAGCGCATTCAATGCGACCAGCCGCGCATCGTCGGCCGACGCATCGGCATACTCGAATCCGCGGGTGAACTGTGACTGCAAAAGACCGGCCATCGCCCCCCCCTGCTGCAACGACACGCTCTTCGACCGCGGCAATGAGGAACGCCCCCCAGCCAGTCATACAAGCAGAGCCTAAGGCGAATCATCCACGCCGGGCGCAGATGCGATGCGTGCGGCAGGATGAACTGCAGCGGATGAATGATGTGCGGCGCTGCCTTGAGCAACACCTCGCGCTCGGCGAGTGAAGCGGCGACCAGGCGAAATTCAAAATGCTCGAGATAACGCAAGCCGCCATGGATCAATCGTGAACTGGCGGACGATGTGTGCGCGGCAAGATCGTCCTTCTCAACCAGCAGCACCGACAAACCCCGGCCTGCCGCATCGCGGGCGATGCCCGTGCCATTGATGCCGCCGCCAATGATGAGAAGGTCATAGCTGGGCAACATGAACACTAGCGGCTTTGGATCGTGGTACGAGCGCGCATCATCGCCACCAGCCGCGCAGGTTGAATCGGCACATCGACGATTCGCACGCCGAAGGACGTGAGCGCGTTTTCAACCGCGGAAGCAATCGCGGCGGCGACCGGTATCGTGCCGCCTTCCCCCACGCCTTTGACGCCAAGCGGATTAAAGGGTGACGGGCTTTCCTTGAAGCGCACTTCGAGGGTTGGCGTGACCGACGCGGTGGGAAGCAGATAATCCGCGAACGTCGTCGACACCGGTTGCGCGTTCTCGTCGTAACGCATGAATTCGAACAGCGCGTTGCCGATGCCGTGCGCGATGCCGCCGGCGATCTGGCCTTCGGCAATGAGGGGATTCACCAGTCGACCGCTATCTTGCAGTCCGATATACCGGAGGATGTGCGTATCGCCGGTGGCGATATCGACCTCGACTTCGCAGGCATGGAAGGAATTGGCATAGGCCATCGCTTCCGGCTGCCAATTGACCGTCGCTTCAAGACCCGCTTCGACATCGGTCGGCAAGTTATAACCGGGCACGCCGCGCAATGCACGCGCGATGTCGGCGAGCGCGACATGCATATCCGGGACCCCGTTCACCTGCACCTTGCCATCGATAAGGATGAGATCCTCTTCCGCGGCTTCGAGCATATGCGCGGCCACTTTCACTGCACGTCGGCGCACTTCACGCGCGGCAAGATGCACCGCGCTGCCCGCCACCACCATCTGGCGACTCGCGAAGCCACCTACGCCAAGCGATACGTGGGCCGTGTCGCCGGCAATGACATCCACCTGATCGGGCCGCACACCAAGCGCCTCCGCGCACACTTGGGCGAGCGCGGTCTTGATGCCCTGCCCCATCGCCAGCGCTCCCGTTGCAATGCTGATGCGCCCGGTCGGCGTGACCTTCACGATACCGGACTCAAACGGTCCGCGACCGGTCCCCTTCACTGCGTGCGCGAAGCCGATGCCGAGGTACCGGCCGTGCCGGCGCGCAGCAACTTGACGCGCCGGAAAGCCCGCGTAATCGATCGCGGCCAGGACTTCGCGCTGGCAGGCAGCATAGTCGCCGCTGTCGAGAATGATTACCTTGCCCGCACGCGTCTTGAGCGGCTTTTCGTACGGCAGCTTTTCAGTTGGAACGAGATTGCGTAAGCGAAATTCGGCGCGATCTATACCTATTTCACTTGCAGCACGATCCAGCAATCGTTCCATCACGAATGCTGCCTCGGGGTATCCGGCACCCCGTACAGGAATCGTATAGACCTTGTTGGTCTGCGCGACGATTACATCCAAATCGTAGTTGGGGACCGCATAGGGACCGGTCACCGAGGTCGCCGCGTTATACGGACAATTGATGCCTTGGGGCGTGTAGGCACCTTGATCGTGAATGAGCCGACCGCGAATGCCGAGAATATTGGCATCGCGATCGAGGGCGATCTCCATATCCCAGTATTGGTCGCGCTCCTGGATCGATGCGACGAAATGTTCGGCACGATCTTCCGTCCATTTGACGGGTCTTCCCAGCAGTCGGGCGGCAGCCGGAACGGCAAGCTCTTCGGGATACAACAGAAATTTCGCGCCGAATCCGCCGCCCACATCGGGGGCGATCACCCGCACGCTGCGTTCGGGCAGGTCGAGGACATCGGCCAACGTGAACATCAACTCATGCGACATCTGCGTGGAGGACCACACGGTCAGCGCTTGCGTGGCGGGTTCAAACTGCGCGATGACGCCGCGGCCTTCCAGAGGATGTGCACCACCCCGATGCTGCCAATAGGATTCATGAATGACATGTGCCGCGGTGGCGAACGCTGTCGCACAGGTGCCGTAGGCGATTGAAAACCGCGTGAGGATATTGTCCACCGCGTCGCTGCGCACTTTGGGCGCATCAGCCCGCAGCACATCGCGACAATCGGCAATCGCCGGGAGTTGTTCGTACTCGACATCCACCAGCGCCACCCCGTCTTCGGCGGCATAGCGCGATTCGGCCAGTACCATAGCGACTGCCTCACCGACGAAGCACACCTCGGTCGGAGCAAGAACGAATGGCGTGATGTTGGGTGGCAGTGTTTTGGTTGGAAAGCCAAGCGGCATGCGGGGCGATTTGAGTACCTTAGCGAGATCAACTGCGCTCAATACCGCCATGACACCGGGCACCGCCTTGGCACGGGTGGCATCGATGCCGCGAATGAAGGCATGCGAATGCGGACTGCGCACGAACGCAGCATGCAGCATCTCGGGCAAGCGGATGTCATCGACAAATTGGCCGGCGCCCCGGAGCAGCGCCGGATCTTCGATGCGCCGCGTGCGCGTGCCGATGTAGCGGGGTTCGAGAGATGTCACTAGATCTTCGAAAGATCCAACGAAGACGCCGCAAATAGCTCCTCCGGCGCGACCTTACGCGCCGACAAGCCTTGCGCGTGGTGATAACGGGTGAAGGTTTCCAACCCGTGCTTGTTCTCTTCGAAGCCGTAACTCCAGAAATCATCACCCATCAACGCGCGCGCTGACTGAAATTCCGAGACACCCCAAGGCAGGCTCACGAACAGATGCCCAATCTGCCCAAGCTCCGTCATCGCCAGGGCCTTCGCTCTCAAGAATGCCTTCGTGACGCTGGCCGCGAGCCAGGGATGCGCGGCCACCAATTCTTTCTTGATGCCCACGATGTGCATGATCGGGAAGATTTTGGTGCGGCGATAGTAGTCTTCTTCGGTTTTCCTATAATCAGGAAAGAGCCGCCCCACGTTTGCTGCACCCCGCAGGAAACAGCTTGGCGCGCGCGCGCTGATCAGACCATCAATCTCGCCTGCTTCGAGTAAAGCGTTGAGTGTTTGCGTGTGGGGCACCGGCTGAAAATCAACGTCGGCGGGTAATTTGAGCGGGGTTCGTTCGCCACGCCCCGGCTCCTCCAGACCACCTTGACGCCAATGGATATCGGTGGGCTTCACGCCGTAGTCATCTTCCAACGAGCCGCGAATCCAGACGTTTGCCGTCATCTGATATTCCGGCACACCAATTCGTTTGCCGCGCAGGTCTTCCGGTTTCTTGATCCGATCGGAGCGAACGTAAATTCCGGAGTGGCGAAACAGCCGTGAAATGAAGGCGGGAATGCCGACATAGGCGTTCTGACCACGGGAGGTCATGAGCGTATGGCTGCTCATTGAAAGTTCCGACACATCGAATTCGGCGAAGCGGAACGCGCGGTGAAAAGCTTCTTCCGGCTCAAGTGGGACGGCGGTGACATCACAGCCTTCGATGGCAACGCGACCATCGAACAGCGCACGGGTACGGTCGTAATCGCAGACCGCAAGTGAAAGACGTAGATTCGCAGGCACGCTGATGGACTCCTATTCGGGCTTGATGTTGGCGACTTTTATCGCCACTTTGAATTTTTCGACGTCGGCCTGCATTTGCGCTGTCATTTGCACCGGGCCAAGGATGTAGGGATCGAGACCGGCGCCCGACAGCCGCGCCTTCACTTCCGGTGCGGCGAGCGCGGTGCGGACATCCGCTTCCAGCTTGCGAAGGATCTCCGCGGGCGTTCCGGTTGGGGCAAGTAATCCGTAGTAATTCTCGACATCGAATTGCGCGAGTTCCTTCATGCCGGATTCTCGAAAGGTTGGAATGTCAGGCGCGCTGGGCGAACGCTCTTTCGAGGTGATGCCGATCGCGCGAAGTTTGCCTTGCTTCACGAACGGCAACCCCGCCGGCAACGACACCATCACGACATCAACGACGCCGCTCACCGTGTCGACCACTGCGGGCGAGCATCCGCGGTGCGGAATGTGTACAGCAACTGTATGCGTCGCGTGCTTGTAGATTTCCATCGCGAAGTGATGGGCGGTCGCCACGCCACAGGTCGCGATATCGACTTTCCCTGGGCGCGCGCGCAGGTCTTGCGTGATCTCGGCGATGTTGGTCGCCTTCACCCGCGGATGCACTGCCATCATCAGCGGCGCGGTGGTGGTCATGAGGGCCGGCGCGAAATCCTGGAAGAGATCGAACGATAGCTTCGGGTAGAGCGCGACATTGATGACGTGAGTATTAGCGAGCAGGAGAAACGTATAGCCATCGGCCGGGGACCGCTGCACCGCCTCGACGCCCACCGAACCGTTACCGCCGCCACGATTCTCAATGATGACTTGTTGTTTCCAGGTATCAGAGAGCTTTTCACCGAGGATGCGTGCGGTGAGATCGGCCGCGCCGCCGGTGGTGAACGTGACAATGATCTTGACGGGTTTGGACGGCCATGCTTGGGCGCCCGCCGGATGGGGGATTGTCGCAATCAGAGCACTGGCCAATATGAAGCTTAGGGAGCGGAACATGGGGCCATTCCTCGAAATCCAAGTCCGGCGAGTCTTGACGAGGTCCACTTGAAAGTCAATCGGCCACGAATCCACTTGGTGCCTTGGTGTGTTGGTGGTTCAATTAGGGTCTTCGCGTCTATTGCAGGAGCACATTCATGAGTATCGCCCGACATCCCCGCCCCCCTGAATTGGTCACCGCATCGCTCGACGACATCATGGCGCGTTATGTCGCGCGTTTTCTCGATCGCAAACCCGACTGGGCGGCGTTCGAAGACGCGAAAATAGATGGCTTCCGGCGTGCGCAGCATCGCTTTATCGGTGCCGGCGGCTCGGGCAAACATGACGATCCGAACGCGATTCCCGCGCGCAACTTCACGTTGTCGATCATGTTTGTAAATCCTGGACAGGGTAACGCAGCCCACACCCATGAGGTCGAAGAGATCTTCTTTGTCTTACAAGGTTTTCTTGATGTGTTCGTTGAGGATGAATCAGGTAAGCGGGTGGAAACGCGTCTTGGGCCATGGGAGTGTATCGCCTGCCCGCCTGGCGTGATCCACGGCTATGAGAACCGCAGCCTGGAACCCGTCTACTTCCAAGTCATGCTGGGGCGCGCCCAACCCGATGCGATGGGCTATGCAGATGACGCGCTCTTCAAGCGCCGTGATGCGCATCTGAAGGCAGGTGAAAGCATTTAAGTAACATCAATCGATTTATCGATGCGCCACAGGCGTTGGAGTGAACAGTATCTTCACTTGTCGCTTGCATTACGCTGTCAAGATTTATCGCTCACCAGAGAAATTTTATTGATTGCGAAGGATCGCTGGCTTATACACATCGCCGGTGCGTGAGTTATCCACAAAAACTGTGGATACCACTATCTAAATCGGCTGGAATGCGAGCATTGGCGCGGGGCGGACTGGGATGATGAATTCTTGATCGCTGTTCGATTATTGAGCGTGCACTGGTCAAAATAAATTTTTATTTCGCTTGACGGCGCATCCGATTGCACGTTAAGCGCAGAGCGGCTGACGCATTGATTGAACACCGCAGCATGAGGGATGAGGGCGTTAACAAAAAAGGCGGCCGCGGCCGCCTCTTCGATCAATACGGCGAGCGCCTACTTCTTCTGACGCAACTTTCTAATTGCCGCAATCTGCGCCGCCAGCGTCGCCAACTCGGCTTCCACTGTCGCGATCTCTTCTTTGTCTTGCGCCTTGGCGCGGGCCTCTTGCGCGCGCTTCACCGCTTCATTCGCCTTGGCTTCATCAAGATCATGACCCCGAATCGCCGTATCGGCCAACACAGTGACGACCTTCGGCTGCACTTCGAGTACGCCACCCGCAACGAAGACCAATTCTTCTTCGCCGCCCGGTTTCTGAATGCGCACCGTACCCGCCTTGATGCGAGTGATGAGCGGCGTGTGACGCGGATAGATGCCAAGCTCGCCCGCCTCACCAGGCAGCACGACGAACTCTGCCTCACCGGAGAAGATCTGCGCTTCGGCGCTTACTACGTCAACGTGCATGGTGGTGGCCATCTGTGCTCCAAGTGCTTATCGCACTTCGCGGGAAAAGAGAAATGGGAAACGTAAATACCAAAGCAATGCGCTAAGTCCACGTTGCGGCTGGAAAGCGGGGTTGCAGAAATCTCAAAAGGGTCTCGTATGGCGTTTCTCATTTCCCGTTTCCCACTTCCCGTTCACTGAATCGTCTTGGCCTTCTCAAACGCCTCTTCGATCGTCCCGACCATATAGAACGCCTGCTCGGGCAATGCATCGCATTCGCCAGCAACGATCATCTTGAAGCCGCGGATGGTGTCTTTCAACGGAACAATCTTGCCGGGCGATCCGGTGAACACCTCGGCAACGTTAAAGGGCTGCGAGAGGAACCGTTGGATCTTTCGTGCGCGGGACACGGCGAGTTTGTCTTCCGGCGACAACTCATCCATGCCCAGAATCGCGATGATGTCACGCAGCTCTTTGTAGCGCTGCAGCGTCGATTGCACCGCGCGCGTGGTGTTGTAGTGCTCTTCACCGATGATGTGCGGATCGAGTTGTCGTGATGTGGAGTCGAGCGGATCGACCGCAGGATAAATCCCCAACGATGCGATGTCGCGCGACAACACGACGGTGGCATCCAAATGGCCGAACGTGGTGGCAGGCGACGGATCGGTCAAATCGTCCGCCGGCACATACACCGCTTGAATCGAGGTAATGGAGCCAACCTTGGTCGAGGTAATGCGTTCCTGCAGGCGGCCCATTTCTTCGGCGAGGGTCGGCTGATAACCCACCGCTGAGGGCATCCGACCGAGCAGCGCCGACACTTCGGTACCGGCCAGCGTAAAGCGGTAGATGTTGTCGATGAAGAGCAGAATATCACGGCCTTCATCGCGAAAGCTTTCGGCCATCGTGAGGCCGGTCAACGCGACGCGCAAACGATTGCCGGGCGGTTCATTCATCTGACCGAATACCATCGCCACTTTGTCTAGCACCTTGGATTCTTCCATCTCATGATAGAAGTCGTTGCCCTCACGGGTGCGCTCACCCACGCCCGCGAACACCGAGTAGCCGCCGTAGCTTTTCGCGATGTTGTTAATGAGTTCCATCATGTTCACGGTCTTGCCGACACCGGCGCCGCCGAACAGACCAATCTTGCCGCCCTTGGCGAACGGGCACACGAGGTCGATCACCTTGATCCCGGTCGGCAGCAGTTCCACCGACGGAGAAAGTTCGTCGAACTTTGGCGCCGACTGGTGAATCGCGCGACGCACGTCGGTCTTAATAGGACCGGCGTCATCGATCGGGCGGCCAAGAACGTCCATGATGCGACCAAGCGTTGCGGTACCGACCGGCACGGAAATGCCCGCCCCTGTGCTGCGCACTTTCATGCCGCGGCGCAGACCATCCGATGAGCCAAGCGCGATGCAACGCACGACGCCGTCGCCAAGCTGCTGCTCGACTTCAAACGTGAGTCCTTTTTCAGCGAAGGATTTTTCGCCGGCGCTTTCTTCGAGCACCAGCGCGTCATAGACGCGGGGCATCGATTCGCGCGGAAACTCGATGTCGACCACCGCACCAATCGTCTGAACAATCGTTCCTGCTGCTTGTGTCACGCTGATTCCTTTCAAACTTTCGATTCTTCAATCTCTAAATCGCTCAAACATTCACCACGGAGGACGCGGAGGGCGCAGAGGGATTCGTCGACTACGCGAATGCCCGATTAGTCAGATGTTTAAGACGCCGCCAATCGATGCACGCGGTCATCTTAAGATCCTTCGCCTTTCCTCTGTGTCCTCTGCGTCCTCCGTAGTCGATTCTGAGTGCTTTAGGTGCCTTAAACAGCCGCCGCTCCACCCACGATCTCTGCCAATTCTTTGGTGATCGCCGCCTGCCGGTTCTTGTTGTAGACCAGCGTCAACTCGTCGATCAGTGTGGCTGCGTTATCGGACGCCGCCTTCATTGCAACCATGCGCGCCGATTGCTCCGAGGCCATGTTCTCCGACACTGCCTGGAAAATCAGCGCCTCGATGTAGCGCGTAAGCACCTGATCGAGCACCGCTTTGGCATCGGGTTCGTAGATGTAGTCCCACGAGCCTTCCGGCGTCCCGATGCGCTCACCCGACAAGGGAAGCAGCTGCTCCATCACCGCTTCCTGCTTCATCGTGTTGACGAACTTCGTATAGAACACCATCAGGCGATCGAATCGATCGGTGATGTAACCGTCCAGCATCACCTTGACCGCCCCAATTAGCCGCTCCATCTGCGGCCGATCGCCAAGCTGCGTGACATGCGAAGCGATCTCAACGCCAAGACGCTGCATGAAGCCAAGCCCTTTGTTGCCGATGCAGCAGGCTTCGATCTTCTCGCCCTGCGTTTCCCATTCCTTATACTTCTGCAGCACCATGCGCTGGATGTTGGTGTTCAATCCACCGCAGAGCCCTTTGTCGGTCGAGATGACGATGACGCCCACCCGCGGCACCGAATCGCGGTCCACCAGAAACGGATGCCGATACTCCGGATTGGCGTGCGCGATATGCGCGGCCACGTTACGGATCTTCTCGCCATAGGGACGCGCAGCCCGCATGCGTTCCTGCGCCTTGCGCATTTTGGACGCAGCGACCATCTCCATCGCCTTGGTGATCTTGCGCGTGTTTTGCACGCTCTTGATCTTGTTGCGTATCTCTTTGGTGCCTGGCATGTGCCTTTTGCTCCGAGCCGCAGGTTCCGGTCGTTACCCTTCACCCCTCACTCTTCACCAAGAATTAATATGTGCCGTTCTTCTTCCAGTCGACAATCGCGGCCTTCAGGGCCTTCTCGTCGTCGGCAGACAAATCTTTCGTCTGGTCCATCTTGTCGATCACGCTTGCGTATTTGGTCTTGAGGTAGTCGCGCATCGACAACTCGGCGGCCAACGCCTTCTTCACATCAATATCGTCGAAGAAGCCGCTATTTACCGCGAATAGAGTGAGGCCCATTTCCCAGACTTCCTGCGGCTGGTACTGCAACTGCTTCATGAGCTCGGTCACCATGCGACCACGTTCGAGCTGACGGCGGGTGGTTTCATCGAGGTCGGAAGCAAACTGCGCAAAGGCTGCAAGTTCGCGGTACTGCGCGAGCGCCAAACGCACGCCACCCCCCGTATCGCGGCGCTTCATCAGTTTGGTCTGCGCCGCACCACCCACTCTTGACACTGAAATACCGGCGTTGATGGCGGGGCGGACACCTGCGTTGAACAGATCGGTTTCCAAGAAGATCTGACCGTCGGTAATCGAGATCACATTGGTCGGCACGAAAGCGGTCACGTCACCGGCCTGCGTTTCGATGATCGGCAAAGCGGTGAGCGATCCGGTCTTGCCTTTCACCGCGCCTTTGGTGAATTTCTCGACGTAATCGGGATTCACACGCGCGGCACGCTCCAAGAGACGCGAGTGCAGATAGAACACGTCGCCCGGATACGCTTCGCGGCCCGGCGGGCGACGCAAGAGGAGCGACACTTGGCGATACGCCCACGCCTGCTTGGTCAGATCGTCATAGATGATCAGGGCGTCTTGACCGCGGTCGCGGAAGTATTCGCCCATCGTGCAGCCGGAGTACGGCGCAATGAACTGCAGCGCGGCAGATTCCGATGCGGTGGCGGCAACGACGATGGTGTAGGCCATCGCGCCATGTTCTTCGAGCTTACGGACCACGTTGTTGACGGTGGAGGCTTTCTGTCCGATCGCGACATACACGCAGAAGAGGTCTTTACCCTTCTGGTTGATGATCGTGTCGATGGCGACTGCGGTCTTGCCGGTTTGACGGTCACCGATGATCAGCTCGCGCTGTCCGCGGCCGATCGGCACCATCGCATCAATCGCCTTCAAGCCGGTCTGCACCGGCTGCGACACCGATTGCCGCGCGATAACGCCGGGGGCAACCTTCTCGATAACGTCCGTCATCTTCGCGTTGATGGGGCCTTTGCCGTCGATCGGCTGGCCGAGCGAATTGACCACGCGCCCGAGCAACTCAGGTCCAACCGGGACTTCGAGAATCCGTCCGGTACACTTGACCGTATCGCCTTCTGAGATGTGCTCGTATGGACCAAGCACCACGGCGCCAACCGAGTCGCGCTCCAGATTGAGCGCGAGGCCGAAGGTATTGCCGGGAAACTCGATCATCTCGCCTTGCATAACATCGGACAGACCGTGAATCCGGCAGATCCCGTCGGTCACCGACACCACCGTGCCTTGCGTGCGTGCGTCCGCGGCCAGCGCCAGGTTCTGGATCTTGGCGCGGATAAGGTCGCTGATTTCCGAAGCTTTCAGCTGCTGCATGGGGACACCTTCAATGTGATTGTTCCGAGAATTCTTCGCCGGGCATCAGGCTGAAGCCAGCGCGTTGGACATGGCCGAAAGCTTGCCGCGCACCGAGCCGTCAATGACTTCATCACCCACGACCACGCGTGCGCCGCCGATCAATTCAGGGTCGACGGTAACGACCGGTTGCACTTTGCGCTTAAACCGGCGCTCGAGGTCCGCCACCATCTGGCCAAGCTCTGCATCGGCCATTGGAAAGGCCGAGGTGATATACGCCTCGACCTTGCTTTCACGCTCGTTCTTGAGCGCTTCATAGAGCACGTACACCGCGGGCAGCACCGGAATGCGCCCATTGGCGACAATCATCTGTACAAATTGCTTCGATTCGCCGGAGAGACCGCCTTGCACCGTCGCGGAGACCACATCGGCCAAGTGTTGCGGACTCACCTTTGGATTGCCGATGATCGCCTTCATATCCGGATGCTCAGCAACACCAGCGAGCGCCTCGAGCGTGGCCGACCAACCAGCGAGATTATTCGCTTTATCGGCAAGCTCGAACACCGCTTCGGCGTACGGACGAGCAACAGTTGCAAATTCAGCCATGGCGCATCAGTCGTCAGAGTTGCTTGCGCAAATCGCCAAGCAGATCGGCATGCGCCTTGGCATCGACCTCGCGACGGAGAATTTTCTCCGCCCCGGCCACCGCCAACACTGCTACTTGTTCGCGCAGCGATTCCTTGGCACGCGCGACTTCCTGCTCGATCTCTGCCTTGGCAGCAGCCTTCTCGCGATCGCCTTCGGCTTTCGCGTCGTTCTTGGCCTTCTCGATCATCTGCTGCGCACGCTTTGCGGCGTCGCCAACGATCGTGAGCGCGCGCTCGCGCGCACCGCCCAATTCCTGCTCAACCCGCTTGGCCGCATTGGTCAGCTCAAGCCGACCCTTCTCGGCAGCGGCGAGCCCTTCAGCGACCTGCTTTTGCCTATCCTCAATCGCGCGGATAAGCGGCGGCCAGATGAACTTGTAGCAAAACCAGACGAACACCGCGAAGGTGATGACCTGGGAACCGAGAGTGAAATTGATATTCATGCTCTAGCCTAGATTGCAGCGAACGTAGCGATGATTTCGAGCGACGCTTATTGAATCACCGCGAGGAGCGGATTGCCCGTGGCGAACCAGAGTGCGAGGCCCACACCGATAATGAACGAGGCGTCGATCAGGCCAAGCAGCAGGAACACTTTAGCCTGCAATTGCGGCATGAGTTCCGGCTGGCGTGCGGCGCCTTCCAGGAAACGGCTGCACATGATGCCCACGCCGATACACGCACCCGCGGCGCCCAAGCCGATCATGAGACCAATGCCGACCCCGGTGTAGGCCTGAATCAACGCTAGAAATTGGAGCTTCTCCATTTACTTCCCCTTTTTGACAGTCAACGAATAGATAGAAAATTAGTGGTGTTCATGCGCCATCGCCAGATATACGGCGGTGAGCATCATGAAAATGAACGCCTGCAAGATAACGATAAGAATGTGGAAGATCGCCCAGCCAAGCGCGAGCACGCCACCGATCGCCGCACCGACCACGCCGGTTGCGGCCCACATCCAGAGCAACAAGAAGATCAGTTCGCCCGCATACATATTGCCGTAGAGACGCAGGCTGTGCGACAACGGCTTCGATACGTACTCGACGAATTGGAAAGCGAGATTGAATGGCCAGAGCAGCGGGTTCGAACCGAATGGCGCGCAGAACAACTCATGCACCCAGCCCCCGAGCCCCTTTACCTTGATGTTGTAGAAAATCATCAGACCAAATACCGACAACGCCAGCGCGAAAGTCGTATTGATATCAGCGGTTGGGACGATGCGAAACCCGTGGTCGGAGATGTTGTGCGTGCCAAGGGCGATCACGTCGACCGGCAGGAAGTCCATCGCGTTCATCATGAACACCCACACGAACACCGTGAGCGCGAGCGGGCCGACGAAGCCGCGATTGCCCGGGAACACGCTCTTCACTTGCCCTTCGACGAAATCGAGCAGCAACTCGATCGCGGCCTGGAATTTGCCCGGCACACCAGGGGTCACGTTGCGCGCGGCGCGCGACAAGATCGCTAGAACAATAACGCCCAACACGACCGACATGATCACCGTGTCGAGATTGAGCGTCCCACCCGCAAACGGCACCTTGAAGTGCGTCAGGTGATGGGAGATATAGCTAGTCGGGGAGAGATCCGCTTGGGCTGCCATGGGGAGGAGTGCGTCGTAGAAATTCAGTTCAACGGTTGGATCAACGGCTCAATCATTCAGGGCTTTTATTGAGCGGCTCATCGGGCACCAGCAGCGCGACGCCCGGCAGCAACGCCGTAATAGCGAACGCGATGAACAACGGCACGAATACCACCCCTTCGTAATTCTTCAGTACGAACGACATGACCACGATGATCACGATGATCTTACCGGCCTCGGCACGGACCACCTTGCGCACGGTGGCGAAGGCGGTCTTCATTTGACCCATGCCCGCGATCGCGAAAAAAAACAATCCCGCGACGACGTTAATGAGCCCCCCCAGCATCGCCGAAATCGCCGCTTCAACACCGGCAATCGGCCAAGCGCAAAGGGTGACCACGACGGTGGCAAACAACTGCCACCCGATGACGGTGCGGACCGGCTTGCTCTTCAGAAGCAAAGGACCCCCGCCGGACGAATGAAAACCGCGGGAGTTTAGCGCAGGCGGGCGCTTGAAGCAATCATCGAAGCAAAACTTGTGTTGATCGGAGGCGAGTTGGAAGAGCAAACGAAGCCCCTTGCTATCGCTTCGATGGGTAAGCCGTTGCCTGCTTAACGCGCGAAAAGGTCTGCGCGCGCCAGCCCCGCCAAGCCCATGCGATCTGATATGCGATGCGCGTGAGCCAGCTCGTTCCCGAATCGATCGGGACAATACGAAAGGCACTTGCTCCGCACGCCCCGACGAATACCGGCCCAGCGCCGTTGGAGATGAACCGCTCGCCTGCACGTAACGAAATGTCATGGGGTAGGTTGGTTTCGGTGATCCAAAGAGCGCCGTGCGTGCAAACGATTGCGTTGCCGTGGGAGCGCGGTAGCTTGATCAATGCTTGCTTGTCGAAGTTGATGGCAGTTCGGGCGTTGAGGTCGATTCTCATGGTGTTCTCCACAAGCAGTCGAACGGCGCTCGGGAATTCGAGCTTTATAACCGCGACCACGATGGCATCCATTAGACGAGCGGGCGGCGCATCAAACATGAGGCGAGCGTCCCGGGCGATACCCGGGAATCGTCTGAAAGGGGATCGGGGGGCGGGACTTGGGTCCCGCCCCCCGCACCAAGCGCGTGAGTTCCCGGCTCCGGTCGGGACGCGCGTCCCTCGCCCGGCACCCACCCACAGGACACACTCCCATTCGTTCCGCCGCGTTCTGAAGACATCCCGTCTGCGGCGTCCATGCGGAACGAGGAGGATGATCATGGCTGTCGATATGGATAAGCTCAATGCGTTCATCGGTCGGTTCGTGGGCGATCTTGGCGCAACGTTCGGCGCAGGGTTCGTTGTCATCGGCGAGAAGCTCGGTCTCTACAAGGCGCTCGCCAATGGACCGATGAGTCCGGGGGAACTTGCAAGGGCAGCCAAGACTGACGAGCGTTATGTGCGCGAATGGTTGAGCAATCAGGCGGCGGGCGGCTACGTCACATTCGATGCGGCGACCAGCCGCTTCAGCCTCACCGAAGAGCAAGCGTTTGCACTCACCAATGAAGACAACCCCGCTTATGTGCCGGCGCATTCGAACTGGCGGTCGGGTCGCTGATGGCGGTGCCGCGCATTACGGAGGCGTTTCGCACCGGTGCCGGCATGGGTTGGCATGAACACAACGAGGGCGTGTTCCATGGTTGCGAAAAATTCTTCCGGCCGGACTATGCGGCGAACCTCGTGGCCTCATGGATTCCGGCGTTGGATGACGTTGAAGCGAAGCTCAAAGCGGGCGCGAACGTCGCCGATGTGGGATGCGGGCATGGCGCCTCAACCATCCTGATGGCGAAGGCCTATCCGAAATCGACCTTCACGGCGTTCGACTATCACGAAGGCTCGATTAAGGCGGCGCGCGAATCGGCCGTGCGCGCGGGCGTTGCTGACCGCGTGAAGTTCCAGGTCGCCAAAGCGAAAGAATATCCCGGCAAGAACTACGATTTCGTCGCCGTATTCGATTGCCTGCACAACATGGGCGATCCAGCCGGAGCCGCCAAGCATGTGCTCTCGACGCTGAAAAGCGACGGCACATGGATGATCGTCGAGCCGTTTGCGCATGACGATCTCGCCGACAATCTCAATCCGGTCGGCCGCGTCTATTACGGCGGATCGACGTTGCTCTGCACACCCTGCTCGCGCTCGCAGGAAGTCGGACTTTGCCTTGGCGCGCAGGCGGGTGAAATGCGACTGCGCGATGTCGTGACATCAGGCGGCTTCAAGCGATTCCGGCGCGCCACCGAGACGCCGTTCAACATCATGTTCGAGGCGCGGCCGTAGCACTCTGCGCGGAGAGCACGACGGGTTTTCCCCGTCTACACGCGCCCCATCCCTGCGTCGCGCGCCTTCACGATCGCCTGCCCGCGATTTTCCACGGCCAGCTTATCGAAGATGCTGGTGATGTTGTTGCGCACCGTTTTCTCGGAGATCGAGAGGTGCGCGGCGACCTGCAGGTTGTCGAGACCGCGTGCGATGAGATCAAGGATGCCCTGCTCGCGCGGGGCGAGTTGGGCGAAGACCTTGTCGGGCGCCGCCGCGGCAATTTGCGGAAGGAACGCGTCGGTCTCATCGAAGATCCGGTCGTACGCCGGCTCGCCTGGAACTGGAACGTGCGCAGGCGACTCGAGCGGGACCATCCTGGCGTTCGGAATCGACGAGGCGATAAACAGCCCTTCCTTCTCGAAGGGGGCGCGAACATCGCCATGACAATGCAGCACAAGGGTCGGGCATGCGACCTCACCGAGGAGGTGCGATGCGTCGAATTCATAATAGACTCTCACGAGCCGCGCCGCGTGATCCGAGGGCAGCTGCGCTGCTGTATTTCGTTGAATGAGTGTTGCTGCTCGGGGCTTGCGGTGGGATGGATCTGCGACGTGAAGAGTTGCAGAAACGCTTCATTGTTCTGCCCCCATCCAAGTTCGATCAGCTTGGCTTGTGCTTGCAACGCTTCCACTTGCGCGGGCGTCGGATTGCGCCGCATTGATCCGCGCGAGTAGGCGCCAAGGAGCACAAGGTGGCTAACGCGTTCGGGGTGGCGCGCAGCGTATTTGATCGATACCGCGCCGCCGGCGGATTGCCCCAGAGCGCGAACTTGTCGAGCCCGGCGGCATCAACTACGGCTTCAAGATCCGCGACAAAGTGATCGAGTGAAAGGGCGACCTTACCCCGCTCCGAGAGCCCCGTGCCACGGCTGTCATATCGAATGTATCGATAGCGACTCCCGAACGCATCGAACGACGCCCGGAACATCGGTGTCTGCCAGTCGTACTCAATATCCGTGAACCAGTGCGCCGCCCGAACGAGGCATACGCGAGCCGCGTTCCATCCGCAGAGTGGGTGAACCGGATGTCTTGCTTGAAGACCGACATGGTGCGCGCCTCCTCGCTCCTCGGAGCCTGGCCGGATCCATGAATCAAAGTCCTCGTACCTGCGAGGCAGGTACGTGAACGCCATTATGCATAGGATGCTTGGTTCACGGGAAATTCTGTCGTGATGCCGTCCCAAACGCCAGCCCACCAAGCCCATTAGAATCGCGGGCCGTACCTGCGTTCCGCACAAAAGGACCTCCCGATGGCCGTCCTCTCTCACGACACCGGCCGCGTCCGGTCAGGCGATGTCGATCTGCACTACCGCCGCTTCGGCCGTGCCGGCAGAACGCCCGTCTTCATCGCCCACAGGCTGTCCTACTTTTCGTACGACTGGATCGAGGTGGGCGGTGCGCTCGCCACCGATCGCATGGTGGTGGCTGCGGACACGCGCGGCTTTGGCGATTCGACATGGAGCGCGTCGAAGGACTATCGGTCCCAACGCTCGCGAACAACATCATCGCGATCCTCGATGCGCTCGACTGGCGCGAAGCGATCGTGATCGGCCACTCGATGAGCGGGCGCGCCACGTCGCTCGCCGCGGCCGATCATCCAGCCCGCGTCAAAGGCCTTGCACTCATCGACTACACGCCGGAGAACGCGCCGGCCGGTTCGAAGCGGGTCACCGAGTCGGTGGCAGGCCAGCCCGATGTATTCGAATCGATCGACGCGGGCATGCGTTATTTCGGCATCGATACAACGACACCTCGAGGCGAGGCCCAACGCGCGCGCTTCGAGGCGTACTTGAAGCCGGTGGCGGGCGGCGTGCAGGTCAAGCGCGATCCGTTCTTTCGTGATCAGTTCCGCCGCGTACGCGATCTGGGCGAACGACCAAAGCTCGGCGTCGATATGTGGGAAGTGATCGGCCGAATTCAGTGCCCGATTCTTTCCATCCGCGGTGCGCGTTCCGATATGTATGCCCCCGAAACCGCGAACAAAATGAAAGCCGCGAATTCCCGTCTGCGCGTCGGCGAGGTCGATGCGGGGCACAATATCGCAATAGAGAATCACGCTGACTTCCTCGCCGCCATCGAACCGTTCATTACGTCCTTGGAGAGCTAGCATGCATCCGATGCCTCCGTTGCAACCGGTCCCCATCCGCGGCATCGATCATCTCGCGTTCGTTACCGACGATCTCCCCGCGACCATGGACTTCTATACCCGCGTGCTCGGCATGCAACTCGTGCATGTGCGCCGGGTACCGTTCGAACGCGATCGCGGTCAGCCGCCCTACGATAATCTGCGCCATTACTTCTTCAATATGGGCGGCGATTCGCTGCTCGCGTTCTTCGAATATCCGAAGGGCCTTCCCAAACAGAATCGCGATCTGCCGGGTGGCATGCAGCACATCGCTTTCCACGTACCGTTCGATCATTTCGATGCGATGATCGATTATGTGAAATCGTGCGCCGTGAACGTCATTGGCCCGGTGTCGCTGGGCGGCCGCTTCTGGTCCGCGTACTTCTACGATCCGAACGGCATTCGGCTGGAAATCGCGACCAGCAAGGCGCCGGCAGAATTAGGTGTCGTACCATCGGTGCTGCAGACCGAAGAGGAAATTCGTGCCGAGCTGTCAACGCTCTTCGACGATCCGAAGTTAGTGGACGCATGGATCGCCAAGATGCCGGTCATGAACGAGCCACGGCACAAACCAAAGCACAAACAGCAGGCACCGGCGTAACATCCACAACCGAGGAGGAGACATCATGATTCGCAAGACCGTAGCAGTCGTCGGGTCCGCGCTGGCCTTGTCGTTCGCGTCCGTCGCGCCCGCCCAGCAGAAAATTGAAATGAAGCTCGCGCACTTTATTCCTGCGCAGCATCCGGTTTCCAAGTGGATGGAACGCTGGGGCGAAGAATTGGCGAAGAATTCCGGCGGGCGGATCGAACTCAAGTACTTTCCCGGCGCCCAGATGGGCCCACCGCCCGTCTATTACGATATGGCGCGTAACGGTCAGGCGGAAGTGGCGTTCTTTCTGAGCGGCGGCACACCTGGGCGGTTCGCGATTACCGAGCTCATCAATTTGCCCTATCTGGTCGGCAGCTCCGAAATCGGCACCAAGGTATTGAACGAGCCGGAACTTCGCACGAAATATCTCGATCCGGAGCACAAAGGTGTGCGGCTTCTCATGCTGATGACGCATCAGCCCGGACAAATCATCACGACCAAGAAAGCAATCCGTACGGTCGAGGACATGAAGGGCATGCGCATCCGGTTCTCTTCCCCCACGATTCGCGATTTTGTCGCCGGACTCGGTGCAACACCGGTGGGCATTCAACCAAGCGAAATCGCCGAGGCTTTGCAAAAAGGCACCGTCGATGGGGCGTTTATCGACTACGGCGGCGCCGGGATCGCCTACAAGCTTGGCGGCATCATCAAGTATTCGACCGAGATGTACTCGTACGTCGCATCGTTTGGCATCGCCATGAATCCGGACTTCTACAACAAGTTGCCCGCGGATCTCAAGAAACTCGTCGACGACAGTATTCGCGGCAAGGAAAAAGAGATGGGCGAGGCCTGGGACGGCATCGATGGGCCCGGCAAAAAGAACCTCACCGACGGCGGGGCCGAAGCATTCCGATTATCCGCCGCGGAAGACGCGAAATTCCGCAAGATCGGCGCCGATGTGGCCGAGGCGAAATTGAAGGAACTGGAAGGCAAGGGGCTGCCGGCGCGTGCTGCCTATACGTTGATGAAGTCACTATCCGAGAAGCACGCGAAAACGTCGAAGAATTTTTGGAACTAGAAAACAGCACGCCGCGCTGGCCTTATAAAAAAAGGGGACCTCCGTGATACGCACACTGACAGCAATGGCCGGCTTGGTAGCGATCGTGCTCTCCGGGCAGACCTTCGCTCAACAAAAATACGAAATGAAGGTGGCCTATTTCGTCGGCGACCATCATCCGCTCGGTGCATGGTTCGTGCGCTGGTCCGATGGCGTCGAGAAAGCCTCGGGCGGCCGCATTGTGGTCAAGCGGTTTCCGGGTGCGCAAATGGGGCCACCACCGGGCTATTACGACATGGCCCGTACAGGGCAAGCCGAAGTAACGCAATTCATGCACGGCGGCACGCCCGGGCGCTTTCCCGTTACCGAACTCATCAACCTTCCTTATCTGATCGGCAGCGGTGAAATCGGCGCGAAGGTGCTGAACGATCCGGAATTACGCACCAGGTATCTCGATGCGGAACACAAGGGCATCAAGGGTCTGGTGTATTTCACGGTGCAACCCGGCCAAGTCATGACCACTAAAAAGCCGATCCGCACCCTGGAAGATTTCAAGGGTATGCGTATCCGCTTCTCGTCGCCTACGATTCGCGACTTCATCGCCGCGTTGGGCGGCACCGCAGTCGGTGTGTCACCGACCGAGCTCGCCGAAGCACTGCAGAAGGGCACTGTCGATGGCGCCTTTATCGATTACGGCGGCGCGGGCATCGCCTTCAAACTGGGTGGCATCGTGAAGCACGTGTCCGAGATGTACTCGTTCGTGACCTCCTTTGGCGCGGCGATGAACCCCGACTTCTACAACAAGCTGCCGGCCGACCTGAAAAAGGTGATCGACGACAGCATGATCGGGCAGGCAAAGGAGTTGGGCGACGGCATCGATTCGATCGATGGACCCGGCAAGAAGCAAATTATCGAGGGAGGCGCCAATGCATTCCGCCTTTCCCCCGAAGAAGATGCCAAATTTCGCAAGGCGGGCGCGGAAGTCGCCGAGGCGAAAATCAAGGAGATGGAAGCCAAGGGACTGCCCGCACGCGGTGCCTACACCTTGATGAAGTCGCTCGCCGACAAACACGCGAAAATTTCCCGGAATTTCTGGAATAACAATTGATGTGGTCCTCACCTCCCGTTGCATTGGTCGCGGCGGAATGTGCGCTGCTTATCCGCCCTGCCGGTTGCCGGCCACGGGTGAACATCGGTATTGACCATCGGAGCGCCCGATGGAGCCCTCTTGTGAGTAGCACATGTCCGCGATGACCCCCATTCGCGCCCGCATTGCCAGCATTTGCGGGTGGCTCGCCGCATCATGTTTGGTCGTCATGATGCTGGTAACGGTGAGCGATGTGGTGCTTCGCCATCTGTTCGGACGCCCGATTCATGGCGTCATCGAAATCGTCGAGCTGTTTCTCACCGGCGCGTTTTTTCTCGCGCTGCCGGCCGCGTTTTTGCGCGAGGATCACATCGTCGTCGACATCGTCGATCACAACTATCCGCAGGCGGTCGTGTGGCTCAAGCGCCTGTCGGCCGCGCTCTCGGTGATCATTCTTGTCGTAATGGCCTACCAGGGCGCACTCGTCGCACGGGACATGATGCTATTCGGTGACGTGACCTCCGATCTATCGATCCCGAAGATCTGGTATTGGGTGCCGGTGCTCGTTGGCATTGTCGGCGGTGCGATCGCCGCGGCTTGGATGGCATTCGACCGGGATCCGAGTACATGAGCGTTGAAGCAATCGGCTTTATCGGTGTCGCAATTCTGCTGGTCGCGATTCTCATTCGCATTCCGATCGGTCTGGCGCTTTCTTCCGTTGGGCTGCTTGGCTATGCCTGGGCCGACGGTTGGCCGAAGGCGCTAAAAATGTTCGGCACCATTCCGTTCGAGTTGGCGAGTGCGTATTCGCTGTCGGTGGTGCCGTTGTTTATTCTGATGGGTGCGGTGGCGTCGCGCGCCAACATGTCGCGCGAACTGTTCGATGCGGCGAACGCGGTGTTCTCGGGCTTTCGCGGTGCGCTGGCAAACGCAACCATCGGCGCCTGTGCGGCGTTCGGTGCCATTTGCGGATCATCGATCGCCACGGCCGCAACCTTCTCCAAGGTCGCAATTCCGGAGATGCGACGCTATGGTTACGATGAAGGTTTCGCGGCCGGTGCAGTCGCCTCGGCCGGCACACTTGGCATCCTGATCCCGCCCTCGATCATTCTCGCCATTTACGCGATCGTCGCCGAGCAGTCGCTACCGAAACTCTTTGCGGCAGCGTTGATTCCGGGACTTGTGTTGGCGGCGCTTTACGTCGCAACGGTCATGATCGTCACACGAATGAATCCCAACATTGCGCCGATGGTTCCATCGATGCCGATGATCGAGCGCGTGCGGGCCGCCAAGGGGCTATGGAAGCTCGCGACGCTCTTTTTTCTTGCGGTGGTAGGCATCTATCTTGGTATTTTTTCGCCGACCGAAGCCGCCGGTGTCTCTGCATTCGTCGCCATCCTCATCGGTTTTGGCACCCGGCGATTGAGTTGGCGTGGCCTGTTGGATTCCCTGATGGAAACAGCCTTCGCCACCGCAATGCTGTTTTTCATCGTGGTGGGCGCGTTCATGTTTTCGCGCTTCGTCGTCCTCACGCAACTGCCGACGCACCTCCTCAACTGGGTGCAGGCAATGGGTTTGTCGCCGCTCGCGATTCTAATGTCGGTCATCGTACTCTTCATTCTGCTTGGCACGTTTCTGGAAGAAGTGAGTACGATCCTCATTACCGTGCCGGTCTTGCTGCCGCTCTTGATGAAGGTGGGCTACGACGGCATATGGTTCGGCATCATGGTGACGGTGCTGGCAACGGTGGGATTGATCAGTCCGCCAACCGGCATGACCGTCTTCGTCATCCAGGCGCAGAACCCGGAGATTCCGGTCACGAAAATCTACCGGGGTACGCTGCCGTTTCTGATCGCCGATTTCGTGCTGATCGCGCTGCTCATCGCATTCCCGGGCATGGCGCTTTGGTTGCCGGCGGCGTTAAAACTGTAAGCGTCAGGGAACGCTGATTAAGCTATCTCGTGCAATCAGCGTGCGCATACTTTTCGGGGAGTTACAAGAGAGCGAGCCCTCTTGTTCAATTATTTTCTAGCCCTTCATCACCGCCGGTAGCCACAGACACAGCGACGGCACCGACAGCAACAATGCCAATCGCACGAGGCTCGAGGCGATGTACGGCGCCACACCTGCGTAGATCTTCGCCAGCGGCACCGTTGGGGCGAGTCCATGGATAACGAAGACGTTCATGCCAATGGGCGGAATCAGCATGCCAAGCTCGATGATGACGACGTTTATGATGCCCCACCACACTGGATCCAGCCCCCAGCTCTTGATAAGCGGCAGCACGAACGGCAGCGTAATGACCATCGCGGCCACTTCATCGAAGATCGCGCCCAGCACGAGATACATCAGCATAAGCAAAAACATAATTATGGGAATTGATAGCCCCGATCCGGAGATCGCTTTGATCATCGCTTCCGGCGCGTGCGACACCGCCACGAAATAGCTGAAGATCGACGCACCGACAATGATGACGTAGATCATACCGCTCGTGCTTGCGACATCGGTGAGCGTGAGCCAGAACGTCTTGCCGTTTAGCGTGCGCCGCGCCAGGGCGAAGAAAAAGGCGAGGGCAGCACCCACGGCCGCGCCTTCGGTGGCGGTGAAGACACCGAAGGTAATGCCGCCCAGCACGATGCCGATCAAGAGCACCACCGCCCAACTGCGCCGGATTTCGCGCCAACGCTCGGGCCAGGGCATCCGTGGGCCGGACGGTGCGGCGTCTGGACGCCATGCAGTGTAGAGACCGATCGAGGTCCAGTGGAGTGCGACCGCAATGATGGACGGAATGATCGCCGCCGTGTACAGCGTGATAATCAATTGTTCGGCCAGCACCGCATAGATCACCATGATCACCGACGGCGGCACCAGGATGCCCAACGTGCCGCCCGCGGCCACCGTGCCGGTCGCATAGCCGGGTGCATAGCCGCGCGACAGCATCGACGGTAGCGCCACCTTGCCAAAGGTCGCTGTCGTGGCGATCGATGAACCGCATACCGCGCCAAACCCTGCGCAACCGCCGATCGTGGCCATCGCGAGTCCACCACGGCGGTGTCCGATCAGCGCATAGGCCACGCGATAAAGGTCTTCTGACAACCCCGCCGCACTGGCAAAGCCGCCCATCATGATGAAGAGCGGGATCGTCGCCAGGTCCAAACTGGAGAACGCACTCGCCGTCTCAGAGGCAAGCAATGACAACGCGGGTTTGAAATTGAACGCGTTCAACGCGCCAAACCCGATGACACCGGCAATGCCCATGGCGATGCCAAGCGGAACATGCAACATGATGAGCACGAACATGCCTGCGAGCCCAACGAGAACGGCGGCGACCGGGTCCATGCTAGCTTGGGTCCTTCGAAATGTCTTGGCGCCCGGCGATTTCACGGGCGAGAACAACGACGCCAACTAGCGTAGTCATACCGATCATCGCGGTGACCACCCACCACCACGGACCGGTCAGCCAGCGCAGCACGACAGTCGACTCATTGGCAGAGGTCATCTCAGCGCTGTATTCGATGTACTTCCATGTCATCAGCGAGAAGAAGATGACGGTGACCAATGCGCCGAACGTATCAAGAATGCGCGCGACGCGCGGCCCGGCAAACGACCCGACCATGCGGATCGTGACGTTACCGCGCTGTGCCAGCAGAGCGGGAAACATCGCCGCAAGAATGACTGCGCTCGCCAACGCCGCAATATCCATGATGCCCTTGATCGGCGCCTTGAATAGCCAGCGGAGCAGCACATCGGCCATCGTGAGGAGCGCGATGCCTAAAAGACACGCAGCCGCGCCCAATGCGAGGGCGCGGGTTACGCGCTGGACGTGGCGTTCAAGAGTAGTCAGCATGATAGGCGGGTCAGCGAAGTTTGATCATTTCCCCGCCCGCACCTGCTGCAGTTCGGCGATGAATGCCTGATAGGTCGCTTCATTGCGCGGTTTGGTCTTGCGCCATTCACTCACCACCGGTTCCACCGCTTTCTTGAACGTCTCTTGCGTGGCGGCATCCGGTCGCACAATGATGTTCTTGCCGCCGCGCTTCTCGATGGCCTCGGGCACTGCCGTGATCTGTGCATCCGCCACCGCGGCAAACCGCTTCACAAAGGCCTCGCCACTGAACTGGTCGATCGCTGCGCGCGCGGCGGGTGGCAGAGCGTCGTATCGTGACTTCAACATCGGCACCATGACCGCCGTCCCGCCAAGCGGAAGAGCCATGTGGTGCAATGCGACTTCATCGATCTTGAAGGTCGCGACGAAGTTCCACTCCGCGAGCGTGCCATCGACCACGCCCTTGGAAATCGCCTCGGCGGTCTGCGGCGCGCCGATCACGACGGGTGTGGCGCCCATCGCTTCGACCACCTTGCCGGTAAGCGAGCTGCCGACGCGAAAGCGCTTTCCTTTCAAATCAGCAAGCGTCTTGATCGGAAACTTGCCGTGCATGCTCACCGGCGGCACATTGCCAAGAAACATCGGCTTCAGTTCCGCGAACCCGGCGAGTTGATTTCTGACCAGCATGCGGGTGAGCACTGTCGACCCTTCGAGCGAGTTGTTCACTAGAAACGGCAGTTCGACCACCTCGACATCATCGAAGCGGCCGGGGGTCACGCCGGGAACCGTCCAAGCGATATCGGCGACGCCATCCTGAATCAACTTCAATTGTTGCAGCGGATTGCGTCCAAGCGTGCCGCCCGCAAACATCTCGATCTTGAGCGTGCCATTCGATGCGTTGGTCACGTCTTCGGCCCAGGTCGTGAACACCCGCGCGGTGAAGGGCGCCTGCGCCGGCTCGAAGCTTGCGAACTTCAGAACGACGGGCTGGGCCTGTGCTAACCCCGCGACGAGCAGGGCGGTTAACAGTGCGAGCTTCATCGATAGTCTCCCCTTGTTTTAAACGCTGAAGCGTACGTTATCTCATCGACGACGTGCTGTCGATGCCCGCGCGCCCGTCGTCGTACTATCCGATCCTCAGAAATACCAAGGGAGCTCACCATGAAAGAACGCCTGATCGACCTTCCCACCCGCCACGGGAAGATGGATACCTTCATTACCCACCCCGAGGAGAACGGGCCCTTCGCGGCCGTCGTCCTTTACATGGACGTGTGGGGCCTGCGCGAAGAGCTGTTCGATGTAGCGCGACGAATCGCGACCGTCGGCTATTACTGCCTCGTACCGAATTTCTACTATCGCCAAGGCCGCATCCGCCATCAGTTCAAGGATGCCGACGGACGCATGATTTCGCTCCACGCGTTAGATGAAGCGCGTAAGCAACAAGTCCTCGCCCCGCTCAACAAGCTGACCGATCAAATGGTCATCGACGACACGGTCGATCTACTTTCCTTCATCGATCGCGGCGAGCCGGTGAAGAAGGGCGCGATCGGATCGATCGGCTACTGCATGGGCGGACGCCATGTGTTTCGCGCCGCGGAACATTTCCCGGATCGGTTTCGCGCCGGCGCGAGTTTGCACGGGACGGCACTGGTGACGGAGGCCGCCGACTCGCCGCATCTTGGCATGAAGAAGGCGCGCGGTGAAATGTATTGCGGCTACGCCGAGAAGGATCCGTGGACGCCGCCTGCAACGATCAAGGTGGTGGCTGAAATCTTTCGCGGCACTGAGGCACGCTATCGGGAAGTAATCCATCCCGGCGCGGACCATGGCTATGCGCTACCGGATCGCGATATCCACGACAAGCAGGCAGCGAATCGGGATTGGGAGATTATTTTTACGATGTTCAGGCGGCAGTTGGGAACGACGTAAGCGCGGTGGCGGCTGCCTTCATTGTGAAGGAACGAAGCGCTTGCCTCGCCGGCGAGTGAGGGACGGACCCGCGACGTCCGGGCGCATAATCGTGGTCTGTCCCCTATTTTTCACCGCCCCGTCCACACCGGCTTTCTTTTTTCGCGGAACGCGGCGCGCCCTTCTTTCGCATCCTCGGTCATCGCGGTAAGCGCGATTTGGCTTTCGGTGAAGGCTGCTGCTTCTTCGAACGACATCGAATCGACGCGTTTCATGGTGTAGAGGCCACGGCGGATCGCGGCCGGTGATTTATCGAGGATTCGATCCAGCAGCCAGGTGAGCTTGCCATCGAGATCGTCACTCACATAGTTCACCAGCCCGATGGCTTTCGCATCGACTGCGGTGATCGGCTCGCCGGTGATGCACATCTCATTCAGCACCCGTCGTGGAATGAGATGCTGCAATACGCTCAACACCTGCGAAGGAAAGACGCCGACTTTTACTTCCGGAAAGCCGAAGATGGCATGTTCACTCGCCACCGCCATATCGCACATCGACAAAAGGCCGATGCCACCGGCCATGCATGCGCCATTGACGCGCGCCACCAGGGGTATGTTCAACTGACGGACTTTGCGTGCGAGATTGGCAAAGGGCGCGGTCGGTTCCGAGTGATCATGCTGGAATGAGGCGCCTGATTGCAGGTCGGCGCCCGAGCAGAACGCGTTGGTGCCCGCGCCGGTCAAGACGATGACGCGAACGTCACGATCGGCTTGCGCTTGATCGAGCGCCGCGCTGATGGCATTGACGACATCGGGATTGATCGCGTTGCGGCGCTCTTCGCGATTGATGGTGATGCGCATGACGCGATCGCGAACGTCGACGAGGAGGTCTTGAGTCAAAGAGTTCTCCATCTATTTGCATTGAGGTGACACTACACAAGTTGACCACAGACGACGAGCGATACCTCAGAAATTCACCACGGAGGAAGCGGAGGAAAAAGTGTGATCACAGCGTTGCCTCGATTCTGCGACCGGGTCTATTGCGGATTGAATCTATCGTGCCTGCGGCTGCTTTTTGACCCTCCGCTTCCTCCGTGGTTCATTCTAAGGATTTAGAGGCTCGTGGCTTGAGCGTCAGTGATGCTTATGCTCACCCTTCGCCGCGCTCGCGCCACTAAGCGGCCGCACCTCCGCCGTCACCTCGACGGTCTCGCGTTTCTTGTCTTTATCTTCGAAAGTCAATTGCAGCGGCACTTTCGCGCCCACTTTCATCGGCTCTTTGATATCGATCAGCATCAGGTGATACCCGCCTGGTTTCAATTCGACCGAACGACCCGCCGGCACGTCGAGCTTTTGCAATGCACGCATCCTCATGACATTATCGACCATCGCCATTTCATGCACTTCGACGTTGGCGGCAGCGGGCGATTTCACGCCCACCAGCGCCGTATCGCGCTCGCTCTTGATCTGCAGGTAACCGCCCGCGACCTTCTGTCCACCGACGGTGGCGCGTATCCAGGGCTCGGAAACCGTCACCTGGGCCTGCGCAAGCACGCTGGCGAACATACATCCAATCGTCATCGCGAGGCGCATCATCATGGGCTTATCCGATCAGCGCACGTAATCGCGGGCAATGCGAACATCCCAAGCGGCAATCTTTTCGATATCGACCCGCATCACATCGCCCGGCTTCACCGGGCCTACCCCTTCCGGCGTGCCGCTGAAAATGATGTCGCCCGGGTAAAGCGTGTAACACTGGGTCGCGTATTCGATCAACTTCGGAATATTGAACACGAGCTTCGCGGTGTTCGACTTCTGCCGCAACTCACCGTTCACATGGATCGAGAAGTCGATGTTGTGCGGATCGGGAATTTCGTCTTTGGTGACGATCCATGGCCCCAACACCGCATACGTGTTGAATGATTTGCGCCAGCTGCGATCTTCCTGCCCGCGTACGGTCATATCGAGTCCGATGGAATAGGCGGCCACATAGTCCATGGCATTGGCGAGCGTGGCGCGCTCGCAGGTTTTGCCGATGATGACCGCCAGCTCGATCTCATGATCGTTGCGACGATCCGGACAGCGGAGCTTCACTTCATCACCGAACCCGCAGAGCGAACTATTCGCCTTGAGGAACAGCCCCCAGTCGCCGATGAACATCGACTGCTTGCCCGCGGCACCAGCGCCAAGCTGCTTGTCGGTGAGGGCTTCATCTGCATGCGCTTTGTAATTGACCGGCGCATTGATGATCTTGTTCGGATTGGCGACCGGCGCGTCCAACTTGATGCTGGAAAGCTTGAGACGTGCCGCACTACCCTTTACTTCGTTGATTCGTGCGCAGACTTTGGCGAGATTCTCGATCATCACATCGTAGTGCGGCAGCGGATAGCGTTGCGCCGGAATCACATCGAGCGCAGCGGTGACATCGAGCACCTCATCGCCCTGGACCAGGCCGATACGATTTCCATTGAAGCGGCAGATTTTCATGGTTTAAATCCTTATTGAAGACTGACTTGGTCGCGCAGAAATAGAATGATCTCACACGGTCGAGCAGGGCAGCGGCGGACTGGTTCCCGGCTATACTCGCCCGCGATCCCCCATCACTGAGAACGACACCATGAACGCTGGCGCCCCGAAATTCGCTCAGATCCATATCGATCAGCCCAATCAAGCCGCCCCGGTTACCGAATTCTGGGGCAGCGACGCGATGGCGGCAATGCTGCGTGCCCTCGACGTGCCGTACATCGCGCTCAACCCGGGGGCGAGCTATCGCGGGCTGCATGACAGCCTGGTCAACTATCTTGGCAATGAAAAGCCGCAGATGTTGCTCTGCCTGCATGAAGACGTCGCGGTGTCGATCGCGCACGGCTATGCGAAAGCGACTGGGCGCATGATGGGTGCCGCATTGCATTCCAATGTGGGACTCATGCATGCGACGATGTCGATCTTCAACGCCTGGTGCGACCGTGTGCCGATGATGATTCTCGGGGCCACCGGTCCGTGGGATGCCGCCAAGCGCCGGCCGTGGATCGACTGGATCCATACGATGTCCGATCAAGGCGCGCTCATCCGCAATTTCACGAAGTGGGATAACCAACCTGCCTCGGTGCCAGCGATGTATGAAGCGATGATCCGCGCCGCGCAAATTTCTGCAACCGCGCCATGCGGCCCGGTGTACATCAATCTCGATGCGGCGCTGCAAGAAGCCAAACTGCCGAGCCTGCCGCCAGTGCCTGAAGTCGGACGGTTCAGCGCACCGCCCGCGATCAAACCCGATGCCGACGAAGTCGCGCGCGCCGCCAAGTGGCTCTCACAGGCGAAGAATCCAGCCATCATGATCGGCCGCGTGTCGCGTTCGACCGAAGGCTGGCGTGATCGAGTGGCCCTGGCGGAGAAACTGAATGCGACGGTCTATACCGATCTGAAATGCGGCGCGGCGTTCCCGACCGATCATCCGCTGCACTTTGGCTGGCCCGGCATTCACCAGTTGCCGGTTGGCCTTGAATCCATCAAACAAGCCGATGTCATTCTCGCGCTGGACAACGTCGATCTCGGTGGCACGTTGAAGCTGGCCTACGGCGATGGCCCGATCACCGCCAAAGTGATTCGGGTGTCCGTCGACCAGCACAGCCATCGAGGCTTTGGCATGGAATACCATGTGCTCCCGCCCGCCGATTGTTATCTGCTCTGCGAACCGGAAGCGGCCGTCTCGGCGTTGCTGGGCACGGTTACCGCGCGCAAAGGTGCAGCGCCTGCGCAGCCGCCCGGACCGCAGGCACGCATGACAGCGGAAGTGACGATCGCCGCACTTGCGCATTGCCTGAACGAAGCGACCAAGGGTTTTGATGTATCGATCACGCGCCTGCCGCTTGGGTGGCACGGTGCGTATCGCGAGTTCAAACATCCGCTCGATTATCTCGGTGCTGATGGCGGTGCGGGCATCGGCTCCGGCCCGGGTATGACCATCGGCTCGGCGCTCGGGTTGGTGGGTTCAGGCCGCATCCCGGTCGGCGTGCTGGGCGACGGCGACTTCATGATGGCGAGTTCGGCCATCTGGACCGCCGCGCATTACAAGATTCCATGCCTCATGATCGTGGCGAACAATCGCTCGTTCTACAATGACGAATTGCATCAGGAGCGCGTCGCCAAAACCCGCAATCGGCCGGTTGAGAACAAGTGGGTGGGTCAGGCGATCAGCGAGCCCGATATCGATCTCGCTGCGATCGCGCGCGCGCAAGGCGCGGAAGGCATCGGTCCAGTGAAACGCATCGAAGATCTGGCCGGTGCGATCAAGCGCGGCATCGAAGCCGTGCAGGCGGGCAAAGTGTGTTTGATCGATGCACGCGTGCTGCCTGGCTACGATACCGATGCGACGGGCGCGGGTGCCGCCGTTAAGCGTGGATAAAGTCAAGCGGGGGGTAAAGATATCTGAATGTTTGACGCGCTGCGCTTCCCACAGTTTCGGTTGCTGTGGGCGGGGTCACTATTTACCTAGGCCGGGCACTGGATCCACCAGGTTGTCTTCGCGTGGGTGGCGTATGACCTGACGGGCTCCGGCGCGATCGTTGGCGCGGTACTCGGCTTTCGCGCCCTACCGATTCTGTTATTGGCGCCTTTTTCAGGCGTAGCGGCCGACCGGTACTCACGCCGCACGCTGCTGGTCTGGTCGAGTCTGATCAACGCCGTCATGGCCGGTTGCATGGGCGCGCTGGTCGCCGCAAAGGGTCTTGCAACCTGGCACCTCTTTGTCTTTATCTGGATCGTCGGCGCCACGCATGTATTCGACCGCACGACAAGGCAAGCCTCGATTCAGGATCTTGTCCCGCAGTCGGCGGTCATGAACGCGGTCGCGCTCAATACCATCGCGTTCAGCCTGATGCGCGTATTGAGCCCTGTGCTGGCCGGCTACCTGCTTGCCTGGTTCACCGCCGCGATCAATTTCTACATTCAGGGATTGTTGTACGTCGCAGCGATTGTGCTGGTGTCGTTGATCCACTTTCCCCAGCCCGCACGGCAGGAACGCGACAATTCATTTTGGCAGAGCCTTACCGCAGGCATGCGCTATGCGATGAGCGATCGCTTGACCCGCACGCTGTTCTTGTTCACGGCGGTACCGTTCTTTTTCCTGATTCCGGTCTGGAACACGCTACTGCCGATCTATGCGAAGCATGAGTTCAAAGTCGGCCCGGAAGGCCTGGGATGGCTGTTCGCTGCGGTGGGAATAGGCGGCCTGTTAGGTGGCGTGGTTGCCGCGGGACTATCGCGCTTCGACCGGCTGGGCGCAGTGTAGACCGCAGCCGGAATCACCTTCATCCTCGCGTTGACCGCAATATCGGTGAGCCCAACCGTCGCGGTCGCCTTTCCGTTTGTGGTGCTGGCCGGCGTGGGCGAGATGGTGACGACCGCCTCAGGCCAAGCCTTGTTGCAGCTTTCCGCGCCCAAGGCGATGCGAGGTCGCGTTGCCTCGCTCATGCAGTTCTACCCTGCGCTCATTTCCTTAGGGTCGGTCGTGGTCGGGATCGGCGCCGACCTCATGGGCGCGCGAGGCATTACACTTGCTACCATCGGTGCTGCCCTATTGGCCGGTGCGTTCATGATCGTCACGGCCCCGCAGCTATCAACATTGCGTGCCTCGACATTGCAGAGCAAGGCAGAATAGCCACGCGGCTCTTTTGCCGGCATCACCCCTTAACGCCCACTCAAACCTGGAGGACATCATGGGTACCACAATCGAACTCACCGCCGCAGACGGACACAAGCTATCGGCCTATCTCGCCGAGCCAAAAGGCAAAGCGCGCGGCGCGCTCGTCGTCGTGCAAGAAATATTTGGCGTGAATAAGCACATGAAAGAAGTGACCGACGGCTTTGCGGCGGACGGTTACCTCTCGATCTGCCCGGCTTTTTTCGACCGCAAGGAACGCAACTTCGATCACGGCTACACCCAGGCCGATATCGACGCGGGCCGCACGATCGCCATGAGCCTTAACTGGGACAACACCATGGCCGATGTGCAGGCCGCCATCGATCGCGTCAAGGGCGCCGGCAAAGTGGGCATCGTCGGTTACTGCTGGGGCGGCACGACAGCATGGGTCGCCGCATCACGGGCCAAGGGTCTGTCATGCTCCGCGCCGTTCTATGGCGGCGGCATCGGCAACATGACGGACGAAAAACCAAATGTTCCAGTGATGCTCCATTGGGGCGAAACCGATCACGCGATTCCGATGGAAGCGGTGCGCAAAGTGGAAGCCGCGCATCCAACCCAGAAGTCGTATGTGTACCCCGCCGGCCATGGTTTCACTTGTGATCACCGGGGCTCCTACCACGCCGAAAGCGCCAAGCTTTCACGCAGCCGGAGCGTCGAGTTCTTTCAGAAGAACATCGGCTAAGCCTTTGAGAATCCGGGCGGGAAGCCGCCCGGATTCCTGTTTTGGCGGGTTTTCGACGGCTCTATTACCGTTTCTGACAAACAATTTCACAATCTGACGTAAGTATTCACCCTCATCTCCGGTTGACGACTCTTCAACGGGGTATGGTCGCGCATTGCCTGTCCTATCCCCAGGCTGCGCCGCAACTTTGGGGCTATGACGGATCCGATTGATCAGTCCATCGATTCACCGTTGCAAGACGCATCCAATAGCGTCGCATCAAGGACAAACGATTAGGGAAACGCTGATTAAGCTATCCCGCTTAATCAGCGTGCTCAAAAATTTAGGGAGTCACGAGGGGGGGCGACCCCCTTTGTTCAGTGATTCCTTAGAGGGTCTTCACCATGATGACCAACCTAGAACCCCGGCGTACGATCTTCTTCCCCGGTCGCCATGACCCCCTGCCCAAGACAGAACGCCCGCGCGATCTGGAAGCGTTTCCGGCGCCCGATCATGTATCGATCCCCACGATCACCGAGATGGTGGGTGCGATCGATGCCGCCAAACTGACCGTCCACTATCAACCCCAGATCGACTTGAGCTCGGGTGCCATTCAGTCGGTCGAGGCGCTCATCCGCTGGGACGACGACCGGCACGGCATGTTGTACCCGGCCGAATTTCTACCCTTCGCCATGGAATCGGGATTCGCCAGTGCCTTCACCGACTTTGTATTGGGCCGCCTACTGTCGCAACTAGTGTTGTGGCGGCGGTTCAATTTTCAGTTCGGCGGGACGCTCAACGTGCCGGCCGCGGTAATGAGCACGCCAAACTTTGTCGACCACCTGCATCGCCAAGTCGCACGGATGGGGCTCCGGTCGGAAGATCTGATCATCGAAATTACGGAGGGCGTAGCGACCTGCGATGACATTGTGGTGCTGGAGAATCTCCTCGAACTCTGTCAGAAGGGGTTTGGCGTTTCGATGGATGCGTTCGGTACGGACGTTGCTGCCCCCACCAAACTCGAGCGACTGCCCCTCACGCAAGTCAAGACCGATCGGTCGCTGATGGTCGAGGCAGCCTCCCGCCCACATCTGCGCAGTGCATTACAGGCCGGGGCGGCCGGCGCGAAACAACATGGTTTGAAGATCACTGCCATTGGCGTAGAGCGCGACCAGGAATGGCAGCTCCTGCCGCAACTTGGGTTCGATGGCGCACAGGGCCATTACATTGCCCCGCCAATGGTCGCCGAAGCACTGCCCGATTGGGTTACCCACTGACAGCGGCAGGCGCCATGACGTTGCGCCTGCCGTAAGCACGACGACTTTCTAGACCCGACTGCGCGGGTACTTGCCGTTGGTCAGCGCTCGTTCGCGCGCTTCGTTGAGAATGCGCGTCACGCGCGGCATGTCAACGCCCGCCAGTTGACCACCTTGCTTCTTGATCTTGCCGGCGATCATGACGGTGTCAACATTCTGCGGCCCCATGCTCGTTACCACCGCGCCCACTGCGTTGTTCATCGGCATCACGTTCAGCCGATCGGTCCGCAGCAAGATGATGTCGGCCTCTTTGCCAGGCGTCAGCGAGCCGACCTTACGCTCGAGGCCATTGGCTTTCGCGCCCTCGATGGTCGCGTATTCCAGCACCTCGCGCGCGGTCAGAAATGCGGGCGGCGTCTTGTCACCTGCCAGACGGCGTGCCCGCACCTCGTTTTTTGCAACGACAGGATCGTGCGCATTTGGGTGAAGAAATCGTTTGGCACGGAAGTCTCGACATCCACCGAGAGACTCGGCCGGATACCCATGTCGATGCATTTTTAGACCGGCGGATTACCATGACCCATCAGCATTTCCACGTACCCGGCAATGGACACCGTACCGCCTGAATCGCGGATCAACTTCCATTCGGTGTCGTTTAGCGTGCAGCAGTGAATATAGGTGGTGTCTGCGCGCAGAGGCTCGATCTTGTGGATGCGCTCCAACAATGCGTCGCGGCCGAATTCACCCACCCCAACGTGAATCATGATGCGTGCGCCGACATCGCGCGCGGCTTTCCAGGTCGGCAGAATCGCTTCCGGCGTGCCGCCCGGGGAGGCGAGGAACAGCGTGAGAAACTGATCTTCGGTTGAAAAATACTGCTTGCGCAGCCGCGTGATATCGCCCGGATAACGATGGGCAGGCGCCTTGGTCCAATCGCCCGATTCATGCTGCGGCGTGCCGTAGCCAAAGATTGCGCGCACACCGGAGTCTTGCACACCTTTGATCGCCGCATCGGAATGGGCAGGCGTGTTGTGGATGTGCGACCAGTCGAGCACGGTGGTCACGCCCACATCGATACAGCTTAGTGCGCTCGACAGATTACCGGCGTAGGCATCGTCTGGCGTATAGGCCTGCCCAACCATCCGCCGCACCACGCGAATGTAATCCTGCAAGGAGCCATCCGGCAGGATGTTGCGCAGAATGCCTTACCACATATGGCGATGGGTATCGACAAAGCCCGGCATGACGATGGTATTCGACGCATCGATGACCGCGGCATTGGGCGCACTGATGTTCGGCCGCACCGCGACGATTCTCGATCCTACGACCAGCACATCCGCCTGCTCAAAATCGCCCACTGACCGATCGACTGACAACACGCAGCCGCCCTTGATAAGAATCGGCCGACCATCGGCGATGGCACCATTGCCTTGCGTTGCAATAGCGCATCCGGCGGTCGTAGCGATCGCCGGTGCTGCGATGGCGGTCGCCGCGGTGGCACGAAGAAATTGACGGCGCGACAAGTTGGGCGTCGCGCAGTAAACGCAATCGTAGGGATGTGCTTTCACATCGGGCGGCAGTGTGCTCATAGGGTCCTCGCTTTGGTTGGGGTATTGTTTTGACAACGCAAGAATCATACGCGTGCCATTGAATCAGGTGGTGAGCGGAAAGCGCGCGGTCCCGGCTATCATTTCCTACGCTCATTCACTTGAAAGATATCAACCATGCCCCGCACCGCACGCAAGATTCGCTCCGACATGGGATGGAGCACGACCGATCGCATCACCGTTCGCGGCCTTGATCTGCCCAATCAAATTCTTGGGCACATGTCCCTTGGCGACATGGCTTGGCTGGAAATCAAAGGCGGCGCCCCGACGCCCGCCGAGTCGAAAGTATTCAATGCGCTGCTCTGCGCCTTGGTCGAACATGGGCTCACGCCGCATGCGATTGCGACACGTCTCATCTATCTTGGCGCGCCCGAATCCCTGCAAGGCGCCGTCGCGGCGGGACTCTGTGGACTCGGCACGACGTTTGCCGGCACCGCAGAAGGCTCGGCGCAGCTCTTACAAGCCGCACTCGGTACGAAGGCTCAGCCCAAAGCAGTCGCAGATCTTGCTCAGACTGCGCGCGATATCGTCGCCGATCATCGTGCGCGCAAGGCATCGATTCCGGGCGTGGGCCATCCGATCCACAAGCCGGTCGATCCCCGCACGCCACGTCTCTTCGCGATCGCCAAGGAAAATGGCTTTGCCGGTCGCTACGTAGAGCTGATCCAGCTGGTACAGCAGGAAGCGGAGCGCGCTTCGGGCAAGGTGTTACCCCTCAATGTCACCGGTGCGATGGGCGCAATCCTTTGTGAGCTCGAGGTCGATTGGCGGCTGGCACGCGGCATTGCGGTGATCGGACGCGCCGTCGGCCTGGTCGGTCATATCGCCGAGGAACTGCGCAATCCGATTGCCCGTGAGATCTGGGAACGGCTGGACGACGAAGCGAGCGAGCACGCACGGCCAGCGTAGCGATGCGCCACTTTCGTCCTTATCGAATCGCTTTATCCACGGACCTCCAGCGGTTTGATCTCGAGCGACGCGGCGAGTTTGGCCAGGCTCGCCACCAGCGGTGCCGGTAATGGCACACCGTTTTTCACGCGGTCGGCATGTTTGGCGGCGCTTTGCTCACCGGGTAACCAGATGCGATCGAAGCCGGGTAGCCGCTTTGAGTTGCGAATATCCCGAGACACCGCATCGACCCGGCGTTTGAATTCGGCGCGATCGCCAAAGGCATCGATCGAGATCGCCAACACGGCTTGTCCGGTATTGGTGGTGGACTTTTCGTCCGCATTGAAATCGATGACATCGCGCCCCATCGCCGCACCGTTCAAGGTACCGGCGAGAAGCCCGATGATGAGCGACAAGCCGTAGCCTTTGTACCCGCCGATAGGCAGCAACAATCCTTCTTCGGCGCGATGGGGATCAGTGAGCGGTTGCTCGAGCCGATCGATCATCCAACCTAGCGGCATCGTCTCGCCGCGTTGCGCAGCGGTTTTAACCTTGCCATACGCAGCAACGGTGGTCGCCATATCGAGCACGATCGGTGGTTCCTGATCCGCCGGCACCACAATCGCAATCGGATTGGTGGAAAGCAACATGTCGATGCCACCCCAGGGCGCCATGTGATTGGCATTCCCCACTGCGAGATAGAGCCCGATCATGTCGGCGGCGAGCGGAATGCGGGCGTACAGCAACGCGGGACCCGCGTGATTGCTGAACCGCGCGCCAACCAGCCGATCCCGGTGACGCGCGCCTTTTCGACGGCGAGTTCCGCCGCGCGTTGCATCACGAGGTGACCCATGCCGTTGTCGCCATCGATCAAGGCGGTCGCCGTTGATTCGCGCAGCACGCGAATATTCGGTGTCTTGTTGACCCCGCCTGCCTTGATGCGGCGGATGTAGTGGGGCAAGCGAAAGATGCCATGACCATCCGCGCCGAAGAGATCGGCCTCGGCCATCAACCCGGCGACCGTCGACGCGTGCGCCGCCGAGAAGCCCACGGCGAGATAAGCATGGCGGGCAAAGTCTTTCAGCGCTTCGGCGTCGCAGCGAGTTGGCGTTGTCATGCGATTCCTTTGTGGTGGCGCGCGGCCTCGATCTTTTCAAACAATGCGAGCCGTGTCATGGGTAAGCTTTCAATCGAGGTGGCGAGCGGACTGAGTGCGTCGTTGATGGCACTGGCCAGCGCGGCCGGTGCACCGAGGTAACCGGCTTCGCCCGAGCCTTTTTGTCCGAATGTCGTAAGCGGCGATGGGGTGCAGTGATCGGCGATGGCAAGACTTGGCACTTCATGCGCGCTTGGCATCAGGTAATCCATGAACGTGCCGCTCGAGAGTTGCCCGTCGTCAGTGAAAGCGAACTTCTCATACAGCGCGGCGCCAATGCCGTGCGCGATGCCACCGTAGGTCATGCCATGCACGATATCGGGGCTGATCATGACGCCGCAATCATGGCCGCAGGTGTACTTGAGAATGCGCGGCTGTGCAGTGAGCGCATCGATTTCCACCAGCACGACATGCGCTTCAAACGAGAAACACGGATACATCTGGATACGTCCCTCTGCAGTCGGCAGCGCGCCACCAGTCGGGACTTCCCAGACGAACTTTGCTTGCAGTCCCGGCTCCAAACCGGCCGGCAGCTTGTGAAATTTTCGGTGGGCTATTTCAACGAGCTGGTCCCAGGTCAATCGCTTGGTCGCATCACGACCAACCGAACAGTTCCCATCGGCGTAGACGATCTCACTCGCCGCGACACCAAGATTGTGTGCCGCAATCACAATGAGCGCATCTTTGATCTTGCGTGCAGCACCCGCCGCCGCCCCACCCAGCATGATCGCCATGCGGCTGCCGACCGGACTGTTTGAAGGCAATGCATTCAGCGAATCGGCATGGACAACGCGAATCGTGTTGGGGTCGCGTTCCAGCACCTCACCCAACACGGTCGACACCAACGTTTCATGACCTTGACCGGCGGTTGAGGTGTTCATGACGCCGGTAATCGCGCCTGACAGGTCCACGCGCACCAGACACGAATCCATCCAGGTGGTGGTGTCGTTCTTCGGATTGAAGAGCGGTTCGAACGATGAGTTTCCGCCGCTTGGCTCGAGACAGGTTGCGATCCCGATACCTGCGAGATTACCGGCACGCCGCAGTGCGTCACGCTTTGCGATGAGGGCTTCGTAACCGGCGGCATCGAGCGCCTTGGTAAGCACCGTGTGATAGTCGCCCGAATCGTAGGTCGTGCCACTTGGAATGAGATACGGGAATTGCTCCGCACGAATGAGGTTCCGGCGGCGGATGGCGATGCGGTCCTGTTTGAGGAACGCCGCCACGCGATCGATAGTGAGTTCCAATGCGTAGTTGGTCGGCGCTTGGCCGAAGCCGCGCACCGCTTCCTGCGCGGTCTTGTTGGTCAGCACCGAGATCGGTTCGTACTCGATCGCGTCAATCTGATACGGCCCGCAGATGGCGCCAACCGGCTTGCCAAGTTGTAAAGGCGAGCGTCCGGCGTAGGCACCGACATCGTCCAATGCACGGATCTTCAATCCGCGAATGGTGCCGTCTCGATCAAAGGCGACCTGCATGTCAAAAATGCGATCCGGCCCGTGCATATCGCCGCCCCGCATGTTTTCCAGGCGGTCTTCGATCAATCGCACCGGCACACCGAGTTTCATTGCGAGGTAGCCGGTGAGTACCGTGTGTTTGATGCCCCGCTTCACACCATAGCTGCCGCCGACATCCACATCGAAGTGCACGCGCACCGCATTGCCAGGCAGACGCAATGACCGGGCGATCTGATCCGGAAACTTAGGCATCTGGATGGAGGCCCACACATCGAGAATGCCGGTGGCGCGATGCCAGTTGGCCACGACTCCGAACGTTTCGATCGGCACGGTCGCACTGCGCGCCCAGCGGGCGCGAAACTTCAATTGATGGTCCGCCTCGCGAAAGCGCTGTTCGACTGGCCCCCAGCTAAAGGTGCGCTGAAAAATAACGTTAGAGCCATGCGTCGGATGCACGAGCGGCGCATTGGGTGTTACCGCCTTTTCCGGATCCATCACAAAGGGCAGCGGCTCGTAATTGACCTCCACCAGCTCAGCGGCGTCTTCCGCAAGCGCGCGTGATTCGGCGACGACGGCTGCGACCCATTCGCCCGCGTAGCGCACGACGTCGTTGGCGAGTGCGTAGCGCCGCACCGCGGGCGCATCGACCCCGACCAGATGCGATTCAGTCGCCGCGCAGTACTCCGCACCGGTGACGACCGCGATCACGCCAGGTAGCGCCATCGCCGCGTCAATTCGTATGGCGCAGATGCGCGCGCTCGGATGCGGACTCGCCACCAGGGCGACATGCTTCATACCAGGCAGCTGCACGTCAGCCACGAAGCTGCCGGTACCGGTGACGAAACGCGGATCCTCTTTCGTTCGCCGATGCTTGCCGATGTAGCGGAACTGTTTCGGAGGTGCGCTCATCTTGATCTCATCGCTCACCGCCAGCGCGGCGCTTGGCCGCCAGCTGGATCGCCTCGACGATTTGCTGATAGCCGGTGCAACGACACAGATTGCCGCCGATCGCATCGCGAATCGCATGCTCGCTTGGCGTTGCGTTGGACGCAAGCAGCGCGTGCGCCGCGATCAACATGCCTGACGTGCAATAGCCGCACTGCAGGCCGTGCGTTTCGCAGAAACTATCTTGCAGCACGCTCATCGACCCGTCGGGTTTGGCAAGCCCCTCGACGGTGGTCACGCTTTGCCCCTCCACTTGCACAGCGAAAATGAGACAGGAGCGCACCGGCTCGCCGTCGAGCAGCACGCTGCACGCGCCGCAAATGCCGTGCTCGCAACCAACATGGGTGCCAGTGAGACGCAAGGTATCGCGAAGAAAATCGACCAGCGTGGTGCGCGCGTTGACCTCGCCAGAGCGCGTGACGCCGTTGACCTTGAGCGTGATGTGATGCATGGATTCGCTCATGATCGGGTCAGCGCTTCATCGCGTGCGGCGCGCAAGGTCCTGAGCGTCAAGGTGTGGGCAAGATGCCGGCGATAAGCGGCGCTTGCATGCAAATCGGACATGGGGGCAACCCGCTTTGCGAGCGTGTCGGCGATCGCCTGCATGGCAGCGTCATCCAGTTGCGTGCCGACCAAGTGGCGCGAGAGGTCTGGAAAGGCGACCGGTGCGGGGGCCGCCCCGCCAACCCCGAGCGCGGCCCGTTCGCAAACACCGTGGGCGTTGAGTGCAACCTGTGCCGCCACCGCAACCAGCGCGAAATCACCATGGCGAATCGCGACCTCTTCGAATGACGTGCCGATGCGGCCAGCGCCCCAGATCGGCAAGCGGATTTCGACGAGACACTCATCGGCTTGCAGCGCGGTGCTCATCGGGCCAGTAAAGAACGATTCACTACCTATCGTGCGCTCTCCACGAAAGGATCGCACGATGCATTGCGCCCCGAGCGTCGCCACAACGAGCGGCAACTCGGCGGATGGATCCGCATGCGCGAGCGAGCCGCCGACCGTGCCGCGATTACGGGTTTGCACATGACCAATCCAGCGAATCGCTTTACCAAGGAGCGGCACGGCTTCACTCAGCGCCGCTTCGCGTTCGATCACGTTCTGCCGAACGCAGGCGCTGATGCACAAGAAATCCTTTTCAACTCGCCATTCATTGAGGGATGCAATGCGTTGGATATCCACCAGCACCGCCGGGCGGACCAGACGCATCGCCATCATCGGCACGAGGCTTTGCCCACCGGCAATCAACCGCGCGTCCGGCCCGTGGCGGGCGAGTAACGCACAAGCCTCCTCGACCGAGGCGGCACGTGAATAGTCGAATGCAGCGGCCTTCATCGGCGCGCCAGATCTTCGAACAGTGCATCCTGTGTGTCGACCACCGTGCAACTGTCATCAAAGCTTGGTCGGATCACGCCAAGCTTGCGGCCGCGTTCAAAGAATTCCAGCAAGGGATCCCAGAATCCAAACATGTTGAGCAGATAAACGGGCTTGGCGTGAATCGACAATTCGTTCCAGGTGATCATTTCGGCCACTTCGTCCAACGTGCCGATGCCGCCTGGAATCGCGACGAATGCATCCGATGCATCCGCCATCACTTGTTTGCGCTCCGACAAGGTTTCGACCAGCTTAATCTCGCCCACCGAAGAACCGATGCCCTCGCGCGGAATGAGCAGTCGCGGCATTACACCGAGTACCGTGCCTCCCGCCGCATGCGCAGCTCGTGCGGTCGCGATCATGAGCCCGCGCGCGCTGCCGCCGTAGACCAGGCGCATACCCTCTCTCGCAATGCGCGTGCCCAGTGATTCGGCGAGCGCGATGTACTCAGCAGGCAGGCCTTGCGAGGCGGAACAGAACAAACAAATACTTTTTGGCTTCGACATCTCAATGGACCTTGGCCCGACTCTACGTGCGGATCACCGCATCCAGGCCGATATCGACCGCCGGCGCGGATTGTGTGATCCGCCCGACCGAGACGAAATCAACGCCGGTTTCAGCGATGCCGCGAATGGTTTCCAAGCGCACGCCGCCCGAGGCTTCCAGCGGGACGCGGCCGGCCGTCATCCGCACCGCTTCGCGCATCTGATCGTTGGTCATGTTGTCGAGCAGGATGCAATCGGCACGCGCATCGAGCGCTTCCTGCACTTGTTCGAGCGTATCGCATTCCACTTCGATCTTGGTGAGGGTCGGACAGTTCTTCTGCGCGCGTTCGACCGCTGCCTTGATCGAGCCGCACACCGCGATATGGTTGTCCTTGATCAGCACCCCATCATCGAGACGCAACCGGTGATTGCGCGCGCCACCCATCTGCGCCGCATGTTTTTCCAAGGCGCGCAGGCCAGGCGTCGTCTTCCTCGTATCGATCAGCACCGCTTTCAAGCCGCGAATCTTATCGGCATAGGTGGCGGTCAAGGTCGCGATTCCAGATAGATGCTGCAACAGATTCAGTGCGGTTCGCTCGGCAGTGAGGAGCCCTTGTGCCTGACCCGTCACCAACGCGAGTCGTGTGCCGCTTGCGACCCGTGCGCCATCATCGACGAATTTTTCGAAGCGACAATCGGGAACGCGGCGCTTGAACACCTGCGCGGCGATGTCGATCCCGGCGATCACCATCTCATGGCGCGCATTCATCGCCAGCTCAGCCACCGCGGTGCGCGGAATGACCAGCTCGCTAGTGAGATCGCAAAATCCAATGTCTTCGATGAGCGCAGCGTCGATAATTTTTTCGACGATCAAGGGGTCGATCACGGTCGGGTCTCCGGCTACCAATATGGAATGAATTCAAGTCTAGCTGCAACACGCCCACGCGTGCGGGCTACAATGCGTTGTATTCGAATTCACGATTTGAGACCGCATGAGCAAGATCTCGCCTCTCGGTATTCTTGGCGGCACGTTTGATCCGGTGCACCTTGGCCATCTGCGCTTTGCCGAGGAGATCGCCACCGCGCTCAAGCTCTACGAGATTCGTCTCGTGCCGGCTGGCCAGCCACCCCATCGCACGATGCCGTTGGCGAGCGCCGAACACCGCTTGGCAATGGCTTATCTCGCGACCGCGGGCAACCCAATCTTGCGCGTCGATGCCCGCGAAGTTCGTCGCCAAGAGCCGAGCTACACGATCAAGACGATCGAAGAAATTCGGGCTGAAATCGGTGACCGGCCGCTCTGCCTGTTGCTGGGTGCCGACGCGTTTTTTGGGTTCCCGTTCTGGGAGCGGTGGCAGGATTTCTTCAAATTGACCCATATCGTCGTGGCGAGCCGGCCAGGCTACGAGCTCACTTCCTCTATTCCGCTACCGCTGCAGGCAATGTGGGGGTCGTTGCATACGACCGATCCAAGTCGGCTGGCCCAGGAACCCTGTGGATTGATCTACCACCAGACCATTACTTCCCTCGACATTTCCGCGAGCAATATCCGCGCTCTCGTGCGCCGTGGCGATAGTGCGCGCTACCTCCTGCCCGATTCGGTGCTTGAGTACATCCATAAGGCAGAACTCTACGAGACAGCCCTGTCGCGCTGATGGGCGCCGGGTGCGTTACCATTGAAGCGCAACCGGTTGAACCGTTCGCGGAACAGGTTAATCCGTTCGACTGAACCGTTCATTTCTCGAGGGCATTACACTGAGCCTGACTCTATTGAAGTTGCAGCGCACCGTCGTCACGGCGCTGGAAGACATTAAGGCGCGGGATATCGAGGTCTTCAATGTCCAGCATCTCACCACGATGTTTGATCGGGTCGTCATCGCTACCGGTGAATCCACACGGCAGGTGAAGGCGCTCGGGCGAAGCGTCCATAATGCGGTGAAGGCGATCGGCGGGACGATTCTCTCTATCGAGGGGGAAACTTCCGGTGAGTGGGTGCTGGTCGACCTTGGCGATACCGTCGTCCATATCATGCACCCGGCCATTCGGCGGTATTATAACCTGGAAGAGCTGTGGGGTCAGGCGAAACCGCGCGCCGTGCGCAAACGCGCCGCCAGTACGGCATCCAAGTAGGCACCGACCGCCCAATACGCATCCCCGGTTCCATTGCATGCACTTCACCATCGTCGCCGTCGGCGAACGGATGCCCGGATGGGTGGACGATGGATTTGCGGACTACGCCCGGCGGATGCCACGATCGTTGGGAGTCGAGCTGAAGGCGATTCGGCCTGAACCCCGGCGGGCAGGACGCCCCGTCGAACAGATGCTCAGCGCCGAGGCCGATCGCATTGATGCTGCGATCCCCAAAGGTTGCCACCGCGTCGCACTTGACGAGCGCGGCCGCGTCCTCACATCACAAGAATTAGCCCGGGAGATCGAAGGCTGGCAATCAGATGGCCGCAACGTCGCCTTCCTCATCGGCGGTCCCGATGGCCTTGCCCCGCGATTGAAAGCGACGCCTGCCACCGTACTGCGGCTATCGAGTTACACCTTGCCGCATGGTCTGGTGCGGGTAATTTTGGCGGAACAGTTGTATCGCGCGGTTTCCATTCTCGCGAACCATCCGTACCATCGGGAATAATGCAATCAACTGAGGAAATGCTGATTAAGCTATCCCGCGCAATCAGCGTGCCCATATTTTTCGGGGAATTACGAGGGGCAATGAAGGGGTCGGGGCCCCTTCATCCCCAACCGGCCCCCTTGTTCATTTACCACCCAATCATGTTCCCACTTCCCGCCATCTACCTCGCCTCACAAAGCCCGCGTCGGCGCGAGCTGCTGGAGCAGATCGGCGTGCAGTACACCGTTCTGTCGCTGCGGGAAGATTCCTCGCGCGGCGTCGATGTCGACGAAAGGGCCCTTCCCGGTGAGGCGCCCCTTGCCTATGTACAGCGCGTTGCACGGCTGAAAGCATCGGTCGCGTGGGCCATTTTGCTGGCGCGCAAGCTCGAACGCCGCCCGGTCCTGGCGGCCGATACGACCGTCTGCATCGGCGATCGCATCCTTGGCAAACCAACCGACGCGGCCGACGCGGTGGCCATGCTGCGCCTGTTATCCGGACGCGAACATCGCGTTCTCACCTGTGTGGCAGTCCGCCTGGGCGATCAGCGCCATGCTCTGCTGTCTGAGAACACGGTACGATTTCGCGCCTTAGAAGAGGAGGAAATCGAACGCTATGTCCAGTCCGGGGAACCCATGGACAAGGCAGGCGCTTACGCAATCCAGGGTCGGGCACAGGCGTTTATTCCCAGCATGGTCGGGAGCTATTCCGGCGTGATGGGACTGCCGCTCTGTGAGACGGTGGATCTTTTGCAACGCATTGACAGCCGCGATCCAGCGGCGCGGTGACCATCATGGCGGAAGACATCCTGATCAACGTCACACTGCAAGAGACCCGGGTGGCAGTGATCGATGCAGGGGTGGTGCAGGAACTGCATATCGAGCGCAGTCAAAATCGGGGCATGGTCGGCAACATCTATCGCGGACGGGTGGCGCGCGTGTTGCCTGGCATGCAATCGGCGTTCGTGGAAATCGGCCTCGAACGGGCAGCGTTTTTGCGCGTCGCCGATATCTTTGAAGCCCGTCAGAACGGCGGTGGTCCGCGACCCATTGAGAAAGTGCTGGCCGAGGGCCAGCCGATCGTCGTGCAGGTGGTGAAAGACCCGATCGGCACGAAAGGCGCGCGCCTCTCCACGCAAATAAGTCTGGCCGGCCGCATGCTGGTCTATTTGCCGCAGGATTCGCATATCGGCATTTCGCGGAGTATTGAAGACGAGTCGAAACGCAAATCGCTACGCGACCGCCTGCAGCAGGTATTGCCGCGCGATGAGACCGGCGGCTACATCATTCGCACCGTTGCAGAGGCAGCGGGCGAAGCCGAACTGACCACCGATGTGCAGTACCTGCGCACGCTCTGGCAAGACATCCGCAAGCGCTCCGTCGGTGCCGCTGCGCCGTCCGCGCTCTTTCAGGATCTGTCCTTGTCGCAACGGGTGCTGCGTGACTTCACGAATAGCGAAACGGGTCGCGTGCTCATCGATTCGCGCGAGAATTTCCTCAAGCTGCAGCAGTTCGCCGAAATCTACATGCCGCAGGTGGCGCCAAAGCTTGAACACTACACCGGCGAGCGTCCGCTGTTCGACCTCTACAACGTGGAAGAGGAAATCGAGAAGGCGCTCGCGCGGCGGGTCGAGTTGAAATCGGGCGGGTACCTGATCCTCGATCAAACCGAGGCGATGACGACGATCGATGTGAATACCGGCGCCTTTGTCGGCTTGCGCAGCTTCGACGATACGATCTTCAAGACGAATCTGGAAGCCTCGCAGGTCATCGCGCGTCAACTGCGTTTGCGCAATCTGGGCGGCATCATCGTTATCGATTTCATCGACATGGATAACCTTGAGCACTGCGTCACCGTGCTCGCCGAATTCAACAAGGCGTTAAGCAAGGACCGCACCCGCATGACGGTGAGCGACTTCACCCAACTTGGGCTGGTCGAAATGACCCGCAAGCGCACCCGGGAAAGTCTGGCGCATGTGCTGTGCGAAAGCTGCCCAACCTGTACCGGACGGGGTGAAATCAAAACCGCCCGCACCATCTGTTACCAGGTGCTTCGCAACATTCTGCAGGAGGCGCGACAGTTCAGTCCGCGGGAATTCCGCATCTTGGCGGCGCAGCCGGTGATCGACCTTTTCCTCGAGGAGGAATCGCAGGCGCTCGCGATGTTGTCGGATTTCATCGGCAAGCCGGTGTCGATGCAGGTCGAGACCAGCTACACGCAGGAACAATACGACGTGATTTTGTTGTAGCGATCGGTTACCGACTCGCCTTCGCCTCTTTCGGCACGCGACCCATCAGGTAGAACTCATCGTTCGGTCTGAGGCTGATCGAATTCGCGATGCGGTTCGACATGGCGAAGAAAGCCGCGATGGCGGCGATATCCCAGGCGTCCTCATCGCTGAAACCGTGTTCGCGCAAGGCTGCGTAATCCGCATCGCCGACCATATGCGATTGCAGCGATACTGTCATTGCAAACGTGAGCATCGCCCGTTGGCGCGGTGTGATGTCGGCCTTCCGATAATTGATCGCGACTTGATCGGCAATTAAGGGCTTCTTCGCCCGGATACGCAGAATCGCGCCATGCGCGATCACGCAGTACTGACAGTGATTCGCGCCCGAGGTGGCCACCACGATCATCTCGCGCTCCGCTTTCGTGAGCCCACTGTCTTTTTCCATCAGGGCATCGTGATAGGCGAAGAACGCGCGAAATTCTTCCGGCCGACGCGCGAGGGCAAGGCACACATTCGGTATGAAGCCCGACTTCTCTTGGATCGCGACGAGCTTGGCGTGAATGTCGGTGGGCAGCTCGGTAAGCGAGGGGGTGGGAAAGCGGCAGATGGAGGGCATTGGCAAACCTTTGGGACGAGCTGTGGAATGATTGCGCCCGTTGCACCGGACAGTGTGGGCATTCTAGCCCGGTGCAAACGTTGTCTCTCCAGCCCCAACGATTGAAAAGGAGTCGAAAGTGAATGATCGTTTGAAACTCGATCCCCAGTTCGAAAGCCCGGTCCCGGCCGTTCCTTTCTCGCGCCGCGGCTTTCTCGTCTCAAGTGCGGCGACCGATTTTGCCCTAACCGCTGGTCCGATTATGGCGCAGACGATGATCAAAACCCCGATGGATGGACTGGACGGTGATGACACGCAGATCCAAGCCAAGGATGGCAAGTTCATTCCGATCTATTGGGCGGCCCCGCAGGCGGCTGGAAAACGTGCCGTTATTCTGGTCGTCCCGGAAATCTGGGGTGCCCATGAGCACATCAAGGACGTCGCACGGCGGGTGGCGAAGGCTGGGTATTTCGCTGTCGTCACCGAGCCCTACTCGCGAATCGGGGATCTCACCAAGGTTACCGATATCAAGGAAGTCATCGCCGTCGCCAACCAGCTCACCGATGAAGTGTGTTTTGCCGACCTCGATGCCACCGTCGATTGGACATCGAAACACGCCAAGGCGGACGTCAACAGGCTTGGCATCACCGGCTTTTGTCGTGGTGGTCGCACCGTTTGGCAGTACACCGGACATAGCAAGAAGATCAAGGCCGGCGTGGCGTGGTACGGCGGGCTGAGCCCAACCCCTCCTGCGATGCCGCTGTCGCCGATCGACACCGCCGACAAGCTGAACGCGCCCGTCCTCGGCCTTTACGGCGGCGCGAATCAAGGCATCCCGCAAAACATGGTGGATCGCATGAATGCCGCGCTCGTCGCGTTCGGCAAGCATAAGGAATCGATGATTCATGTGTATCCGGACATGCCCCATGCGTTCAACGCAGACTACCGTCCGAGCTACCACAAGGAAGCGGCCGAAGACGGCTGGAAGCGCATGCTCGCCTGGTTCAAGAAGCACGGCGTTTAATTCACGGCCCGACCCGGCGGATCAAATCCGCCGGGTCGGAACCTACTCGCCTATCTCGCGCAGGAAAGCCGACACCAGCAACGCGCAGAACGGCTGAATTATGGCGATGTGCTCAGGTCGATAGTGCCCGCGACATCCAAGAGATTGGTCGTCCCGATCACCCGCCCGTCATAGCGCACCGGCCCATTCAGCACCGACTCGCAGCCAAGCGATAAGATCCGTTCGTGATCGGCGAAGGCCCAGCGAATGTCATTGGCACTGCGGCCCACATACGCCTTCCCTTCGCCCAGCACCTGCTCGCCCCACGGCGTTTGGCGATGCGTTTTGAAGCCGCCAACCGGCTAGGCATCGGGGTGATTGCTGTACACGCGGCGCACTTTGACGCCATCGGCCGCGAGCACCATCATGGTAAATAGCCGGTGCCCGACGACCAGACCGAGCGCGCGATCGAGCACCAAGTAAAGCGTCTGCGGTTGGCCCGCCTGCCCCGCGGCTTCGATGCACTGAAGCAGATGATCGTTCAAGGTTGGCCTACTCAATCGGCAGCGCTTGTTCGCTTGTTCAGATGGCGCAACATCGCATCTAACCCAAGAAAATATGAGTCGACGCCAAAGCCGAATACCGCGCCGATCGCTTTCTCGGCGAGGATCGAGCGCAGATGACGCTTTTCGATGTTCGTGATATGCACCTCGACATAGGGCAGAAACGGCGCGACCGCCGACAAGCAATCGCGCATCGCATAGCCCGCATACATAAAGCCCGCCGGATTCATCACCAAGCCATCGACCCCGTCATCGACCGCGCGATAGATACGGCCGATCGCCTCACCTTCGATATGTGAGTACATGATGTCGAGTTCGTAACCATTGCGACGCGCGTGATCTTGCACCATCGCATCGAGCTGGGCGGCCGTGGTGGTGCCGTACAACTCGGGTTCACGCCGTCCGAGGAAGGTGAGGTTGGGGCCTTGGATGAGGAGGATACGTGGTGTCATGGGAGGATGTGTTTAAGGAAACGCTGATTAAGCTGTCCCGCGTAATCAGCGTGCTCAACTATTCAGGGAGTTACGAGGGGCAATGGAGGGGTTGGGGCCCCTTCATCCCCAACGAGCCCCCCCTTGTTCAGTGATTCTTTAAGCACGTGCGTTCAGCATTTCTTGTCGTTACGCTCGGCGTCGGAGCATTTCTTCGGTACATCCTTCTTCGCCTGTTCACGTGGTCGCTCTTTCGCGGCGGCCTGTGCAAGCGGTGGCGATGCAACCTGCTGGGGCGCCGGACGCGGTTGTGCCTGTGGTGCCGGTTGCATTTCCCGTACCGCTACCGGTTTGGCATCGCGTCTTGATTCCGCTTGGGGCGGACGATTGTCTGGCGGCGGCGAAGCAACGCGCGCGGGCTGGTCCTGCTGTTCTCTGGCTCGCTCTCACACCGGCGGCTGACCCGGTTGCGACACCGGGGCGCTCGCTGGCGCGCTAGACACCGGAGCAGATACCGGTGCGTTACTTTGCACCGCACGCGACCCGTCGCGCGATGCTTCACGCGCCGGCTCGGATTGGGCACGTCCATCGCGAGCATCGCGGTTATCCCGACTATCCCGACCATTTCGATTGTTGTCAGATTGCTCTGCACGCCGGCCGGCCTCGACAGGTGCCTTGTCCGACTGTGAGCGCACGGCTGGCGCATGCTCTGGCGGTCTCGCGGTCACGGGCCGGGCATCGCGATAGGCCGGCCGTTGCAGGATCACTTGATGGTGCCGGGTATCGGGCGGCGACATGGGACGAAGGTGCCCGCCATGGTTTTCAAAGGTGCCGCGAATCGGGCGCATGCCGTGCGCGACGCCACCGTGCCGTTGCCATTCGGCCCGGTATTGAGGCGGGGCTGGGCGGAACGGAAAATGCCCGCGATAAATCACTCGATTATCGACGCCCAACCACGCGCCCCGATAAAAGCGCATGGCGACGACGCAAAAGCAAGACCCGGCGTATCGATAAAGATCGGATAGAACGTAATGCCCGGCATCGTGTCGTAGTAAATTGGCGCATCGACGACGTACTCCGTGGGCGGCACGTACTCGTCTTCATCGACCGTTTGGGGAGACGCTGATTCCACATACCGGACTGTGGCCGGTCTCACCACACACGCTGCAACAAGCAGCGCAGCGCGAACCGCCAATGCGGTTGTGATTGTCGTTTTCATGGTTTCCTTCTTGCGGTCAAATCGCGTTGGGAGGCGCCGTTCGCCCATCTTATGCCAATCGACCAAAGTTTCACCTTCTTGACGATGCAATCACCACATCGATTAGGCGTTGGCGCAATCGTTACCAGGCGAAGCGCTCCGACCCGAAAGAACGATCACAGGCAAGATTGTCGCCCTGCTTGCGCGCCACTCAACCGGCCACAATGCTGCCGCGCTCGATCACCAACTTGCGATCAAGCAGTGGCGCGATATGCAGATCATTCGATTCGGCCACCAGCACCGATTCGCCCTTCTTCTTCAGGTCGGACATGATCTCGACCATGCGCTGCGCAAACACCGGCGCGATCCCTTCGCTCGGTTCATCGAGTATCAAAAGGCGCGTACCCGCCATCAACGCCCGGGCGAAGGCGACGAATTTTTGTTGCCCACCGGAAAGCTCGGTCGCACCGCGTGCGCGAAAGGCTTTGACCTCGGGCATGAGCTCGTAGATCCATGCAAGACGTGCGGCGGCGTCTTTGCTACCGGTAGACCAAGTCGGCAGCAGGATATTCTCTTCGGCCGTGAGTGCCGGCACCAGGCGCCGGTCTTCCGGCATAAAACCGATGCCAAGATGCGCGCGCCGGTGCGGGGCTTCCTTACCGAGATTCGCACCGTTGAACGACAGCGTGCCGCTTCGCATCGCCAGCGCACCCATGACCGCACGCATCAAGGTCGTCTTGCCCGCGCCATTGCGGCCGATCAATCCACACATCGTGCCGGGCGGCACCTCCAGATTGATGTCGCGCAGGATCTGCGTTGGGCCAATATCGACGGCAAGGCCGGCGAGCTTAAGCATGCACCGGACCTCGCGTACGGTGACGCTCTTGCCCGATGACGAATTCCTTCACCTTGGGATCTTGGAGCGCAATGGCGGCCGGCGCATCGCAGATGATTTCGCCTTGATAGAAGGCGAGCACGCGGCTCACATAGCGCTCGACGATTTCCATGTCGTGCTCGATGAAGAGCACGGTGGTCTTTTCTTCACGCAGGGCCGCCATGATGATGTCCATGATGCCGAATTTTTCTTCGACGCTGATGCCACTCGTCGGCTCATCCAACATCAAAAGCTTCGGCTTTCTGACGGTTGCCATCGCAATATCGAGAAGCTTTCGCACGCCTTGCGGCAGTGCGGTGGCGCGCACGTCGCGATACTCGCTAATCTTGTAACGCGCCAAATGAGCCTCGACCCGCTTGGCGCGCGGGGCGTTGTCGATGTGACGAAGCAGACCCCAGCCGCGCTCTTCAGCGATGCCATAGGCGATCAGCAGGTTCTCAAACACTGTCTCGGAGGTAAATACCTGCGCCACCTGGAACGAGCGGCAAACACCGAGCTTGGTGATGTCACGCGGCCGCAACCCGACGATATTTTTGCCGAGGAATTCGATCGCGCCCGCCGAGGGCTTGAGATAGCCGGTCACCATGTTGACGAAGGTCGTCTTGCCGGCGCCATTGGCACCGATGACGCCGATCGTTTCGCCTTCTGCGATGCTGACATTGATATTGGCGGCAGCGACGACGCCGCCGAAGGTCTTGTGCAGAGCGCGGACATCGAGCACGGTACTCATGACGCTCTTGCCTTGCGCAGACGCGCCATCACCGACCACAAGCCATTTGGCAAGAACATGATGATGAGGAGCAACGCGCCGCCCATGATCAATTGCCAGAGCTTCGGTGAATACTGGAACGCGAGGCTCCGAATGATCTCAAACACGAATGCGCCTATGTAAGTGGCTGCGACGTTCCCCGTGCCGCTCAAAATCGTGATGAACACGAACTCGCCTGAGACGGTCCAGTAAGCCATCGAATCCGGATCGACAATGCCAACCGTCATACCCATTAACACGCCACCGAAGCCGGCGAGCAACGCGGAGATAACGTATTTGACATGCACGGCGCGATGCGCCGAATAACCCAGATACTCAAGCCGGATTTCGTTCTCGCGCACAGCGGTGCTCATCGCCCCTAAGGTCGATTTCATGTAGAGATGGACCGCCACCGAAAACATCCAGGTGAGCACGATCGCGAAGAAGTAGATGGCAAGCTTGCTTTGATCGCCTGCGAACACCATGCCGAAGAAGCGCGGCGCGACGATCGACAGGCCGTCGGTACTGCCCAATGCTTCGGTCTTGGCGAGCAAGCCCCAGAGCACCATGGAAAACGCCATGTTGAGCAGCGCAAAGAAAATGCCGCGATATTGGCGCAGCAGAAATCCAAGCAGGAATGCGAGCGCACCGCTCGCGATCAATCCCGCGGCGACCATCGCAAAGGCGTCGTTTGCGATCATACGTTGCATGAAGACCGCGCCATAGGCACCGGCCGCGAAATACAACGCGTGCCCGAACGATATCAAGCCGCTTCGCCACAGCACGAGCAAGCCAAGCGCGACGGCGCCACGCGCGAAACTCTGCAAAAAGATAAAGAGCATCCAATTCGGAATCAGTGCCGCCAGCGCCATCAACACGACGGCAGAAATCGACAGCCCGATGACCGTTCGATCGGCAAGGCGGCTCATATTCTTCTTGCCTTCACCGGCACGAACAGGCCTTCCGGACGGAAGATGAGCACGCCGGCCATGATGATGTAGATCACGAACAACTCGATCGACGGCAAGAGATGCACCGCCGCCGCGCGCGAAATGCCGACAATGACTGCACCAATCAGCGCGCCGGGAATGCTACCCATACCGCCGATGACCACCACCGCGAACGCGATGACGATGACCTCAACGCCGATCCCGGGCAGCACCGAAATGGTCGGTGCGAGATAAGCACCGCCAAGCGCCGCAAGGATAGAACCGAGGATGAACGTGATGAGAAACACCGCAGTCACGTTGATGCCCATGGCGCGACTCACTTCACGATCGTAAATCACCGCGAGGAGCATCTTGCCCCAGGTGGTACGGCGCAGCGCATACCAAAGCGACAGTGCCAATACGCCTGAAATCGCAATCATCGACAGGTTGTAATTATCGAATTTCAGACCCGCGATCTGCGTGGCGCCCAGTTCCTGCACCGGTTGGATCGCGTAGTAGGGATCGGTTCCCCAAATAAGGAGGATCACATCCTCCAAAGCGAGGAACGCTGCGAACGTCGCGAGCACCACGATGTGTTCGTCGCGATCGTACAAATATTTGAGCAGACAGCGCTCGATGATCAGGCCGAGCACGATTCCCACCACAGCCGCCGACACCACGATAATGAGAAAGCCGCCGTAGGCGGGCCATCCGGCCTTGTACCAGGCGCCGATCAACATCGCGGCCAGATACGCACCGAACGCGAAGAACGATCCGTGCGCCGTATTGAGAACGCGCTGGACGCCGAAGATAACGGTAAGACCGACCGCCACCATGAACAGGTAGGACGCGTAGACAAGCCCGTCGACCAGAATGACTGCAGCCAGTTGCACGAAATGGGCCTCGCGAGGGGTGCCGCGAACGGTGGGCTACAAAAGCGTCACCAGGAGCGGCAGACGCCCCCCCGGTGATGCATTCCCGGATAGTTTCGGCTAACGACCGCGGCGGCGAACCGCGACCCGTCCTAGCACTTCGTGCCTTTCATCCCTGCCTTGATCCACTCGGTGGAATCGAGTGCGTCAGCCGGGGGATTCACACACTCGGGCGGATAGGTCACCACATCTCGCACCATCGGCTCGTTCAATTTCATATCCCAGAAGAGGACGCCCCACATGTCCTCGGTCACCGCTTGATGGCCCTTGCTGAGCGACATCCTGACCGTGCCGGCGAGCGAGGTAAAGGTGGCGCCTCGAAGCGCAGTGATGACTTGATCGGTACTCGGGAATTTACCGCCGTTGCCGGCCTGAGCGCGGTCGTACGCATACTTGGCCGCGAGCACGCCTTGCGCGTACTGATAGGCCGCTTGCGACGGCTGCTCCTTGTAGCGCGCACGGTATTCGCGTTGGAACCATACATTGAGCGGCGACTTGTTGAGCTCGGTCGATGCATAGATCCCGTACGGTCCCCGCGCACCGACCAGCGAGCCCATCGGGAATTGCTTGCCGAGACGATAGACCGCGGAATCACCGACAGTGAACAGGAACAGTTTATTGTCGAAGAGTCCGCGCGGCTGACCCTGGAAGATCAACGATTCGATATCACCGCCCCAGACGCTCGAGTGCACGATCTGCTCGGGGGCACGCAGCATCGCCGAAATTTCCGAGCCGAACTGGCCGCCAAACAGTTTCGGGAATTGCGGCGTCGTCGTCTGGATCATCTTGGGCGCGAGCACCTTCATCGACATATCGAAGTCGCGCCAGGAGTCCTGACCCCATGCATAGTTAGGATTGACCCCGGTGTAGCCGTTCTTGTCGCCATATTTCTCCACCACATACCGGGCGAGCGACAAGTTGCTGGCGACCGCATGATTTATGGTGCGAAATACGTACTTGGGCTCTTTGACCAGCTCTTCGAACACCCGCGGTGTTCCGCAAACGGTCAGTAAGGTGAGAATCTTGAGCTCTTCGGCCACCGGCGCGATGGCGGAGCAGCTACCCGATGAAACATAACCCACCACCAGATCGACGTTCTCTTTCTGCACCTTGTTGCGCAACTCGGCGACTTGCTTGGTATTCCCGCCCGACTCGTCATAGACCAGGGCCTTGACGCGCGCACCGCCCATGCCCTTCGTGTTGTAGGGGGCGGGCATCGTGCCGGCGTTGATCGCGTCGATCAGCAGTTCGACGCCCTGCTTGCCGGGCACCCCGAAGGCGGGGCCGCCCGCGCCGGTCGTGAAGGTGGGCACCGCCATAGTGATTTCGTCTTTGGCCAGCGCACTGCCCGGTCCCATAACCAGCGCCGTAACGAGCGACGCGCCCAGCGTGCGTGTCATGCCCCGAAACTTAAGTGTATGCATTCCATCCTCCTTAGAGACCTGCTTGAATCGCCGAAGGCTATCACTTGCCGGGGCGGTCTGTCACTCGGAGGCGATGACGATCTCCTTTGTGCCGCCTTGACCGAATGCTGCGATGCACCGTTGCTTTGCTCTTGGTGTCTTGGTGCCTTGGTGGTTCAATAGGATCCAAGAGAACGCCGGGGGGAAACGATGAACGACCTACAGCAACGTGAAACGCTGATCGAGCGCGCCAAGGCGATGGTGCCGGTGCTGCGCGAGCGCGCGCCCCAGGCCGAGAAAAATCGCGCGATCGCGCGCGCCACCCACGATGCCTTCGTGGAAGCCGGGTTTTACCGGATCCACCAGCCCAAACGATTTGGTGGATTCGAGATGGATCTGTCGATGATGATCGATCTCGCCGCGGAGCTGGGCCGCGGCTGCGGGTCGAGTTGCTGGATCTTCACCAATCTGGCGATCCAGAATTTTATCCTCGGCGCCCATTACCCCGAGACACAGGAAGAAGTTTGGGGGCTGCATGGCGAAAGCCTGATTGCCTCCTCCTTTCCGGCCAAGGGCGGCAAGACCCGCAAGGCGGACGGCGGCATCGTCGTCGATGGTCTCTGGAGCTTCGCAAGCGGCGTCGATTTCGCTGACTGGAACAATCTGCAGGTGTTCGTGCCGCAGGAAAGCGGGCCGCCGCAACACCGGTTTGCGCTGGCACCAAAGTGCGACTACACAGTGGTCGACGATTGGTTTTCCGCTGGACTTGCCGGCACCGGCAGCCGTTCGATCCGTTTCGACAATTGCTTCATCCCGGACCGCCGGACCTTGCCCAGCACCTTGATCATGGGCGGGCCTACACCTGGCAGCGCGGCAAATCCCTCACCCCTTTACCAGATCCCGCCGATGACCATCGGGACCAAAGTGTTCGGTGGGCCGGCGCTTGGCATCGCGCGCGGTGCACTCGAAGAGATGACAAACGAGCTCAGCACCCGCAAGAACGTCGCCGGTATAGCGATGTGCGAACTGCCGACCGTGCAGGTGCGTGTTGCCGAGGCGGGCGCCGAGATCGAAGCGGCGTGGGCCTTGCTCAACAAAGACTGCCACGACGCGTTCGCCCTTGCCGCAAGCGGCAAGGTGCCAAAGATCGATCAGCGCGCCCGGTGGCGGCTCAACAATTCCTTCGCCGGACAACTTTGTTTGCGCGCGGTGGAACGGCTGCATCCACTGGTGGGCGCGCGCGGGCTCGAAGCCGACAGCGCGTTCCAGCGTGCGTGGCGCGACATCCACGCGGCAGTGCTGCAGATCACGATGTCTTGGGATATCCAGTCGGTGAACGCCGGGCGCATCCGGTTTGGGCTGCCCTCGGTGGATCCGCGGGTGTAGAAATGCCGGGCGTGCCCAGCGCGTCATTCGCCAACCTCTTCAATTTTCGAATACCAGTTCCGTGGTATGGCAAGCGAATGAAAATCATCGGCAACCTTACGCACGCAGCGATCGACTAGGGCGCACCGTGGCGACGACATCTGAGGAGCATGTTCCAGTCTTGATTGTCGGGGGCGGTCCGGTTGGACTATCGCTCGTGATCGATCTTGCCTGGCGGGGTATCGCCTGCATGTTGGTCGAGCGGCGCGACGGGTCGATTCCGTTACCGAAGATGAACGGCGTCAATGCGCGCACGATGGAGTTCTGCCGCCGCTGGGGTCTTGCCGATCGTGTGCGCAATGCCGGTTGGCCGCGGGACTACCCGCGACGCATGCAATACGTGACTGATCTACGCAGCCCGCCGCTGCACGTCATCGACTTTGGGTCGGACGCGGATCGCAAGCCCGCTGCCATGACGCCCGAGCATTTTCAACGCTGCCCGCAGACGTGGTTCGATCCAATACTCCGTGAGCACGCCGCCAGTTTCGCAACGAATCGCCTGCTCTATCGTACGAGCCTCGATCGGTTCGAGGATCGTGGGGACGTCGTCATCGCCACTGTCACCGATCGCGAGAGCGGTAGGCAGCGGAACATTGCTGCGGATTATCTGGTCGCGTGCGATGGCGCAAAAAGCGGCGTGCGCGAGACGCTTGGTATCACCATGGAGGGTTCGCCGCAACTCAGCTTCGAGATCAACGTCTATTTTGAGTGTGACGAGGTGTTCCGGCCAGGCGAGCGGCCGTCGGTCATGAGCTGGCTGTTCGGGCCGCGAGGCATGTGGGGCACGCTTTCCGCCATCGATGGCCGCAGCTTGTGGCGTCTCTGGCTCTCGCAGATGCCCGAGGATACCGATCTCGAAACCTTTGATGGCGCGCGATATGTTCGTGAGGCGATCGGTGCTCAGGTGCCATTCAAAATTGTTGGGATGCTGCCCTGGCAACGCCAGCAGCGCGTGGCGAACGAGTTCCGGCGCGGACGCGTGTTTCTTTGCGGCGATGCATTGCACAACCAAACGCCAACAGGTGGATTCGGCATGAATACCGGCATCCAGGATGCAGTCGACCTTGCCTGGAAGATACAAGGCGTAGAGGACGGTTGGGCGCCGGAGCGCATATTCGATAGCTACCTGATCGAGCGTCGGCCAGTGGCGGTGCGCAACGTCGACGAGGCGACGTTCACCTTCTCAAAGTTTCTGTCCGTGCCCGCCTTGCCTGCGCTATGTGAACTAGGCGCAAAAGGGGACGCGGCACGCGCGCAATTGCAACGCCATTTTATCCAGCACGAATTCGAGCGCGAATACAAGAACGAAGGTATCGTCCTCGGTTATCGCTACGACGATTCTCCCCTCTGCGTTCCAGACGAAACACCGGTACCGCCCTACCCAACCATGACGTACACGCCGACAGCGCGGCCTGGTGCACGAGCACCCCATGCGGTGCTCACTGATGGCCGCTCGACCCTTGACCTATTTGGTCGGACGTTCGTGCTGCTGCGGTTGGGATCGAATCCGCCAGACGCCGACAAATTGGCGCGCGCCGCCGCCAAGCGACGGGTACCGCTTGAGGTCGTCAACGTTCCAGAGCCACACGTACTGACGCTCTATGAGCAACCGCTGGTACTGGTGCGCCCGGACGGGCATGTTGCATGGCGGAGCGCAAGCGTCCCGTCTGCTCCGCTATCAATCATCGACACTATACGAGGTGCCAATTGAAGATCCCTGAGATTGTCAGCCGTTCGCGACAATGGATGGCGAGGTGTGCTGCGATGGCCGGCATCGTGTTGGCCTCGGCAGCGTGGGCACAAAGCTATCCGTCGAAACCGGTGCGGCTCATCATGCCCTTTCCACCCGGCGGGCCAACGGATGCGGCGGGGCGATTGATCGCGCAAAAACTAGGCGAAGTGATCGGCCAGCAGGTGGTGGTCGAAACGCGCGCCGGGGCAAGTGGTGTCCCGGGTACGGAAGCGGGTGCGAAAGCGACACCGGATGGCTACACGCTGATCTATGGCACCACCTCGACCTTCAGCATCCTCCCTACGCTGTCGAAGAACCTCCCCTACGATCCGCATCGTTCGTTCGCCCCGATCAGCATGGTGGTGCGCGGGCCGATCCTGATGGCGATCAATGCCACCGTACCGGCGCAAACCCTGCGCGAGTTCATTGCACTCGCCAAGGCGCAACCCAATTCAATCAACTACGCCTCCGCCGGGAGCGGCACCGTGCCGCATCTTGCCGCCGAACTCTTCAAGACGCTCGCGCAAGTGGAATTGGTCCATGTCCCCTACAAGGGTTCAGGCCCCGCGCAGGCCGATTTGATCGCCGGCCGCATTCAAGTCATGTTCGATGCGGTGGCGCCGCTTGCACCGAACATTCGTGCCGGCAAGCTGCGCGCGCTGGTCATCGCGAATCGCCAGCGTCTTGATGTGATGCCGGATGTCCCTAATGCGGTTGAAGCGGGCTTGCCGCAATTTGAAATGGGCTTATGGAACGGGATCCTCGCCCCGGCGGGAACACCGCATGAGATCGTCATGCTGCTGAACGGTGCGATTCTCAAGGCGCTTGCGGATCCACCGCTGATCGAGGCGATGGCGCGCTTCGCGCTGGTAACGGCCGGCGGTTCACCAGAAGCGCTCGCGACAGCGATCGGTGTCGAGATTGAACGATGGGCACAGGCGGTCAAGGTCTCCGGCGCGAAGCTCGAGTAACCAAGGGGCGTTGACTGCAACGACCCCTGCTGCGAAGGAACTTGTGGGGCTTATCCCTTTGAATAGGATTCCGGATTCTCATGGCGATGACCAAGACGGACAACGACCGTTTGACGCTCGTTGAAAGCGACGCGCCGATGGGTGTGATAATGAGGAATCACCATTGGATCCCCGCCGCGCTATCAGAGAAGCTCATCGAAGACGGCGCGCCGTTGCGTGTGCGCTTATTAGGCGAAGACTTCGTGGCGTTTCGCGCAACCGATGGCCGCGTCGGTTTTTTCGATGAGGCGTGCCCGCATCGCGGCGCATCGCTCGCGCTCGCAAGGAACGAAGACAACGCATTGCGCTGCCTGTACCACGGCTGGAAGTTCCGGGTCGACGGTGAAGTGATCGAAGTGGCCACCCAGGTCGAGCATGTACGTGAATTCTGCAAGAGCGTGCCGCTGCGACACTTTCCTGTCCGTGAAGCGGGCGGCATCGTCTGGGTTTGGTTGGGAGAAGGGAGCGGACCGCCGGCGTTTCCCGCGTTCGAGTTCATGGGGCTTCGCCCCGAGCACTACATCGTTCATAAGCAGATCGGGCATTTCAACTGGCTGCAGGGTGTCGAGACCACCATGGATTCGGCGCACGCAGGCGTATTGCATCAGAGCCACGTGACGAACATGGGTGGTCTATCACTGGCGGCAAAGAATCAGGCACCGGTCTATGAAATCGAGGATCAATCCTACGGCTTTCGGTACGCAGGTATTCGCACGCTGGACGACGGCACACGCTATGTGCGCGTGAATTCGTTCGTCTTGCCCTGGTTTGGCGTGATCGCGCCGCGCGAGTTCTATCCGGGCAGCGCGGTCTTTTTCTCGATCCCCATCGATAACGAACACTCGACCTATTGGACGGTTCGCTATCGACTCGATGCGCCGCTGGAAAAAGACGAGATGACCACCTTCACCGATGCCGCGGACTGGCCACCCGCGGTACCAGGCGGGCCGGAGACCAACTGGGGACAAGACCGCGAACTTATGCGTCGTGGACACTTCACCGGTTTCCCACAGCACCTGACGACCGAGGACCTCGTGATCATCACGAGCCAAAAACCAATCGTCAATCGAACGCGTGAGTTCCTGAATTCCGGCGACGGCGCGCTTATTCGCTTGCGGCGACAACTGCTCAATGCGCTTGCTGCCTCCGCAGGGGGCGCCATCCCGTCACCAGACGATGCAATCAATTATGCAAACATCCGTGGCGTATCCGGGGTGCTCCAGGCAGGGACGGCTTGGCAGAAATTGTGCGACAACGACGAAGGACTTCAGCGTCGATGACGCTGATCGCCGGGCGCTCGATCGTCGCGGGCGAGCATTCCCGAATCAGGCCCGCCGCGTCCTCCTGCGCAGTACGTGCTCAAGCTCTCCAACCATGCCTCGACGCAAGAGGAGCACACACGCAATCAGAATGGCGCCGATGATTGGCAGCGCGGGAACATCGACCTGTGCGAGGAATTCCTCCAGGCTCACGATGATCGCAGCGCCCACCACCGGACCGATCAAGGTTCCCACGCCACCGAGCATGGTCATCACGATGACGTCGCCCGAATTGACCCAATGCACGTCTTGGAGTGAGGCGAATTGAAAGGCGATCGCTTTCGTTGCGCCCGCGAGTCCGGAGAGCGCGGCCGACAGCACGAAAGCTAGCGTCTTGTAGCGCTCGGCATGGAAACCGAGCGAGATCACGCGCGCCTCATTCTCGCGGATGCCGGCGAGTACGCGGCCAAACGGTGAATCGATAACGCGCCGGACCGCGAATAGCACGAGAAGAAAGATCCCCGCCGTCGTGTAGTACATGGACAGCGGCGCATTGAGATCGAGCAACCCGAAGAGGTAGCCGCGCGGCACGGCCTGAATTCCGTCTTCGGCATTGGTGAAGGGAAGTCTCAATGCGGCGAAGTACACGAGTTGCGCAAGGGCGAGTGTGATCATCGCAAAAAAGAGGCCCTGCTGTCGCAATGACACGATCGCGGACACGAACCCCAGTGCGGCGCCCTACAGAGCACCGGCGAGGAGCGCCAACTCGAAGGGCAATCCCCACACCTCGGCTGCATGCGCGGCGACGTAGGCAGCCCCACCAAAGAATGCAGCATGGCCGAATGACATCAGTCCGGCCGCGCCAACCATCAGGTTAAAGGCGCACGCGAACATGGCGAAGCAAAGCAGCTTGATGAGAAAGAGCGGGTAGACGAGAAAGGGCGCAACGCAAAGAAGCACGAGGCCCGCGCCAATCAGCACGCGCATTGCGGTGCGAGTTCCTGGTGTCACGGCATCTCGCATCACTTCAGGTCACGACCGAACATACCGGCCGGTCGGACGAGCAGCACGGCAATCATCAAGAGGAACACCACGGTATTTGCAGTCGGGGCGTAAAACGCCTTGCACAAGCCTTCCAGCACACCAAGGGTGATGCCGGTGACCAGGGAGCCGAGGATCGATCCCATGCCGCCGATGACCACCACGGCGAATACTACGATAATGAGCTCGGCGCCCATCAATGGGCTCACTTGAAAGATTGGTGCCGCGAGCACCCCTGCGACGGCCGCAAGCGCCACGCCGAGCGCGAACCCAATGGTCCGAAGACGGGGCACGTTGATGCCGAAGGCGCGCGTCAATACCGGATTCTCGGTGGCGGCGCGCAGCGTGCGGCCAAGCGATGTGCGTTCGATCATATACCAGATGACAAGGCACACGGACAGTGAGAACACGATCACCCAGATCCGATACTTGGGAAGGAACATGAATCCCGTATCGAACCCGCCCCGCAACAACTCCGGAATGGGATAGGTCTGTCCGGCCGTACCGAACCAGTGTACGAACATGCCTTGCAGAATCAGCATCAGCCCGAACGTGAGGAGCAACCCGTATCGATGGTCAAGATCGTAGGTGCGCGCGATGAACAGGCGCTCAAGCACCGCGGCGAATAGCGCCATGCAAACGGGCGAGAGTACGAGCGCCCACCAGTAACCGATCCCGGCATGATCGAGTAACAACCATGCGACGAACGCGCCTACCATGTAGAGGGCGCCCTGCGCCAGGTTCACGATGCCAAGCAGGCCGAAAATGATCGCCAATCCAAGGCTCAGCATTGCGTAGAACGCCCCATTGATCAGCCCGATCAGAAGTTGCCCGGCGAGCAACTGCAGCGTCATGACTGCGTTCCCAGCGCAACCGCCGCGCCTTCAATGGTGATGCGCGATGCCACAGCGGTCAATCGGCCCCGTGCCATACGCTGCGACATCAAGCGCGATCCGGCTGCTATTTCGCGAGCACACAAAGCTCCGCGTTGGGCGGCAGGAAGATACGGTTGCTTTCGACCTAGCCGATGTTGGCGAGGTAATCCCAGGGTGCCTTGGATTCTGCCGGCGTCTTCACGCGGTAGAGCTGCATGTCGAACAGCGCCCTGCCATCCCGCCGGATCGTCGAGGTCTTGGCGAAGCGCATCTGCGGCTTCTCTTTCAATTTTGCGACCACCTTCACCGGATCGTCGGTCCCCGCTTCCTCAATCGCTTTGAGATAGGCAAGGACCGCCGAGTAATTCGACGAATGGGTGAAATTGGGCATCCGCTGGGAGCGCGCGAAGAACTTCTTCGAGAATTCGCGCGTCGTGGTGTTTGCGTCCCAATAGAAGTCTTGCACGATGTAGAGCCCCTGCATCGTTTGCAGACCAAGCGCGTGAATGTCCGACAGGTTCATCACGAACGCCGCGAGCTTTTGCTTCGACGATGGAAGAATGCCGAATTCCACGGCTTGCCGGATCTGCGTCGTGAGATCGAGGCCGACCGCGCCCGATCCGATCGCATCGGCCCCCGACGCCTTGGCACGCAACAGATACTGCGCAAAATCACCCGTCCCGGCCGGAAAGAACACGGTTTCGATGATGCGCCCGCCAAGCGATTTGATGAGCGGTTCGGCATGCGCGGCAAGATCGCGGCCGAGCGCGTAGTCTGGCATCATCAAAAACCATGTCTTCGCGCCATCGTTCGCAAGCGCCGTAACAAGGCTGCGTGCCAGCGCACTGGAATCCGCGCCCCAGTGGATCGTATTGGGCGAGCACGCCTTGCCAGTGAGTTCATTGGTGGCGGCCACGGTAGCCAGAAAGATTCTCTTGTTCTGCGCCGCGAGCCCTTGAATCGCGATCGCGCCGGCGGAGGCGGGTACATCGACAATCGCATCGACGTTTTCCGCCTCGTACCAGCGCCTGGCAACCTGCACCGCAAGATCGGGCTTTGACTGCATGTCGGCCTGGATGACTTCGATCGGCTTACCCAACACCGTGCCACCGAACTCCTCGACCGCGAGGCGTGTCGCGAGCACCGAGCCCGGGCCCATCGAAGCGGCGGCAAAGCTCGACAGATCGGTGAGCACGCCGATGCGGATCGACTTTTCGCCGGCAGCGGCAAGGCCGGGCAAGGCCAAGGCCAAGGCCGCGATCGCAAGACCGCACGCCACCGCGCAGTTCGCAACGAGAATCGGATTCCTCATGTGTGTGCTTCCGGTTGACGCCACCAGTCAGTAAAAAGATCGGTGGACGCGGGCAACATGTCCGACCGAACCACCATGTCCTTGAGCGCTGCGGGGTTGGCCGCGAACAGCGGCGCGCCCCCTTTGCGCATGTCGTTGATCGCCTGCAGCATCTGCTTTCGCATGAGCATGACCGGACGATCGGTCGTCCCGAGGTGCTCCTCGCTGCGATCCATGATCTCGCCTTGCGATTCCGTCACCATGAGATCGTGATCGTAGAAATTGCGCCCGAGACCTGCGAAATTTTCAGATGCCATCTCGGCGCGATTCTGGAGATAGCGATTGTTCGCGTTGCGGGGTGAATGGTAGGACCCCATGACATCACGGAACAAGGTGCCTTGCATGAAGTCGCAGTCGATCGGATCATCGTAGCGGTAGAGCACTGTGTACTTCCAATGGCTTCGATCGTCGATCGGCACATGCCAATGCACCTGATAGCCAAGATTGGGCCGCATCTTCTCCTCACGCGGATTGACCAGTGGCACCCCATCGAACGTCGAGCAATTCGGCATGATGAAATTCGTGATTCGAACGTAGTTCGCTGCCGCGCCGGCCTTGCGCACTGCGAAGATACGAAATCCGAAGCCGGTTTCCTAAACCTCCAACCGGGGCGCCACATCGGCGGTGATGAGGCTGTTCAGCTCCGGGTAGAGCGAGCCTGCACCAAGCGTGGCGTGAAGAAAGGACAGGTGCTGCGGATCGACATTGCCTTCGTTGGCTTGCAGGTAGTTGCATGCGTGGTGGATTTTTGTCGCCCACACCCGCTCCGGTGCGCAATCGAAAAAGCCGAAGGCCGGTAGCACGGGTGGTTCACCTGGGCCGAAGTACGCAAGAATGACGCCACCGGCCTCGCGGCATGAATACGCAATATGCCGAATCCGCTCCTTGTACCGGCTATTGGCCGGCTCACCTGGCTGTTCGAGGCAACGGCCATCGCCCGCCAACACCCAGCCGTGATAAATACAACGAAGGCCTCCCGCCTCGACGCGTCCATAACTCAGATCGACTCTGCGATGCGGGCAGTAACGCCCGATCAGATTGGGCCGGCCGGCGGCGTCGCGATAAAGAACGAGCGCCTCGCTGAATACGGTGACCGGTATCGGCGTGTCAGTACCAAGCTCCTCCGACAAAGCGACCGGTTGCCAATAGCGTCGCATGAGGTCGCCACCGGGTGTACTTGGCCCGATGAGGGTGATGAGATCGTTCTGCTCCTTGGCCAACATGCGTATCTCTCAAATAATCGGCCTGCGGATTCTAGAGCCTATCTCATGAGCCCCGGGGTCGCGGCGCCGCTCCCCCGGTGCAATGGGCGTTTCGATCCCGCGCAACCGCACCGCATCGCCCGCCGCAACACCCAACACCTGGCGCCCGAACGCATCTAATGGGAAGACATCGGCCGGGGCACCCTCATCGATTTTGATCCAGGCACGCAATGGCGCGGGATGTCGCCCGAGCAGTTCAACCAACTGGTTGGAAAGCACACCTAGGCGTTGCGCGGTCGCACTGCGCATGCGCAATACACGATGCCGGCCTTTGATGCCTTCATAGGGCGAGAACTCATCGGCGACAACCGGCAGTCTAACGATCGCACCCGTCAACTGCGCACGCAGATTTGAAGTGCCACGTTCCGCGACGCGACCCTCGTGATCGAGGGCAACGCCGTACGCCGACCGAGCGCAGTCCTCTGAAACGTATCCTGCGCTCACATCGGCCGCGACCCGCGATGCTTCGCGCTCCAGCGGATCGCCATAACCGCCGCCACCCGCTGATTGCAAGATGAATACCGCGTCACGGCGTAGCCGCACGCCGGTGGCCTTTCCTGGCGTGAGGAGCGGCACATCTTGCCCGTTCGCGCGGATCGAGACACCCACCGGTGCAGCGCTCGCACCGCCACCGACCCCGTAGGGCGGAATCACCGCTCGGTCACTCAGCACCGAGTACACTGCCTCCTCGCCCGCCAACCGAATTTCCCGATGCAGACCGAGACCACCGCGCATGCGACCGGCGCCGCCTGAATCCACGCGCAGTTCACTCTTCTCCACGACGATCGGCATATCGGTTTCCAGCGATTCGGCGTTGTGAATGGAGCGAATGTTGCCAAAATCAACATTGACGTAGACGCTCGATCCATCCGCCTCAGCAAAACCACCGTTGCCGCCTGCGGGGGCCTCGTAATAGACGTAGGAGCGATTGCGACGCGCATCGCGCCCGCCCATCGAGTTGGGAAACGACGTGCCGCATAGATCGCCTGACACGAGATCGGGCGCCACCTGCGCAAGACACCCCAGCATCACCGACACCGCGCGCTTACGGACTTCGCCATGCGCACCGGCCGGCGCATCCGCACGCACATCAACGATCGATGCCTCCGGTGCCTTGAGCGTAATCGGTCGAAACGCGCCTTGATTCACCGCGCCACCCGGGTCGAGCGTGGATTTCAGCGCCACGAAGACGCCTGCACCAACGACCGCCAGCGAAGAGTTCACCACGCCCGGCACCTGAGGATTGCTGCCTGCGAAATCAGCCGTTACGCCGTCACCTGCGATCGTCAATGCCAGACGCATGAGTACCGGATCGAAGCGCCCTTCGTCGTAGTACTCGAGGTAGTCCTCATACACGTAAGTCCCGGCGGGCAAGGTACGGATGCGGCTGCGCATGCGTGCCTCGCTGCGATCGAGATTGATCGCGAGGCATTCGAGCACGGTGTCCAGGCCATACTTGCCAAAGAGCTTGTTCAGGCGTTGTTCGGCCGCGCGCACCGCGCCCAACATCGCGTTCAGATCGCCTTTGCGGTCCTCGGGCAATCGCATATTCGCTTCGATCAGGCGCATCACCGCTTTATTCGGCTGGCCGCGTTCGTACAACTTGATCGGCGGCATGCGCAGGCCCTCTTGATAGATATTAGTCGAGAGCCCGGAGTAACTACCCGGTGTCGCGCCACCCACATCGGCCCAATGGGACCTGACGGCGGGCAACATCACCAGCCGGTCCCCCGCGAACACCGGATAGAGCAGCGTCACATCGTTGAGATGCGTGCCGCCGCGATACGAATCATTGAGGAGAATGATGTCGCCAGGATGGATATCGTTCTCGAAATCTTCCATCGCGCAACGCACCGACCAAGGCATTGGCATGACATGCCCCGGATGATCATTCGACTGCGCCACCATCTCTGCTCTAGCGTTGAAAAGCGCGCACGAAAAATCGTCCATCTCATAGATCACCGGCGAATAGGACGCGCGAATGATTGAAGCGCGCATTTCACGCACCACCGCGATCAACGATTCGCAGACTACTTCGAGCGTAATAGGGTCAACCGCGGGATCGATCGCGTTATTCATTGCGCACCCCTTTTCAAATGCAACTCGCCCACGCTGCCAACTGCTACGCGCCAATCAGGCGGTACGATCGTCACCGCGCCCATTTCCTCGATGATGGCCGGGCCCGCGATCCGCGCATCCCGCGGAAGCCGGTCGCGTGCATACACCGGTACGTTGCATCGATTGCCGGCAAACCAAACTTGCCGCGATCCCTGTTGCGCCGCGGCGAGTGCGCCCGTGATCGACCATTCACTAAGCTTTGGTTTGGCGACCCGCCCAATCGCCGTGACCCGCAAGCTCACGATCTCGATCGGATCGGCCGCGCGGTAACCGTAGCGCCGTTCATGTGCGGCATGAAACAGCGCTGCAAGGGCCACCGAATCAGAGGAGTGCGCAGGAAGCCGCACGATGAGATCCCATGATTGGCCGACATAGCGCATGCCGGCACTACGCTGCAACGACACATCGCCCGCGGGCAACCCTTCTTCCGTCATCGCGCTGCGTGCCGCCGCTTCGATCTGCACGAACGCGTCTTCGAGGCCTTCCAGCTCGCGGTCAATCAAGGCCGCTCGATGGGTGCGAAGGTGATCATGGCGAACATCTGAGATCAGTGCACCGAACGCGCAAAAATTGCCCGGGCGCAACGGCACTAAGACATGCGCGATCTCCAGTTCTTCGGCGATGAAGACGGCATGCATGGGCCCAGCCCCACCAAACGCGACGAGCGCGAAATCCCGCGGGTCGTAGCCCTTTGATACGGAGATTTCCTTGATCGCACTCACCATGCGCGCCACGGCGATCCGAATAATGCCTTCGGCGGCGCGTGGAACGTCGAGCGAATCGAACACCGCCACGATGCGCTGCACCGCTTGTTCTGCCAAGGACTCGTCAAGCGCGACCGTTCCGGCGAGCTTGAGCGAGGACGCCAGACGGCCAATCGCGAGGTTGGCATCGGTCACCGTAGGCTCAACGCCCCCTTTGCCGTAACACGCGGGGCCCGGCACCGCCCCTGCGCTGCGCGGTCCCACCCTGAGGATGTGACCGGTGTCGACCCACGCAATGCTCCCGCCACCCGCGCCGACCGAGTTGATTTCGATCTGTGGCGTGCGTACCGGCAGCCCATCGACGAATTGCTCCGAGGTCAACGGCACATTCAAGTCTTCGATCAGACAAACATCCGTACTCGTGCCACCCATATCGTACGTAATCAAATTGCGCACGCCGACCAGGCCACCGAGATGGATCGCCGCCGCAACGCCACCCGCCGGACCGGAAAGCACGGTATGCACCGGAAAGCGCGCGGCGCGTTCCGCAGTTTCGATGCCACCGCTCGAGGCCATCAGATGCACCGCGCCACGGTAGCCGCGGCTACGCATTAAGCGACTCAATTCGCTCAGATACCGCGCGGTCAGCGGCCCGATATACGAATTCAACACCGCGGTATTGAAGCGTTCGTACTCGCGCATTTCGGGCAAGATCTCCGCCGAATGGCAGATGAACCACTTGGGCAGCGCCGCACGCAGAATTGTTACCGCGGCTTCCTCGTGCGAACCGTTGAGATAGCTATGCAGAAAACAGACGGCCAATGCGGCAGGTGGCTCAGCACGCAGTCGCGATGCAATCTGGCGGATCGCATCCGGATCGAGCGCGCGCAGCACGGTGCCATCGGCCAACACGCGCTCGTCGACTTCGATGATGCGTTGACGCGGCACAAGCGATGCCGGTTTCAGCGTCTTGATGTCGTACAGCACGGTACGGTTGGTGCGCGCAATTTCCAGCGTGTCACGAAAGCCCTTGGTCGTGATCACCCAAACCGGTGCGCCACGCCGTTCGAGAATAGCGTTAGTTCCAATCGTGACGCCGTGAACGAATCGGTCGGTGGTGGCAAGATCAACGCCATTGCGGTCCATTGCCGCCAGCACGCCACCGGCGGGCGCACGGGGCGTTGAGGGCGCCTTCGCCCAGGCGAGTTCGCCACTCTGATCATCGTAATAGACCGCGTCGGTAAAGGTACCGCCAACGTCGACGCCAACCATTTTCATGCGACTAAAGCCCTCAAAAATTGTTCGCGCATTACCGGCCCGCAAACGAAGGCTTTCGCTTCGCCTTCACCGCCGCCAATCCTTCACGCAAGTCTGCGCTGCCATAGATTTCCGCATAGCTTGTTGCCGCCGCTTCGGCCAGCGCCGCATTGCGCCCCACTGCTTGCACAAGGCGCTTGGCGGCAGCGACTGCCAATGGAGCGTTGGCGGCGATGTCGTTGGCCAGGGTATCCACGGCCGCATCGAGCCCGCTTGGTGCGGCAACGATATCGACCAATCTCCAGCTTTCGGCTTCTTTCGCGCTGAGCCGCCGGCCACTGGCAAGGAGCAACTTCGCGCGCGACGCACCGATGTGGTTGACGAGCAACGCATGCTCCGGCGCACTCAGCATGAGGCCGATGCGCGCAGCCGGCACGCCGAATGTCGCGTTATCGCTCGCAACCCGGACATCACACGCCAAGGCCAGCAGACATCCCCCGCCGATGGCATGCGCTTGAATGCGCGCGATGATCGGTTTTCGCGAGCGTTCGAACGCGTCGTAGAGCTGCGACACCATCGCGTCATAGGTCAGCGCCTGGTGCGGCGTGGAGAGCGCGCCGAGTTCGTCGAGATCGGCGCCGGATGCAAACGCTCGGTCGCCTGCACCGGTGAGAACGATGACGCGGATCTGCGTATTGGCATTCGCCTCGGCCACCGCCACCTGCAGATCCTCGACGGTCGCGAGCGCAATGGCGTTGCGCTTCTCCGGCCGGTTGATGGTGATACGCGCAGTGGGTCCGTCAAACGCGAGGGTAACGTGTTGCATCGCGCGCGCCTCCGGCTAGCCTTGCGCCGCACCACGCAACTTCGCAACGCGCGCACGACGCGCGGGTGCGAAGGCCGCATCACCCGTCCACTCATACAGCGCCTGTGTCACATCAAAATGCGCAGCGAGCCCGGTTCGTTCCAGCAATGCGATCGGACCTTCCGGATAGCCAAGGCCCATTTTCAAGGTGGCATCCAAATCGCCGGCGCTCGCCAAGCGTTCATCCAGACGACGCAGCGCCGCATTCAAATACGGGCGAATCAGGCGATTGACAATGCGCCCCGGCACATCAGAACAGACTGCCACCTTGAAGCCAAACAATTCGAACAGCGCTTTACATGCGACAAGCGCAGCGGGCGATGTTTGCGGTTGCTTGACCAGCTCGATCAAGTTCGACGGCTCAGCACTCCCCATCCGAAAGCGCGCAAAGCCAAGCACGTTCGAGCCCTCGTTGCCGCGCGCTTCGCCGGTATGCACGCCAAGACATTCGTCACCGAGTTCGACGAGATGGGCGGTGCACTGATCACGGTTAGTACTGCGCGTGAACGCCTCACCCACACGAGCACCGATGTAGACGTGAATGTCGCCATTGGCGATGGCACCGATCAGGAATGCGTGGGCCGCGGGAAAGGATCGACTGTCACCGGCTTGAATAATTCGGTGCGCCATATCGTCTACGCTCCAAACATCGCGTCGCGTTCATATTGGAAGAACCCGCGCCCGGACTTTCGCCCGAGACGACCCGCCGCGATCATCCGTTTCACCAGCGCCGGACACGTTGCCCTCGGCTCGTGCGTGAGGCCATGCATGGCCGCGCACAAGAGCACCTGGGTATCCATGCCGATCAGGTCCAGCAACTCCATCGGACCCATTGCATAGCCCATGGCGGTCTTGATGGCAAGATCGATATCAGCCGGCTCGGCGATGCCTGCTTCGACCATGCGGATCGCATCGTTGTTGAACGGGATCAGAAAATAGTTCAACACAAAGCCTGGACTGTCTTGGGTGCGCACCGGCTTTTGGCCTAGCGCGGCGCAGAACTGCCATGCCGCATCAAAGACGTCTGGTTTGGTATTCATGCCGGGCGACATTTCGACTAGCTTCATCAATTGCGCCGGCAAACAAAAATGCATACCGACGAAGCGATCATCACGACCGGTGCCGCCGGCGATTTCCGTGATGGAAATCGTCGAGGTATTCGAGGCAAAGATCGTATGCGCGGGGCAGACGCGATTGAGCGCCGCGAATAGCTGGTGTTTGACACCTAAATCTTCAAATACCGCCTCGATAACAAGATCGCAGGCCACCAGGTCTTCAAGCCGCGTGGTCGGCACCAAGTCCGCCATGATCCGATCAACCTCTGCTTGCGTCAGTTTGTTGCGCTTGACGGAGCTGGTAAAGAATCCCGCCTGCTGGTCGCGAGCGCGTTCCAGCTGCCTCGCGTTGGTGTCATAGAGCAGCGTGCGAAACCCGGCCCGCGCGGTGACGATTGCAATACCAGCACCCATCGTGCCGGCACCAGCGATTCCTACAGTTTTTATTTCCGACATGATGCAATCTCACGCTTTGCGTAGGGGATGAACGCCAAGGATACGGCGAACCGCCAGTGAGCGATTTCGCTTGGACCACCACAATGTGAGCCGCTATCGTCCACCCTTATCGATAAAGCTACGACCGATGAGCTGGCGATGAATCTGATTGGTACCTTCCCAGATTTGGGTGATCTTGGCGTCCCGCATCAGGCGCTCCACACGGTAATCTTTGCAGTACCCATAGCCGCCGTGCAGTTGTACGGCCTCGGTGCTGATCCGCATCGCCAGGTCGCTCGCACGCATCTTTAACATTGACGCCTCAATCCCGATATCGGTTTCACCCGCATCGATCAGCCGCGCGACATGCCATAGCCACGCTTCGCACATCGCCAAGTCCGTTGCGAGGTCAGCCAGCAGAAACTGAATGCCCTGGAATTCGATGATCTTTCGTCCGGACTGCTTGCGCGTATTGATATACGCCACTGCATCTTCATAGGCGGCCCGCGCGATGCCAAGCGCATGCGCCGCAACGCTTGGGCGCGATTTGTTGAGCGATGCCAGCAAGATGGCCAGCCCTTCGCCCGGCTCGCCTAATAAATTCGTGCGTGGTACGCGGCAGCGATCGAATGCCAAGGTCGCCGTGCCCGATGCGCGCGTGCCCATCTTGTCTTCGGTGCGTACGATGCGCAAACCAGGCGTGTTCTTTTCGAGGATCAGCACGGTAATGGCACGTTTGGGATCGTCGATCTCCGACCACTTGCCGAACAAGACGTAGAGATCGGCGACATCGCCATTCGAAATGAAAATCTTGCCGCCATCGATGACGATCGCATCACCATCGGGGCGAAAACGCGTGCGCATGCCGGTAGCATCCGATCCGGCCTCAGGTTCAGTGATGGTGAGCGCGGCGAGTCCACCTTTTGCCATCACCGGCAGAAAGCGTTGCTTGAGTTGTTCCGAGCCAAGATCGATGACCGGCTTGATCGCATGAAAATTAGTCGCCCAGATAATGCCGGTCGCGGCACATGCTTTCGAAATCTCCCGGACGCATTCGAGGTACGTCGCATAGGACACCGGTGCACCGCCATACGCCTCGGGAATGAACATCTGGTTGAGGCCGAGTGCATTGATCGCGGCGACATTGTCCCAGGGGAATGCGGCACTCGAATCGTATTGGGCGGCGCGGGGGGCGATTTTCTCCCGTGCCAACTGTCGAACGCTATCGATCAGCATGCGCTCTTCGTCAGCAAACGAGACGCTCGCATCCAGGCGATTGAAAACCTTCATGTCGCGTCCTTCGCAGGGGCCCATCGCACCCGCGCGGGTTGGATGCGCCCGGTCTTTACCCATTCGATGAGTTCCCGCTTCAAGACCTTGCCGCTCGCCGTCAACGGAAATGCATCCATCTGGATGTAGTACTCCGGCATGTCGTACTTCGACAGCCCCGAGGCGGCAAGATGCGCAAGCACCGCCTCACCGGTCAGCGGCGCACCGCTTGCCGTGATAATCGCAAGACACACGCGCTCGCCAAGGCGCTCATCGGCGACCCCGATCGCCGCCGAGACGCGGATATCGGCATGCTTTTTCGCATGATCCTCGATCTGACTTGGATATATGTTGCGACCGCCGCGGATGATCATGTCTTTCTTGCGGCCGACGATTTCCAGATTGCCGTTGGCATCAAACCGGCCCAGATCGCCCGACATGAACCAGCCCTGGCGATTGAACGACTGCTCGGTCGCCGCCTGATGGTCGAAATAGCCAAGCGTGAGTACGCCACCGCGTCCGCCGATTTCGCCGATCTCGCCAGGGCCTACTTCGATGTCGTGATTCTCGGCATGCCAAATCTTTACTTCGTAGCCATGACAGGCTTTCCCGCAGGTTGAGGTAATCGTTACTTCATCGTCGGTCGGCAAAGTGTATTGATGCGAACCGTTTTCCGTCATGCCATAGATGTTTTGCGGCTTGATACCCAGATCAAGAAAGCTGCGCGCGGTGGCAGGCGGAATGGTGGAGCCGGCCATATAGAACACCTTCACCGCGCCGAGTTGCTGCAATCCGCGCGACCGGATCTCCGCGATGATGTCGATGGCATGCGTGGGCACGCCCATTACATAGGTTGCGCCACTGGCGATGATCCAATCGATCGGCCGCTTGCCGGCGGGTGGGTCATTCACCACCATCTCACACCCGGCCACCAGCATTTGTTCGAGCCCAACCGTGGCAATGTGATGCGAGAGCGGCGAGAACGAATAAAGGATGGTGTTCGCGTCATGATGCCAGTCGCGCACCATCGCTCGGCCATTGGCAAGCAAGGTGTTGTCCGAATGCATGACGCCCTTCGGCCGGCCAGTCGTGCCGGAGGTAAAGGCGAGATAGACGATCTTGTCGGGGTCTTGGACGGTAGGCGGTGGCGTGACATTCGCATTCGGCTCGGGAAACGGATGTGCTCCGTCAGTTGCCGCAGCATCGAGGACGAACACGTGTCGGAGCGACTCAACCGCCTTGGCACGCTGGAAAATATTCTCCGCCTTCGCGTCGGCACCGTAACCAAGCTGCGCGAACAGCGCAACGGCTGACAACCGCTCCATTAACGTGACGACTTCGGCGACCGTGTAGTTCTGATGCAGACTTGGATTGCAGACGTAACCGTTGCGGGAACACGCCAGAAAAACAATGGTTGCCTCAACGCGATTCGGCAACCAAACGCAAACGCGATCGCCTTGTCGGAGCCCCTTTGCATCGAGCGAAAGCGCCACCGCATCAACCCGGCGGCGCAGCTCGGACCATGTGAGGCGCCGGCGCGAATCGCGGAGCGCGAACGCATCAGGCCGCGTTTCCGCATGATGAGCAAGACGCATGTACATCGTGTCTTGCTGCCACACGTCAGTGGCGTAGTACGCGCTTGCCGCACTTGGGTTATGAAGCGTGAGAAGGGTGTTCATGGTGCGCAAGCCGCGCGGGACCTAATGCCCAAACGTCGAGGGATCGGGTTTGCGCCGTTCGGCAAATGATTTCGACAGCTCCTTTGACTCGTCCGTATCCAGGTACTGCCTGAGCAGCAGATCGTGGGCCATACGCGACAAGCCCGCCACGCCGCCATGCCGTGCATTGAACGCCGCTTTCACCGCAGCGAGTGCGAAAGAGCCGCGATCGGCGATCTCAAGTGCCCATTGCCGGGTTTCCGCGCGCAGCTTGTCATCAGGCACCACGCGATTGATGAGTCCGAGCGACAACGCTTCGGCCGACGATATCTTCGGATTGTGGAACCACATTTCCTTTGCTTTCTTTTTCCCCACAAGGTCTTCGAGATACCAGGTGCCGTAGCCCGCATCGAAGCTGCCCATCATGGGACCGACCTGGCGGAACACGGCGCTCGCTTTTGCAATCGTGAGGTCGCAGACCATCTGCAGAACATTGCCGCCCCCCACCGCGAAGCCGTTGACTGAGGCGATCACCGGTTTTTGCAACCGCTCGATCGATTCATACATTTCGAGCGTCGGCAGCACGCCCGCATACATCATCGTGTCTTCCATGCCGTCTTTACGGCCACCGATGCAAAAGAACTTTTCGCCGGCACCGGTGATCACCAGCACGTGCGTACGCGTTTCCCGGCGGATGTTATTGATGCAATCGCGAATCTCATGGCACATGGTGGCGTTAAACATGTTGCCGTCATCGGGGCGATTGAGCGTAATCGTGCCAATCGGGCCGTCTTCGGCGTAAAAAATGGTCTGAAACGACATGGCGATTGCCTGGGAGAACGATGAAGAGCGAGTTTAGCGCACCGCCCCTTTAAACAATCCCCTTGGCACGCAAGGACTGAATCACGTCGTCTGTAATACCCGCCTCGCGCAGGATGGCCTCGCTTTGTTCGCCAAGGCGCGGCGGACGCATGCGTAGCGTGTCGCTCGATCCATCGACGTGTACGCCAAGCCCCACCTGCGGGATGGGCTCACCCTCGGTATCGATGCGATAGAAGAGGCCACGGTCGATCAACGCCTCATCAGCTGCGACCTGATCAACACGATTGATCGGCCCCGCCGGTACACCCGCCTTATCGAAGAGCGCGAGCCAATGTGCACGCGGCTTGGTAAGGAGAAGCGCTTGAATGCGTGCGACCAATTCCGCGCGCACTGCACGACGCCCGACGTTGGTCGCATAACGCGGATCGGTACCAAGTTGGGTGTTACCCGTGGCATCACAGAAACGCCGGAATAGATTGTCGTTGCCAAGCCCGAGCGTAATCGGCTCGTCTTCCGTCTGGAATACCTGATAGATCGCGATCACGCTGTCCTTCGCACCGGAGCGCCTCGGCACATCGCCCGAACCGAGGTAGGTCACGATGCGCGAGGACATGAAGCGCGTCATGCTTTCCACCAGCGCCGCATCGATCAGATGGCCTTGTCCGGTTCGCTGGCGATGGAAGAGCGCGCAGGCGGTGGCGAGCCCCACATCCATCCCGCTCAATACATCGGCGGCGGGGGCGCCGACTTTTTGCGGATCTTGTGCCAGCTCGCCGGTGAGATCCATGACGCTGCTGTAGCCCTCGGCAATCAGGTCGTAACAGGGGCGCTCCGCGCGCGTACCTGCTAGACCAAAGCCGGTGAGCGACACGAAAATGAGGCTCGGGTTGACCGCCGATAGACTCGCGTGATCGATCTTTAGTTTCTTTTGCACGCGGGGCAACGCGTTGGTGACCACAACGTCGGCGGCTTTCACGAGCGCATGCAACGCCGCCAGGCCATCTGGCTGGGAGAAATCCAGCGTGAGGCTCCGCTTGTTGCGATTGACCGAGAGAAACCACAATGACTCGCCGTCGAGAAAGGGCGGCCCCCAGGCACGGCAATCGTCGCCTACGCCCGGCTTTTCGATCTTTACGATGTCGGCGCCGAAATCGCCCAACAGCATCGTCGCGTACGGGCCGGCGATCGAGGTGGTGAGATCGATGACGCGCACGCCTTCGAGCAGGCGCATGCCTTCGCCAGCTCGTTGAGCAGGTAACTGATGAACGGGTAACATGACAGTCCTTTTGATCGTTGACACATCCGAACAGGTATCCTGATCAATTCTGTCGTAGTTCATGGGACTTCGCGCATGACCGCAATGCTGGCGATTTGGCACGACGTCGACCCAGGCGTCGCCGCTGCCTACGACGCCTGGTACGATGAGGAACATTTCCCCGAACGGCTGGCCTGCCCGGGGTTCCTCAATGGTCAGCGGTATGAGGCACTCGATGCAGCTACGAAGCCGCGCTATCTCGCGTTCTATGAGGTCGCATCGCTTGATGCATTGACCTCGCCCACTTACCGGAGTCGTTTGGAAAATCCGACCGAGCGAACGAAGAAGGTGATCGCGGGATTTCGTAATTCAATACGCGGCGCCTGCCGTGTGCGATTCGATATGGGGACAGGCGCGGGCCTCTTCTGCGCAACGCTTGCGCTGGATGGCGCCAAGGCAGGTGGCCGTCTGACCCAAATGGCCGAAGCGATTGCGAAGCGAACGGGTGTGAGCCGACTGCGTATTATCGAAGGGGACGCGACTGCGACCGGACCGGTCACCGCTGAGCAGCGCCTGCGCGGACAGCTCGATCGGCCCGTCCCGTTGACCGCAATCGTCGAAATGGACACTGATGCCGACCTCGGTTGTATCGGTGCGCTGCACCCCGCGCCAGGTGAAGTAGTCCGCCGCTACCGGCGCTTGCGGTTTGCGGTGGCGCCGACGTAATTCGCCTCAGCGGAATTCAGCGGTTGCTTTTTCTCGCACTGCGGCTCGCCGCGCCGTTCGAGCAGGATCTGGTTCATTCCTAATTCACCGCTAGCGAGACGAAATACGAGTTGACATATTATGCCACTAGGTGGCATAATATGGGGATCATGCGCGTATTCAAAACACGGTTCTTCAGCCGGTGGATGCGAAAAGCGGAGCTGACCGACAGCGTGTTATGTCATGCAGTGGCCGAGATGGGGCAAGGCTTGATCGATGGGGACTTGGGCGGTGGCGTCATCAAAAAGCGGATTGGCGTTGCTGGCCGCGGCAAGCGTGGCGGCGCCAGAACGCTCGTTGCGACAAACAGGCGGGACCGATGGTTCTTCCTCTATGGGTTCGAAAAGAACGATCGAGCCAACATTACGGACGATGAACTGGAAGCATTGAAGGAAATCGCGGAATAGCTGCTTACCAGGACAGGCAGGCAGCTCGACAAGGCAATGGAGGATGGTTCGTTACAGGAGATTTGTCTTGAAAGCAAAACCCAAGGCTAAAAGCCGAATTCTTGAAGCCGTGCACGAGACATCGAGTGATCTGCATCGCCTAGGCTTTATCGACAAACGCAAGATGCGCAAGTTCGATGTCCTCTGCCTCGACCCCATTCCACAATACGACGGTAAAAAAATTCGCGCATTGCGCGATCACCTGCAAGTGAGTCAGGCCGTGCTCGCTGCCGTGCTGAATACCAGCCTCTCGACCGTTCGCAAATGGGAGATAGGTGACAAGCATCCGAGCGGACCATCCCTCAAGCTGCTTAACCTGCTCGATCGCAAGGGACTGGAAGCGGTCATTTGAGACTCCGCGTAAGGCCGCGCGAATACATTGCGCGGCGCTCGACAAATTACCGCCGTAGTGTCGCGGCCCGAAGATGGCGCAAAGCGAAGCACCAACCCTAACGTACCGGGCGAGTCGGTTTCTTCACGCCCTTTAGCTTCCGCGCCTCGATCGCGGCAAGACCCGTGAGTTCGACCGAAGCGCGGTCGGGAAAATCCGCGATCAGGCGAAGCCGCCCGCCCATCGCCTCGACGTAATCGCGGAGGGTCGAGACCAGGAGATCGCTACGCTTTTCTAGCCGCGATACGCCCTCCTGGCCGATTCCCAGCGTTGCGGAGATCTTTTCCTGCGTCAAAACCATCGCCTGACGAAGTTCTACGAGCGCCATTTCTTCCGCGATCAGGGTGCAGGTACGCGCTTCGACTTTCCGACGGCGGGCTGGCCGCAACTCACCCATTTTCTGTCGCAGTGTCTTTGCCATGACATCTCCCCTGCACTGTCTCTGGCAGTTCCCAAAATCCGGCATCAAAGTCGTCGTGGAAGAGAACGTTCCAGGGCATGCATTAGTATGTCCTTAAAGGCATATGTTCTCAAGCGCCTTGTGCACAAGAAAAGACAAGGTTTCAGGAATTCCTACGCTCCTTGATCTGCCGGATGGAGTGCAGAGCCTTCCCCGGCGAACGCGAGAGCACGCCGGGCGAGAAAGCCCGCGAGAGCGAAAGCAACATGCGAAAGGGAATGGCACAGGAACGAGGAAGCGCTTCTGGTCAGCCTGATAGCCCTTCATGAACGGGATTTCGCGCTCGGTCGCCTTGCCCTTGTCGTGACTCTCCGTCTTGGTCAGGCGGTCGGCGTAGACGACAAGCGGCTGCGACAAACCGTGATCACCTTTGTCTTGGTCGGCAGCGCTTTGATCTCCGCACCCGCCTCCTGCTGGGCCAAGCGCACATCGTAGAGCGCCTGCAAATTCATCCAGAACTGCGGGCTCGTGCCAAACCAGTGCGCGAGGCGAAGAGCGGTGTCGCCCGTAACAGCGCGTTTGCCGTTGATGATCTGGCTGATGCGGTTCGCGGGACGCGAATTTGCCGCGCCAGCTCGGTCGGGCTGACACCAAGTTCATCAAGCTCTTCGGCGAGGATTTCGCCGGGGTGGATTTGTGTTCGAGCCATGGTCAACCTCCTTTACGGCGCGATACTGGCTTCGACTGACTGGCGATGCGACGACCGCAGATGGCTTGGCGCGCCCGGCAGGAATCGAACCTGCGACCTTTGGCTTCGGAAACCAACACTCTATCCAACTGAGCTACGGGCGCCCTTCGAGGGGCGCTGAGGATAGCGCCTTTTGCGTCGAGCGTCCATGCGACTGCCGCTGTCAATGCACCTTGAAGGATAGGTGGCGCGCGTTCAACGACTACCGCGCCCTATAGGTCGCGCGCCAGGTAACGCACCCCGGCCACCGGGTTCGCGTAATACCCTTCGATCTCCTGAAATCCGAACGATGCGTAGAGGCGCTGCGCCGGAACCATGCCAGGCAGCGTATCCAGCACGATGCGCGTATAGCCAAGACGCGCTGCTTGTTCGATGGCCGCTTCAACCAATCTGTGGCCAAGGTGCATGCCGCGATACTGACTCTTCACATAGAGGCGCTTCATTTCGCACACCGCGCCCTCCAGAGGGCGAATTGCCACACAACCGGCGGCTTTGCCCGTCGATATGCGCAAGCAGTAGAGCGCCACCGGGTGGTCCGTAGACACTGGCAGATCGGCAATTTCCGTCGAGAAATTCTGAAAGCAGAGGTCCACATTCAAGGCGCCAGCGTATTCCTCGATCAGTGCGCGACCTGCGGCATAGTCGCGGGTGGTCGTAGCGGTCATGATGTCGATGTGGCGCATGCCGGCTGCTTGTCTTGAAAGCGTCCTCTGGATCATACCGACGTGGCACCGGCAGAGCATCCAGCCAGCCCCACCATCAATTGCGTCCATGCCCCTCTCATCGATGGGTATAATCGCGCGCTTTACGCGCTCGCATCGCCTTTCCCGGGGATTTCATGGAACAGCACGAACACACGTCATTCATCAAGACTTGGCAGCAGCTGGTCGTCGTCGTCCTCCTCTCATTCGTCGTGCCGGTCATCGTGATCATCATGATCGCGAAGCTGGTCACCGGCGGGCTCGAAATCAATCAAACATCGAACCCCGCGCTCGATTCGAAATTGGTCGCCGAGCGGATCAAGCCGGTCGCGAGTGTTGCGGTGGTCGATGCTTCGAAGCCCCGCGAGCAGTTAGCCGGCGAAGCGGTGTACAAAGCGACGTGCATGGTGTGCCATGCGGCGGGTGTTGCCAATGCCCCAAAGTTGGGTGACAAGGCCACGTGGGGTCCACGCATCAAGGAAGGCTTTGCGGCCGCGCTGGCCAACACCATAAAAGGTACTAGCCGCGGTATGCCCGCAAAGGGCGGCAATACCGATCTATCGGATCTCGAGGTGGCGCGCGCAGTGGTGTATATGGGTAACCAGGCGGGCGCCGGCTGGAAAGAGCCGGCGGCCGAGGCGAAAAAACAGTAGGCATTGGTCCCTAAGAGCCGGCCGGAGCGGCCACCCCTAATCGCGACCGGATCACCGCATCCCCGCTCGCAGCACCTTGCGTTAGAATCGCCGCTAGGCAACACGGTGACGCCGCGATGCTTGGATTTGTTGTCTTTGCTACCGCGTCTTACGGCCCCCCATTGGACTGATGATTCCCCATCTCACCGCCACCCACGCCGGGCTGCTACAAGAGCTTGAGAGCCGTGTTCTCGTAAAGAGTACGGAGATCGAGCATTGGTTTCGCGGGCAATGGCAGAAACATACGCCGCCGTTCTACGCGTCGGTCGACCTGCGTAATAGCGGCTTCAAGGTTGCGCCGGTCGACACGAACCTCTTTCCCGGCGGCTTCAACAATCTGAATCCGGCGTTTCAGGGATTGTGTGTGCAGGCGGTGAGCTCGACCATCGATCGCACCTGCCCGAACGCGAGCAACCTGTTGCTCATTCCCGAGAACCACACGCGCAACCCGTTCTATATGCAGAACATCGCGCGGTTGGTCACGATTTTCCGGCAGGCGGGTCTCAATGTTCGCATCGGCAGTCTACTGCCCACCATTACCGAACCCACCAAGGTGGAAGTTCCGGGCCATCCGCCGCTCGTCCTTGAACCCCTGGTGCGCTCCGGCCAACGGATTGGCGTGAAAGACTTCGAGCCTTGCCTGGTGGTCGTCAACAACGATATGTCGGCTGGGATTCCCGAGATCCTGCGTGGACTGGACGATTCGATCGTGGTGCCGCCGCTGCACGCCGGCTGGACGGTGCGTCGCAAAAGCAATCACTTCACCGCCTACGATCAGGTCGCGGCCGAGTTTGCAAAGCTGCTGGCGATCGATCCGTGGCTCGTCAATCCTTACCATGCCCATTGCGGACAAGTGAGTTTCCATGAACGGGCCGGCGAAGAGTGCCTGGCTGCCAACGTCGGCGAAATGCTCGATCAGATCCGCGCGAAGTATCTCGAATACGGCATCAAGGACGACCCCTTTGTCGTCGTGAAAGCGGATGTCGGCACCTACGGCATGGGCATCATGATGGCCAAAAGCGTCGATGATGTGGTCGGCCTCAATCGCAAACAGCGCAATAAAATGGCCGTCGTGAAAGAGGGGCTGGAAGTCCACGACGTGATCATTCAGGAAGGCGTTCACACCCACGAACGTATCGATGGTGCGGTGGGCGAACCGGTGGTCTATATGATCGACCGGCATGTGGTGGGCGGGTTCTACCGGGTGCATACCGGCCGCGGCATCGATGAAAACCTGAACGCACCGGGCATGCATTTCGTGCCGATCGCGTTCAACGATTGTTGCATTCAGCCTGACTTCAGCGCCAAGCCCGATGCCGAGGCAAATCGCTTCTACGCTTACGGCATCATCGCGCGTTTGGCGCTCGTGGCAGCAGCGCTCGAGCTCGAACAAACCGCACCAGCGACGTAAGCCCTACCGATGCGCATCGGCATCGTTCTCGATCCCCTCGATTCCCTCAAGATCTACAAGGATTCGACCTATACGATGATGGTCGAGGCGGCGGCGCGCGGCCATGCGCTGTGGGTCATGATGCAAGAGGGCCTGCTCTGGAAAAATGGCCGGGTCCTGGGTGCGATGCAGGCGCTCACCCTCACCGGATCGACCGATGACTGGTACACCGTTGGTGATGTGGTGACCCGCCCGCTCGCGGAACTCGACTGCGTGCTGATGCGCAAGGACCCGCCCTTCGACATCGAGTACGTCACCAGCACCTGGATGCTGGAGCATGCCAAGCGACAGGGCGCACGGGTCTTCAACGATCCACGAGCAATGCGCGATCACAGCGAAAAGCTGTCGATCATGCAGTTCAGTCAGTTTTGCGTGCCCACCATCGTCACGCGGCTCGTGGACGAGTTGAACGCATTCATCGACCAGCATCGCGAAACCGTCGTGAAGCCGCTCGATGGCATGGGTGGCGCGGGGATTTTTCGCGTCATGGCCGATGATCCGAATCGCAACATCATTCTTGAGACCGTCACCGAATTTGGCCAACGCATGGTGATGGGTCAGCAATATATTCCGGCCATTAGCGAGGGCGACAAACGCATCCTCGTCATCGGCGGCAAACCAGTTCCTTACAGTCTCGCGCGTATTCCGAAGGCGGGGGAATTCCGCGGCAATCTCGCCACCGGTGGGCGGGGCGTGGCGCGTCCGCTATCCGAACGCGACAAAGAGATCGCTGCCGCCATCGGTCCGGAACTTGCCAACCGCGGACTCTTGTTGGTCGGCCTGGATGTCATCGGTGATCACCTCACCGAAGTCAATGTCACCAGCCCGACCTGCTTTCGCGAAATCATGGACCAGACTGGGTTTAACGTTGCCGGCATGTTGATCGATGCCTTGGAGCGCGCGGTTCGCGCCGATGGACGCTAGACCCGCCAAAGCGACCGCGACGGCAAGGCGGCGCTCGAAAACGGCTGCACCGAGCGCTCAGGCGGTCGGTCTTTTGATCGTCGCGCATGATGAACTCGGCAAGACCCTGATCCGCTGCGCCGCCCATATGCTGGGGGCGGTCCCCGCAGGCGTTGCGAGCATTGCGGTGGCCGCCGATGTCGATCCTGAAGTGCTATTGAAGAATATCCGTAGACGTATCGCGGCCGTCGACAGCGGCGCGGGCGTGCTGATTCTTACTGACATGCTGGGGGGAACGCCCTCGAATGTGGCAACCCGTGCGTTGATGCGCGGGCACGTCGAAGGCCTAAGCGGTGCCAGCCTGCCGATGGTGATGCGCGCCCTCACCTACCGCAACAACTCGCTTGCCACCGTCGTTGCCAAAGCGGCAGCAGGCGGTCAGGATGGCATCGTCCACATCCACTCGACTGCAGGGACCCATGCCCCAAGCGGAAATTGAAATCATCAACAAGCTGGGGCTCCATGCCCGCGCCTCGGCCAAGCTCACTCAGACCGCCTCCGCTTTCCGCGCGGAGGTATGGATGTCGCGCAACGGCCGGCGGGTGAATGCGAAAAGCATCATGGGCGTCATGATGTTGGCGGCAGCCAAAGGGAGTCGTGTGCTCATTGAAACCGATGGGGATGACGCCGAACCGGCCCTTGCCGCGCTGGAAAAGCTGATCAACGACAAATTCGGCGAAGGCGAATGAACGCGCCGATCATCGCGATGACCGAGGCAAGCGGGGCCAGTTTCACGCTGCTTGGTGCGAGCGTGTCATCGGGCATCGCCATCGGCCATGCGCATCTCATCACCACCGCGCGCCTGGAAGTCCCACAGTATGAAATCGCGGCCGCAGATGTCGCGGCGGAACTCGAACGACTCGACACCGCCATGGGAAAGGTGCATGCCGAACTGGCCGAACTTGAAGCGGGCGCCTTGGCGGGCGAGCTGAATACGTTCGTCAATCTGCACCGCATGCTGCTTACCGATGTGGCGCTGTCGCAAGCCCCCCGCGAGATTATCCAGTCCACCCGCTGCAATGCGGAGTGGGCCCTGGTCCAGCAGATGGACTCGTTGGTTAAACAGTTCGAAAGCTTTGATGATCCGTACTTGCGCGAACGCAAGGCGGACGTGCAGCAAGCCGTTGAGCGGGTGTTGAAGGCGCTGCTTGGTTCGGCCCATACGCCGTCGGGTCCCAGCCATGAAGAAGATATCGTCGTGGTCGCCCACGATCTGTCACCCGCGGACATGATTCTCTTCAAGCAGCACAAGTTCGCGGGGTTCGTAACCGATGTGGGCGGCGTGACATCGCATACCGCGATTGTTGCGCGGAGCCTCGGACTGCCTGCCGTGGTGGGACTGCACCACGCGCGGGGCATGATCCGCGAGAACGAAGTCCTGATCGTCGATGGCGGGCAGGGCGTGGTGATCGTCAATCCGGATCGGCATGTCCTTGCCGAATACCAGCTCAAGAAGCGCGAGCGCGATCTCGAACAACAAAAGTTAAGACGCCTCAAGACGACACCTGCCACGACGTTGGATGGCACGACCATTGAACTGCACGCCAATATCGAGCTGCCCTCCGACATCGAGGGCGTTCTCGATAGCGGCGCCGCGGGCGTCGGCTTATTTCGCAGCGAATTCCTGTTTCTCAATCGCGCCGATCTGCCAAGCGAAGACGAGCAATTCGAGGCCTATCGCCGCGTGGCCGAATCAATGCAGGGCAAGCCCGTCACGATTCGCACGCTCGATCTGGGTGCGGACAAGGCGCTTGCCGGGGCCGGACCCGGCGGGCCCAATCCGGCGATGGGCCTGCGCGCCATCCGCCTTTGCCTCGCCGAGCCGCATCTGTTTCTCACTCAGCTCCGGGCGATCCTGCGCGCATCCCACTATGGACGCGTCCAGATCCTCTTGCCGATGCTTGCGCATGCGCACGAGGTCGAGGTGACGTTCGTGTACCTCGCGCAGGCAAAAGAAACCTTGAGCCGCAACGGGATTCCGTTCGACCCCAATGTGAAAGTGGGCGGCATGATCGAAGTGCCGGCCGCTGCGCTGACGCTGGCCATTTTTCTCGAACGGCTGGACTTTCTGTCGATCGGCACCAATGATTTGATTCAATACACGCTCGCCATCGATCGCACCGACGACACCGTGGCGCATCTGTACGATCCGCTGCACCCGGCCGTTCTGCAACTGATCGCGCACACCATTCGGACCTGCAACAAGGCGGGCAAGTCGATTGCCGTGTGCGGTGAAATGGCGGGCGAGCGTGAGATGACGCGGCTTCTCCTTGGATTTGGCCTGCGCCAGTTTTCGATGCATTCTTCGCAAGTGCTGGCGATCAAACAACAGGTGTTGCGAACCAGCCTGCCCGACGTAACGCCGATCGCGCAGCGCATCCTTCGCAACACAGAAGCAGCCAAAACGCACATGCTCCTCGCGCGGATCAATGCGTAGCGAATGACTGAACACGGGGCCGTGCCGCGCGCCTTCCCGGGCGGCCTTGCCCGCAGCGGACGCCCTGCTATACTCGTTGCGCGCTGATTTGATAGTCAGCTTGCGAGCGCCGAGGCTCCCACGATTCAAGGTCTGGCCCACTGAATCGATGGCTTCGAAATCCAGCTAAAGCGAGGCTCTTCGCTACTCGCCGCAGATTGCGGCAGTACGACCAGAACTCAGAAGCCCGTTTCGGCACTCGCGCGAGCGGGCTTTTTTGTTTGGACGAAGGCAGGAGTATTATGGCGACGGGACATTCGGTCGGTGCGGTGACGCCGCGCACCATGAGCTTCGATACACCCCTCCAATTTCGCGGCGGCGGTTCCATCGATCGCTATGAACTGATGTACGAGACCTATGGAACGCTGAACGCGGATCGTTCGAATGCCGTGCTCGTGTGCCATGCGCTCAATGCCTCGCATCATGTCGCGGGCTATTACGCCGACGATCCCCGCAACATCGGATGGTGGGACAACATGATCGGCCCGGGCAAGGCGCTCGACACCGATCGTTTCTTCGTCATCGGCGTCAACAACATCGGCGGCTGTTTTGGTTCAACTGGACCCGCGAGCATCGACGCCCGGACCGGCAAGCCATACGGATCACGCTTCCCGGTCGTGACGGTCGAAGATTGGGTGCAAGCGCAGGCGCGCCTGATCGAGCGCCTCAACATCTCGCGACTGGCCGCGGTAATGGGCGGCAGCCTCGGCGCGATGCAGGCGCTGCAATGGACCTTGGCGTATCCCGAAAGTGTCGCGAACGCCATTGTCATCGCTGCAGCGCCCACGCTGTCGGCGCAAAACATTGCGTTCAATGAAGTCGCGCGCCAGGCCATTACCACCGACCCGGATTTTCACGGCGGCGACTTTTACGAGCACGGCGTGAAACCGGTCCGCGGGCTGCGTCTGGCGCGGATGATCGGGCACATCACCTATTTGTCCGATGACGCGATGATGGAGAAGTTCGGGCGCTCGCTGCGCGGTGCACGCATCGGCTATCACTTCGATGTCGACTTCGAGGTGGAATCGTACTTGCGATACCAGGGCGACAAATTCGCCGAATATTTCGACGCCAATACCTATCTGCTGATTACGCGCACGCTCGACTACTTCGATCCGGCGCTCGATTTCGGCGGCGATCTCAAGGCGGCTCTGGCGCGGGCCAAGGCGCGCTTTCTCGTCGCATCATTCACGTCGGATTGGCGTTTCGCACCGACCCGCTCGCGTGAAATCGTGAAGGCGCTGCTCGACAATCGGCTCGATGTTTCCTATGCCGAGATCAACGCGCCGCATGGGCATGACGCATTCTTGCTGGATGATGCGCGCTATCACAAGCTGGTGGGCGCGTATTTTGACAATATCTCTAATGCGATCACGCGCGCCGGGGCGCTCGGAAACAATGTTATTCCGCTCAAAGCGGCCGCTGATGCGCGGAAGGCCGCCGCATGAATGGCGCCGAGGCGCGGTACACACTGACCGGCCGCGAGGATCTCGATGCGGTGGCCGGCTGGATCAAGCCGTCGGCATCGGTGCTCGATCTTGGTTGTGGCGACGGACTGCTGCTCCGGCATTTGAGTGAATCGCGAGCGGTACGCGGCTATGGCATCGAAATCGCCGATGAGCATGTGATTGCCTGCGTTCGCAACGGCGTGAATGTGATCCAGAGCAACCTCGAGTCGGGACTGTCTGGGTTTGATGCCGATTCGTTCGACTATGTGATTCTCTCGCAGACTCTGCAGACGGTACGCCAAACCGAACAGATCCTGCAGGAGATGCTGCGGGTCGGGCGGGAGGCGATCGTCACGTTTCCAAATATGGGATTCTGGTCACACCGGCTGCAAATAGTGCTTGGGCGCATGCCGATTTCCAATAGCCTGCCTTATCAATGGTTCGACACGCCCAACATTCATCTCTGCACGATCGAAGATTTCGAAACGTTCTGTGCATCCCATCGCATTCGCATTCTGGAGCGCATCGTCATGCACGGCGGACAGCGCATTGGCACCCTGCCGAATCTGCGCGGGAGTCTCGCCGTGTTTCGCTTCGCGAAAGCAAGCGCTTAGGGAAACACTGATTAAGTTACTGTGAGCAGCCACGCCCCGTCCGTTCTGCGCTCGAAATTATTCTGGGTAGGCGTGCTCTACTTTGCCCAGGGATTGCCGTTCGGGATCTTCTTTGACGTCTTGCCGGTCTGGTTCCGGCAGCAGGGCGTCGACCTGCGCGACATCGGCGCGCTCAGCCTGCTCGGGCTCGCCTGGACACTCAAATTCCTCTGGGCCCCAGCGGTTGATCACTACCGTCATCATAGACTTTGGATGGCGACCGTTGATCTGGCGATGGGCGCAGTCATGTTGGTCATCGCGGCCCATGCAGGCCTAGGGCCCGCGGTGTGGTTCGCGATCGCCGCCTTCACGTTGTTATCTGCGACCAATGACATCGCGATCGACGGCTACACGATCGAGCTCCTCGGCAAAGGCGAGCTTGGCCTCGCTAACGGCATTCGGATCGGCTTTGGACGCGTTGGCATTCTCGCCGCCGGAAGCATCCTCATTCTCGCCGACTATGCGACCTGGAGCGGCGCCTTCACGATTGCCGCGGCGATGCTTGGGCTCCTCGCCATTGCCATGCTGGCCGCACCCAAGGAAGGACCGCGCCCAATTGCCGAATCGACGAGTTCGCTAGGCGCAGAGTTGCGGATCGTCCTGACGCGCCCGGCGTCGTTGGCAGCGGTATTGGGCCTCGCGCTGTTCGTGCTGTGGCTCGTCTACCGCTCGGTGAAGGCGCTGCGGGCGATTGAAGCGCTCTGGACCATTGCGTGGTCGATTGCCGCGGTCATTATCGCCATTGCGTGGATTGCCGAGCGCATGCGTTTCTCTGCGGCCGAGCGGTCCACGCCGATCGCAGCAGGACCCATGTTCGGCGCATTGTTTGAATTGCTCAAGCGGCCAACGATGTTGCCGGTCGCGCTATTCATCCTGATTTTCAAGCTGGGCGACTCGTCGATGGGTTTCATGGTGAAACCCTTTTGGGTCGATCGTGGCTTCACCGCCACCGAGATCGGCCTCGTTTCCGTCAACATCGGTCTGGGACTGTCGATTCTGGGCGGTTTGGTGGGCGGCTGGTATGTCGATCGTCGCGGCGTCTTTCGCGCGCTGTGGGTGCTTGGCCTGTGGCAGGCCGCTTCCAACTTGGGCTACGTCGCCGCGGCAACCTGGATTCCGGAAGGCGCCGCGCTGGAGCCGGTGCACCGCTCGATCCTCTACGCGGCGAGCGCCGGCGAATCGTTCACCAGCGGATTGGGCACCGGCGCCTTTCTCGCGTTCCTCATGTCGATCGTCGATAAGCGCCGCGCTGCTGCCGAATATGCGCTGCTGTCGTCGCTGTTCGCGTTATCCCGCTCGCTCGCCGGCTGGGCAAGCGGCTTCGGCGTTACCGAGATGGGCTATGCACCGTACTTCCTGCTGACGTTTTTTCTGTCCTTTCCGGCGTACTTCCTGTTGCCGTGGGTGAGCCGCATGTTGCGGGAAGTCGACGCGCCCAAGCCGAGAACCGTCGACACTTCTTGATGGTGGGGCGACGATACCGGAGCGATTCGGTAGGATCGCCGTTTTCCATCCCGGAGTTTCAGCATGGCGCGCCGCTTTATCGATTTGTCGATCTATCTCGAAAACGATGTCATCTCCGATCCGAAGCCATTCGGTCCGAAGATCGAATACCTGAACCATCAAAGCTCGGTGGAGCAGATGCTGGCGTTTTCCCCGGCCTCATGAAAAGCGATCTGCCGGATGGCGAGGGCTGGGCGGTCGAGAAGGTCGAACTCATCACGCATAACGGTACGCACCTCGATGCGCCGTATCACTTTCATTCGACGATGAATCATGGCGAGCGGGCCATCGCCATCGACGAAGTCCCGCTCGAATGGTGTTTTCAACCGGGCGTGAAGCTCGACTTCCGGCATTTTGCCGATGGTTACGTGGTGACCGCGCGCGATGTCGAAACCAAGTTGAAGCGCATTGGCCATACCCTCTCGCCGCTGGAAATCGTCGTGGTCAATACCCGCGCCGGATCGCGTTACGGTAATAATGACTATGTCACGGCCGGGTGCGGCATGGGCTACGAGGCGACGATGTACCTCCTTGAGCGCGGCGTGCGGCTCACCGGCACCGATGGTTGGAGTTGGGATGCGCCATTCGTCTTCACCGCCGAGAAATATCAAGCCACCAAAGACGTTTCACTCATTTGGGAAGGCCACAAAGCAGGGCGCCATATCGGTTACTGTCACATCGAGAAACTGCACAATCTCGAAGCGCTACCGGGCGAGGGCTTCATGGTGTCCTGCTTTCCGCACAAGATCCGCGGCGCATCGGCAGGATGGACGCGCGCGGTGGCGATCATCGATGAGGCCATGGTAGCGGCCTCGTATGCGGATGCGCCAACGCGTAAGTAACCCTTTAGAAGTCCCAGTCATAGTCGATCGTGAGCGGGGCGTGGTCACTAAATCGCGCAGCCGTATAGATGGCGACCTTGCGCGCGGCGGCAGCTACCGCTGGCGTCGCAATGTGATAGTCAAGACGCCAGCCAACGTTTTTGTCCCATGCTTGGCCGCGATTGGACCACCAGGTGTATTGCTCGGCCCGTTGATCGATTTCGCGAAATACGTCGACCCAGCCGACTTCGTCGAACAACTTGGTAAGCCATGCGCGCTCCTCCGGGAGAAAACCCGAATTCTTCTGATTAGAGCGCCAATTCTTGAGATCAATCTCCTGGTGCGCGATGTTCCAATCGCCGCAAAGAATGAGTTCGCGGCCGGACGCTATGAGTCGCTGCAACACGGGAAGAAATTCGGCGAGAAATCGAAATTTCGCCTGCTGGCGCTCTTCCGAGCTCGATCCCGATGGCACGTACACCGAAACGATCGATAAGTTGCCGAAATCAACTTGTAGATAACGTCCCTCCGGATCGAACTCCTTGCTGCCAATGCCCGATATGACGCGGTCTGGCGCCTTGCGGCAATAGACCCCGACGCCGGCATACCCTTTCTTCGCCGCCGGATTGAAGAAAGCATTGACCTTCGCCGGCCGGAGAATCTCCGCCGGCAGATCGGCCTCCTGCGCTTTGATTTCCTGGAAGCAAACGACATCGGCTTTATGACGCGCCAACCAGGGCAAGAGGCCCTTGCTGGCGGCTGACCGGACGCCATTTACATTGACGCTGATGATTCTCATGGACTGGTTCGATTCTCATTCTTGGTGGGAGTACTCGGGCGCACGCTCGCGTGGATTCTACGCATAGCAGATCGATTCGATCGGCGGCCCGAGAGACGCACCCGGCCAGCCTACAGATCGGAGGGATCGGTCCGATAAAGATGAAGCGAATTCGTTCGACCGTACCGCCATCAGACAGGAATCACCATGCGCATCCTCCATTCGATTTCCGCACCGGCCGCGCTTATCAGCATCACGGTGATGCTCACCGTCTCGCCAGCCAACGCCCAGGTGTACCGCTACGTGGACCAAAACGGCAAGGTGCACTACACCGAGCGCCCGCCGGCGGAACAAGCCGGCCGTGCGGTTGATAAGCTTTCCAGCCAAGGGGTCCTCGTCAAGAAGATTGGCGCTACGCCCTCCGCCGAGCAACGCACGGCAGAGGTCGAAGCGCGCAAGAAAAAGGTCGAGGATGACGCCATTCAACGCGTCGAACATAGAAAAAACCAGACCATTGTGTCGGCCTATTCGAGCGAGCAGGATTTGGAGTCCGCCCGCGCCGGGGCATTGAATCCCGTGTTGGAAGTCATCGCGCAGACCGTGGGCTCCCTTGCCAACAATGCCAAGCGCTTCGATGAGCTCAAGCAAGAACTCGAAACACACGCCGGGAAAGCGTTGCCGGCAAAGTTGCATGTTGCGAGAAGAAATCTTGAAACCGAGCAGATGGCGTTGCAGCAACTGTTGGACGCCAAACGCGCCCAGGAAAAAGCGATCAATGTCCGCTTCGATGAAGACCGTCGACGATATATCCTAGGGAGCAAGGAAGCGGCGGCGACGCGCGCAAGCCGCCGATCGCCAGCACCCACCTCAGCCAGCGCCGCGACAAAATAGATCTGCTGGTCGGCGGGCCGTCTGTCGATGACGGCGCGTACGACCCGCACCTCCTGGCCGTTCAACCCACCGCGCTTTAAGGAGGCGCTTGACCCATCACCTTGCGCTTGAGAATCTCGGCGATCGCCGCAGGGTTGCCCTTCCCTTTACTTGCTTTCATGGCTTGGCCGACGAGGTAGTTGAGCGCCTTCTCTTTGCCGGCCTTGAATTCGGCTGCCTGCGGGGCATTGCTCGCCAAAACATGATCGACGATCGCCTCCAATGCGCCGGCATCGGATATCTGCCGCAGACTTTTTTTCTCAATCAGCTGATCGGCAGCATCCGGACCCGTTGCCTCGCCATTCCACATCGCATCGAAGAGGTCTTTGGCGGCCTTGGTGGAGATCGTGCCGTCCTCAATTCGCTCAAGCAATCCCGCCAGCGCGTCGCTTCCCACCGGTGAATGCTGAATATCGACATCCGCCTTGTTCAGGGCACCCGCCAATTCGCCGGTTACCCAGTTTGCGGCGAGTTTGGCGCGAGCGAGATGGGCGGTTCGTGCGACCGCCAACCGTTCGATAAGCGCTTCAAAATAGAGCGCCATGTCACGTGATTGCGTGAGCGTGGCCGCGTCATAGGACGACAGCCCGAGGCTGCCCTCATAGCGCGCTCGCTTTGCCTCCGGCAGTTCGGGCATTGCCGTCTGCACCGCGTTGATCCAGGCGTCGTCCACGCAAAGCGGCGGTAGATCCGGATCGGGAAAGTAGCGATAGTCGTGCGCGTCTTCCTTGGAACGCATCGACCGTGTCTCGTCGCGATCGGCGTCGTAAAGGCGCGTTTCCTGCACGACTCGCCCACCGTCTTCGATCAACGCAATCTGCCTGCGCACTTCATAGTCGATCGCGCGTTCGAGAAAGCGAAAGGAATTCAGATTTTTTATTTCACAGCGCGTACCAAGCGTTGCACTGCCCATAGGCCGCACCGAAACATTGGCGTCGCAACGAAACGAACCTTCCTGCAAATTTCCATCGCAGATGTCAATCCAGCGGACCAGCGCATGCAGTGCCTTCGCATAGGCAACGGCTTCCTCGGCCGAGCGCATATCCGGTTCGGAGACGATCTCCAAGAGCGGCGTGCCGGCGCGATTCAAATCGATCCCGCTCATGCCATGAAAATCTTCATGGAGCGACTTGCCGGCATCTTCTTCGAGATGGGCGCGGGTCAATCGAACAATCTTCTCGCCGGCCGTCGTGGTAATGTGCAGCGTTCCGCCCGACACGATTGGGATCTCATGTTGGCTGATCTGATAGCCCTTCGGCAGATCCGGGTAAAAATAATTCTTCCGCGCAAAGATGGAGCGGCGATTGATCGTTCCGCCAACCGCCAGGCCAAGGCGGATAGCGCGCTCGACCGCACCCCGATTCGCTACCGGCAATACGCCCGGCAACGCGACATCGACCGCGCTGGCCTGTGTATTGGGCGGTTGGCCGAAATGCGTTGACGCGCCCGAAAAAATCTTCGATTGCGTCGAAAGCTGCGTGTGGGTCTCCAGACCAATCACGGTTTCCCATTCCATCACGCGACCTCCTCGGGCTTCTTCCGGTGCCAATCGGTGACGCCTTGAAACTGATGGGCGACGCCCAGCATCTGCGCTTCACTGAAGTAGTTGCCGACGACGTGCAAACCGACCGGCAAGCCCCGATTGCCAAATCCACAGGGTATCGACATGGCAGGCAGCCCCGCGAGATTGGCGGGTACGGTGTAGATATCGTTCAAATACATCTGCACCGGATCGGCGGTCATGGCGCCTAACCGGCAAGCGACGGTCGGCGCAGCCGGACTCGCAATCACATCGCATGCCTTGAAGGCCTGCGTGAAGTCGTCGGCAATGAGACGCCTTACTTTCTGTGCCTTCAGGTAGTACGCATCGTAGTAGCCATGCGAGAGCACATAGGTGCCGATCAGGATGCGCCGCTTCACCTCCGGCCCGAATCCTTGCGCGCGCGTTTTGCAATACATGTCGCGCAGGTCGGTGTATTCGGGGGCCCGATAGCCGTAGCGCACGCCATCGAATCGCGAAAGGTTCGAGGACGCCTCGGCCGGCGCGATGACGTAGTAGGCGGGCACCGACATGGGCGAGGTGGGCAGCGAAATATCCACCAAGCGGGCACCAAGAGCAGTCAGCGCATCGAGCGCGGCGCGAATGGCTGCCTCCACATCGGCGTCCAGTCCCGGTCCAAAATGTTCGCGCGCAATGCCGATACGGAGCCCTGCAAGCGGCTGCTTGGCAGTGGCGGTCGCCACCGGCGCACCAAGCGACCGACTGTAGTCCTCCGGCGGCCGATCAAGGCTGGTTGAATCCCGCGCATCAAAGCCCGCCATCACGTTCATCATGACCGCAAGGTCGGCGGCGGAGCACGCAAAAGGCCCACCTTGATCGAGGCTCGACGCGTAGGCGACCATGCCGTAGCGCGAGACGACACCGTAGGTCGGTTTCAGGCCACAGGTTCCGGTCAGCGCGGCCGGCTGGCGCACCGAGCCACCAGTGTCCGACCCGGTCGCGGCCGGCGCCAACGATGCCGCAACGGCAACGGCCGATCCTCCCGACGAGCCACCCGCTACATGATCGGTATGCCATGGGTTCCGGACCGGACCGTACCATGATGATTCGCTGGTGGACCCCATGGCGAACTCATCCATGTTGGTCTTGCCGAGATTCACCGCACCGGCGGCATTGAAGCGGTCGATGACATGGGCATCATAGGGCCCGACAAAATTGGCGAGCATTTGCGAGCCGCAGGTCGATGGCCAACCGCGGGCGACGAAGATATCTTTGTGGGCGATGGGGATACCGGTAAGCGGTCCGAGCTCACCGCGCGCTATGCGTGCATCGGCCGCGCGCGCCTGCGCCAAGCTCTGCGCGGGATCAACCGTGATGAACGCGTTGAGGGTCTGGTTGACCGCGGCAATCCGGTTAAGGTAGGCCTTGATCAACTCGACGCTAGAGATCTTCTTTGCCGCCAACGCGCTAGACAGCTCGGTTAATGTGGCACCGGTCAAGTAGTCGTCCTTCATTCGATCACTTTGGGAACGAGATAGAGACTCCCTTCGACTTGTGGGGCGATCGACTGAAAGACCTCGTGTTGATCGGTCTCGCTGACGCGGTCGTCACGCAGGCGCAGCACCACATCCTGTGCATGCGCCATCGGCTCGATGCCCTCGGTGTTGAGGGCGCGCATCGATTCAATCATATTCAAGATGCCATTCAGCTGATCGCGCGTGGCAATCGCCTCCGCATCCGAGATTTCGATGCGAGCAAGCATTGCGATACGACGTACAACCTCGAGATCGAGTGGCATCATCAGACCAACAGGGAAGCGGGGGGGAACCGAATCAACCGAAGCGCCGCACGCAGTGGTCCAGAAGACCCTCGCTAACTGACGCGAATGCGTGAAGCAACACACAACCAGCAGAAGAGCGTGCAATTACACTCGAATTCGGTAGATGTTCGAAGTATTATAGGGGATCTGAAGTCGGCGCCTGCAGCACGTTTGCCGCTCTGGACCGCCTCCGACATTGATTTGCGCAGATTAACGGATGCACACGCACAGTCGCCCGATAAAGCGAGATGGATTTGCACTGACGTATTCGGCAATCAACCACGAACCCCTCCAACTGAACCACTGGGACTATAGTCAGACATGCTTGGATTCCTGCGAGCGTACTTTTCCGATGATCTAGCGATCGATCTCGGCACAGCAAACACGTTGATCTATGTGCGCGGCAAGGGCATCGTGCTCGACGAGCCGTCCGTTGTGGCGATCCGCGGCGAAGGCGGTCCCAACGGCCGCCGAACCATTGCGGCGGTGGGCAAGGAAGCCAAAATGATGCTTGGCAAAGCGCCGCGCAACATCCAGGTCATTCGCCCAATGAAAGACGGCGTCATCGCCGACTTCACGATGACCGAGCAGATGCTGAAGCAGTTCATCAAGAAGGTGCATGTGTCGCGGCTCTTGAGCCCAAGCCCACGCATCATCATTTGCGTGCCCTCGGGCTCCACACAAGTCGAGCGGCGCGCGATCCGGGAATCCGCCGAGCGGGCCGGTGCCTCGCAGGTCTATTTGATCGAGGAACCGATGGCCGCCGCAATCGGGGCGGAACTGCCGGTCGCTGAAGCAACCGGATCGATGGTGGTCGACATCGGTGGCGGTACGACAGAAGTCGGTGTGATTTCGCTTGGGGGCATGGTGTACGCCGGCTCGGTCCGCGTCGGCGGCGATAAATTCGACGAGGCGATCGTCAACTACATCCGCCGCAATTACGGCATGCTGATCGGTGAAGCGACCGCCGAACACATCAAGAAACAGATCGGGTCAGCCTTTCCCGGCTCCGAAGTGCGGGACATCGAAGTCAAAGGGCGCAATCTCGCCGAAGGGATTCCGCGCGCATTTACGATCTCCTCCAATGAAGTGCTGGAAGCCCTCACCGAGCCGCTCAACCAAATCATTTCCGCGGTCAAGATCGCCCTGGAGCAAACGCCGCCCGAACTGGGCGCCGACATTGCCGACCGCGGCATGGTGCTCACCGGCGGCGGCGCGTTGCTACGTGACCTCGATCGATTGCTTACCGAAGAAACCGGTCTGCCGGTTGTGATTGCCGATGATCCCTTGACATGCGTCGTGCGCGGTTCCGGCCGGGCCCTTGACGAGATGAACAAGTTGGTTGGCATTCTCGCGAGCGAATAAGCATTTCCCGGTGGGATGGCCAACGCCACACTGGGCGCCCTTGTCTCGTCAGGTCCGGCGTAGTCCGCGCGGACCGGTCGTACCAACACCCGGCTAACGATGGAATCGACGCCACCTTCGCTGTTCGATCGGGGACCAACGCCGGTGGTCCGGTTGGTGTTCTTCACCGTGGCTGCGATTGTGCTGATGACCCTGGACGCACGTTTCCGTTACGCAGAAGTCATTCGCCAAGGATTTGCTCTGGCGGTGTATCCGATTCAACGCGCGGCGCTGGCGCCGATTGCCCTGTTTGAGAGCGCCAGCGATTATTTTGTCGCGCAGGCCAAGCTGATGCGCGAAACCACGCAGTTGCGCGAAGAGCGCCTGCGCGACGCGAAGGACCTCATCACGCTTGGCGCCTTGCAGGCGGAAAACGAAAAGTTGCGCCAGCTGCTCGATTCACGGGAGCGCTCGGGGCGAACCGCCCAATTCGCCGAAATCATGTATCTCGGTCGCGATCCCTTCAGTCGCAAGGTAATCATCGATAAAGGCACCCAGCACGGCATCGAGGCCGGCCAACCCGTCATCGATGTCAACGGGTTGATCGGACAAGTGACCCGCGTCCATTCGCTGGTTTCGGAAGTAACGCTGGTGATTGACAAAGACCATGCGATTCCGGTGCAAGTGGTGCGCAGCGGCCTGCGGGGTGTTGTATTCGGTTCTTCCGACGGCGTGACGATGGAGTTGCGATTCACCGCGGGCAACGCGGACATCCAAGTGGGTGATGTGCTCGTCACCTCCGGGCTCGACGGTGTTTATCCGCCGAGCCTGCCGGTTGCATCGGTCGTTCGCATCGACAACGACGCCACCTCCGCCTTTGCGAGAATTACCTGCGCACCGCTCGGTGGCCCGGGGCAAAATCGCGAGTTACTCATACTGTCGAAGACCGAAGCGAGCCCGCCTTATCCCGCTGATGCGCCCACTGCAAAGCGACCGCCACGTGGCGGTCGGAGCAAAGGCCGTTAGAGAGCGCCCATCCATGCCACTGGATACCCCTCGACAGCAAGAGCTGTTAGCACCGGTGAAACTGCGGTACGTTGTGATATCGCTGTTCGTTGCCTTGATCTTTATTCTGTTGCCGTGGCGTGACCTGCGCGGCGTTCCGGATCTGGTGGCGCTGGTCATCGTGTTCTGGGCCATTCATCAACCGCGTCAAGTCGGCATGGGCGCTGCGTTCCTCGCCGGACTCCTGGTCGATGCGGCAAATGCGGTGCTCTTTGGGCAGCATGCACTCGCCTATGCGTTTCTGGCGTTCGCCGCGTATGCGCTGCATCGTCGCATGCTCTGGTTCGGGCCATGGCCACAAGCTCTGCACGTCCTCCTCCTCCTCCTGGTCGCGCAACTGTTGATGGTCATGGTGAGGATGTACGCCGGCAGCGCCTTCCCCGGCTGGAGCTACTTTCTGGGCAGCGTGATTGCCGCGGCGCTGTGGCCCCTTGCAACGCTCGTTTTGCTCGCACCACAGCGGCTCGCGGCGTCGAAGAATGAACCGATCTAAGGATCAATTGAACAAGGGGCTGGTTGGGGATGAAGGGGCCCCAACCCCTTCATTGCCCCTCGTAACTCCCCGAAAAATTTGGGCACGCTCAATTCGCGAGATAGCTTATTCAGCGTTTCCTTAAGGATCTACATGGCACTTGGTGAACTCCACAACGAGGAACGCGAGCTCCAACACTTCCAGCTACGCATTGCGTTCGCCGGTGTGGTGGTCTTGATTGCATTTGGTTTGTTGGTGACGCGTTTCGGTTACCTGCAGATCGTGCAGCATACGTACTACAAAACCCGCGCGGAAGACAACCGGATCTCGGTGGTCCCGGTGCAACCGTCGCGCGGCCTCGTACAGGATCGCAATGGTGTGGTGCTCGCGCGCAATTTCGCTGCCTACACCTTGGAGATCACGCCAAAGCTGGTCCCAGACGTCGACGCGACCATCACAGAGTTGGCGAGCATCGTCAATATCGAGCAGCGTGACCGGCGTCGATTCAAACGGCTGTCCGATGAATCGCGCGGATCAGATTCGATACCGATTCGCACAAAACTATCGGATGAGGAAGTCGCGCGCTTCGCCGCCAACAAGTTTCGCTTTCCGGGCGTCGATATTCGCGCGCGCCTGTTCAGGGAATATCCGCTTGGTCTGGTGGCATCGCATGTCATCGGTTACATCGGCCGCATCAGCGGCAAGGATCTTGAAAAACTGGGTGAAGGCAGCAAGCTTGCCGAGTATCGGGGCGCCGATCACATCGGACGCACCGGATTGGAGGCAGCGTATGAGACAGAGTTGCGTGGCACGGTGGGTTCTGCACAGGTGGAAATCGACGCCGGCGGGCGCGCCGTACGCACGCTCGAGTCGACGCCTGCCGTAGCGGGCAACAACTTGATTCTGACGCTCGATATCCGGTTGCAGGAAATTGCCGAGCGGGCGTTTGGCGATTTCCGCGGTGCGCTGGTTGCCATCGAGCCGGACACCGGTGGCGTGCTGGCCTTCGTATCGAAGCCTGGCTTTGACCCAAACTTGTTCATCGATGGCATCGATCCGCAAAACTGGGAGGCATTGAACAATTCACCCGATCGGCCCCTCAACAATCGCGCCTTGGCGGGCACCTATCCCCCCGGTTCGACGTTCAAGCCGTTCATGGCCGTGGCGGGCCTTCAGCTTGGCAAACGAACGCCTGAATTTTCGATTGCCGATTCCGGTTCATTTGGGCTGCCCGGAGTCAATCACCGGTGGCGCGACTGGAAATTAAGTGGCCATGGCACGGTCAACCTGCATCGTTCGATCGTCATCTCCTGCGATACGTACTACTACGGTCTTGGCAATGACCTCGGCATCGATAGCATTCACAACTTCATCGGCCGTTTCGGCTTTGGTCAGCTGACCGGCATCGACGTCCCCGGCGAGAAACCGGGCCTGCTCCCCTCGCAGGCTTGGAAGCAGGCTCGGTACAATCAGAAGTGGTACGCGGGCGATACGATCTCCGTCTCGATCGGTCAAGGCTATAACCTCGCAACGCCCTTGCAACTTGCCCAGGCCACGGCCATCCTCGCCAACAACGGCGTGGTCTACAAACCACACTTGGTCCGGCATGTGCAGGATCCGAACACCGGAACCTCGCGCGCGATCGAGCCCGCCCCGGAGCGTACGGTCGCGCTGGATCCAAGATGGGTCGAACTGGTCAAGAAAGCGATGGTGGACGTCACCAAGCCAGGCGGCACCGCCGCGGCAGCGGGATTGAATGCGGGATACCTCTGGGGTGGCAAAACCGGCACGGCACAGGTCGTCGCCATTAAACAAGGCGAAAAGTATGACGAGGCGCGCGTGGCCGAACGTCATCGCGATCATGCGTTGTTCGTGGCCTTTGCCCCGGCGGATAAACCGCGTATTGCACTGGCCATCCTGGTTGAAAACGGCGGACACGGCAGCTCAACCGCCGCCCCTATCGCGCGCACCGTGGTCGACTATTTTTTGCTGGGGAAAGTCCCGGCCAACATGCCTGATCTGAATCCGGACGCGGGCGATGGCGATTGACCATGCCAACCGTCTCTCGTTATCGCGCGGAACTGTACGCCCATGCGTAATCTGATTCGCGTCGCCGGCCAACGGCTCGTCGTCAATATCGACGGGTCGTTGATGTTGCTCGTGTCGCTGATAATCGGACTCGGGCTCGTTACGCTTTACAGTGCGACCAAAGAGACCCCGGCGCGATTCAACGCGCAATTGGTCAATATCAGTACCGGGCTAGTGGCGATGTGGATAGCGGCGCAGGTCCCGCAAAAGCTGCTGGAACGGCTCGCCGTGCCGGCCTACGTCATCGGCCTCGTGCTCCTGATCGGTGTGGCGTTCGCAGGCGACATCGTTAATGGTGCAAGGCGCTGGCTCAACCTCGGCTTCACGCGCATTCAGCCCTCCGAGATCATGAAAATTGCGATACCGCTGGCGCTGGCTTGGTTTTTCAATCGCGCCGAGGGCACTGCGCGAACCCGGGAATTCATCGTTGCGGCGTTGCTGTTGGTCGTTCCGGTCGCCCTCATCATGAAGCAACCCGATCTTGGCACCGCAATGCTGGTCAGTGCGGCCGGCTTCTATGCGATTTTTCTGGCGGGATTGTCATGGCGGGTCATACTCACCCTGGGCGGAATCGGCGCGGCCAGCATCCCTTTCATATGGCCGCTGCTACACGACTATCAAAGACGGCGCATCAGTATGTTTCTCGATCCGACGCAAGATCCGCTCGGCGCGGGGTACCACACGATTCAATCGACCATCGCGGTGGGCTCGGGCGGGGTGCTCGGCAAGGGGTGGCTGAATGGCACACAAACGCATCTTGAATTCATTCCGGAGCGGCATACCGATTTCATTTTTGCGGTCGTTTCCGAGGAGTTCGGGCTGGTCGGCAATGTCGTGCTCGTCATTCTCTACATCAGCCTGATCACGCGCGGCATGGTGATCGCCTCCAATGCCGCCACCACGTTTTCGCGCCTCCTGGCGGGCTCGCTCGTCCTATCCTTTTTCACTTACGCCTTTGTGAACATGGGCATGGTGAGCGGGATCCTGCCGGTCGTTGGCGTGCCACTGCCGTTCGTAAGCTATGGCGGCACTGCGCTCGTAACCTTATTCATCGGCATTGGCATTTTGATGAGTTTGACGCGCCGACGTGCGCTCAGCCGAACATGAGCCTTACCCGCGCTACCCGGCTGGCCGCCGTGTCCGCCGCTACGATGGCGATGCTAGCCGGCTGCGGTGCGCCGGCACCGCGACGCATGAGCATAGTGGAAGCATCGAAACCGGCGCCGCCCCAGGTCGCTGCGCCGGTCACCACGCAGGCACTGCCGCCGCCGATATCGGCCTCGCTGCCCACGCCCACGCCACGGGGCCATTTCTATCTCGATGATGGACCCGCCGACGCGCCCTCACCGAATCTGGAGCACCTGCCGAATCCGGAGCCGCGCAGCGAGCCGCTGCACCGGTTTGCGAACAATCCGTACAGCGCGCTCGGTCAAGACTTCGTCCCGGAACGGGCGGTCAGACCACTTCGCCAGCAGGGCTTCGCCAGCTGGTATGGCCGCCGATTCCATGGCAACAAGACGGCGACCGGCGAGATCTACGATATGTTTGGCCTATCCGCGGCGCATCCGACCTTGGCCCTACCAAGTTATGCGAAGGTCACCAACACGCAAAATGGCCGCCAGATCATCGTGCGGGTCAACGATCGCGGACCCTTTCTTCGCAATCGAATCATGGACCTGTCGTACGCGGCGGCAGTGAAGCTCGGCTACATGGAGCAAGGGGTGGCACCCATCGAAGTGGAGGTAATCGTCCCGAACGAGGCCGACTACCCCGCCGGCGCCCCCGCACCGTTGGGTGGACCGGAGCGCGCGGTCGCCCCCGTTCCAAACTTAAAGGGTTTTCCGCTCTTCGTCGAGAACGCAGGGGTATTCGTCCAGATCGGCGCTTTTTTGGTCCCCGAGAACGCCGAGGTCCTGCGCGCACGCATGTCCCTTGAGCTATCGAGCGTGATCAGGTCGATGCAAGTGGTGCCGCGTAACGGCATGCACCGCCTTTGGGTCGGTCCGTACAAGACGCAGCAGGAAGCACGGCTCGCCGCGGATCGGATCGCCGCCCAGTTCCGCTAACGCGCATTCCGCGCTGCCCCGACATCAAATTCGATGGATGCGAAGCCGGGTGCGATAAACTGTCCGCCCTTGCACGATCGCGCAGTGCTCCTCAGAACGCCCTGCGTAACGCCAGTTCCGAACAATTTATTAACTCCCAAATGATCCGCACCGTTGCATCCCTCGTTCTTACGTTGGCCGCCGTATCGTCGATCGCCCAGACTCCGATGTTGCCGGCCACCACCGCGCGGTCGTGGCTATTGCTCGACGTCACCGCCAATCACATCATTGCGGCATCGAACGCTGACGAGCGCATCGAGCCGGCGTCGCTCACCAAACTGATGAGCGCGTATGTCATTTTCAACGCGATCAAAGACGGCAAATTCTCCCGTGGCCAGGTCGTCCCGATCTCCGAAAAAGCGTGGCGAACGGGCGGCTCCAAGATGTTTGTCGATCCGAAAAAGCCGGTCACCGCAGAAGAACTGCTGCACGGCATGATCGTGCAATCGGGCAATGACGCATCAGTCGCCCTGGCCGAAGCCTCCAGTGGATCGGAGGATGCGTTCGCGCTACATATGAACGAGGTCGGCAAGAGACTCGGGATGAAAAACTCGAATTTCGTCAATGCCAGCGGTCTGCCCGACGGCAAACACTACAGCACGGCCTTTGACTTGGCGCTAGTCGCGGCGGCGATCATTCGGGAGTTTCCCGATTTCTATTCTATCTACTCGATCAAAGAGTATCGCTACAACAACATCACGCAAGCCAATCGCAATCGCCTGCTGTGGCTGGACCCGAATGTCGATGGCGTGAAAACCGGCCATACCGAAAAGGCCGGGTACTGTTTGATCGCATCGGCCAAACGGGGCGAACGGCGCCTGCTATCGGTCGTGATCGGCACGCCTTCCGACGCACTGCGCGCGCAAGAGGCGCAAACCCTGCTCAATTTCGGCTTTCAGCATTACGACACCGTTCGCGTCCATGAGAAAGACACGTCCATCGCCAAAGTGCGCGTCTGGAAAGGCATGACCCAAGAATTATCGGTCGGCATGGACACCAGCATTCTGGTGGCGATCCCAAAGGGTACGAACGACAAGATCAAGGCGGAACTTGCGACCGAGCAGCCCATCTATGCGCCCATCACCAAGGGACAGCGCATGGGCGTTGTCAAAGTCAGTTACAAAGGTCGCTCGCTGGGTGAATATCCGGCGGTGGCACTTGAGTCGATCGCGCCGGCCGGTTTCTTTGGGCGCTCGTTGGATGCCGTCAAACTTTGGATGAAGTAAAGACAGGAGAATCTTGATGACAACGGTCTATCTCAACGGCGAACTGGTCCCCATCGAGCGGGCGACTGTTTCGGTGCTCGATCGCGGATTCATTTTCGGCGATGGCGTGTACGAAGTCATTCCCGTCTATGGTCGCCGACCCTTCCGCTTGGCCGAGCACTTGGCGCGCCTCCAGGCCAGCATGGATGGCATTCGCCTTGCGAATCCCTATGCGACGGAAACCTGGACCAAGCTGATCGGCAATCTCATCGATCAACATGAGTGGAGCGAGCAATCGGTCTACATTCAGGTGACCCGCGGCGCCGCACCGCGCAATCACGCCTTTCCGAAAGACGCCAAACCCACAACATTCATCATGACCGGGCCGCTATCGGTACCGAGCCGCGAAGAAAAAGAGCGCGGCGTCGACGCCATTACCCTCAATGACTATCGTTGGATCCGCTGCAATATCAAATCGACGGCGCTGCTGGCGAATTGCCTGTTGAAGCAGGCCGCGGTCGAGGCAGGATGCGCCGAGGCGATCTTGCTCCGCGACGGTTTTCTCACCGAGGGATCGTCAACCAATATCTTCGTGGTGAAAGGCAACCTGCTGCTCGCACCGCCAAAGAGCCATTTGATCCTGCCAGGCATCACCTACGACGTGGTCATCGAGCTGGCGCGTGCCCACGGCATGCCGCTCGAAGTGCGCCCGGTGAGTGAATCGGAAGTACGCTCGGCCGATGAACTGTGGTTGTCCTCATCCAGCAAGGAAGTGCTCGCCATCACCGAACTCGACGGCAAATCCGTCGGCAATGGCAAGCCCGGCCCGCTGTACAAAAAAATGTTGGGCTACTTTGAAGCCTCCAAGGCCGTGCGATCGACGGCTCCCGTGCATGCCTGAACCGACCGGGTCGTTGCTGGCGTTTCCGACCGAGTTTCCCCTTAAGGTGCTCGGCAAGCGTCATGAGCGATTCGCGCAAACGATGCTCGCGGTGGTGATGCGACATGCCCCCTATTTTCGGCCGGAAACAATCGAAATGCGCCCTAGCCGCGAAGGTCAGTATCTCAGCCTGACATTCACGATCAACGCGGTATCGCGCGAACAGTTGGATGCCTTGTATCAAGAACTTTGCGACCACCCGATGGTCACCATGGTGCTGTGAGTGTCGGCCGCTGATCTCCAGACTCGGCGCATTTATGCAGCGCAAAGCGGATCGCTCGAAGCGCCTACCATCAAGGTGGTCGGGCGGATCGATTACACCGGCTGCTATGCGACGATGCGCGCGTTCACTAAATCTCGGACGAGCGCCTCTGCCGACGAACTTTGGATCGTCGAACACGAACCGATCTACACCGTTGGGCTTGCCGGCCGGCCGGAACATTTGCCGCGCCCAAGTCCGATCACGCTTGGTTCAATACCGGTAACAAAGGTTGATCGCGGCGGACAGATTACTTATCACGGCCCCGGACAAGTCATCGTCTATTGCCTCATCGATCTGGCGCGCCGGCACATCACCGTCACGCAGATGGTTCGCCTCTTGGAACAAGCGGCTATCCAAGCATTGGCAGCGCACGGCGTGCATGGCAAACGGCGAACGGGCGCACCAGGGGTCTATGTTGAAGAGGCGAAAATCGCTGCACTGGGCTTACGTATTCGCAGCGGACGTTGTTACCACGGCATTGCCCTTAACGTGACGAACGATCTCACGCCCTACCATGCCATCGATCCCTGCGGCTATCCGGGATTACAAATCACGCGACTCGCTGATCTTGGTATCACCACGACGGCGCAAGAATTGGGTGAACAGCTGGCACGTGGCATTGCACGACTACTGGGCGAATCGCATGGAATCCAACCCTGACAAGCAGAAATCGCGCGCCAAGACCGAGCGAAACCCGGTCAAGATCATCCCGATTACGCCGCTCAAGAAGCCGTCATGGATTCGCGTGCGCGCACCGGTGGCCGGTTCGCGGTTCTACGAAATCAAGCGTATCTTGCGCGAGAACAATCTGCACACCGTCTGCGAAGAGGCGTCCTGCCCGAACATCGGCGAGTGTTTCGGCAAGGGGACGGCAACCTTTATGATCCTTGGCGATCTTTGCACCCGCCGCTGCCCGTTTTGCGATGTCGCCCATGGCCGGCCAAAACCGCCCGACGAAGAGGAGCCGCTGCGTCTTGCTCGCACCATCGCCCTGCTTGCGCTCAAGTATGTGGTGATTACCAGCGTCGATCGCGACGATCTTCGCGATGGCGGCGCCGCCCATTTTGCCGCGTGCATTCGGGCGGTGCGGGAGCACTCGCCCGCCACACAAATCGAAGTTTTGGTGCCCGATTTTCGCGGGCGGCTGGACAGAGCCCTCGATGCGCTATCCGCCGAGCCGCCCAACGTCATGAACCATAATCTCGAAACGGTGCCAAGACTCTACCGGGAAGCACGACCGGGGGCCGACTACGGCAATTCGCTCGCGCTATTGAAAGCGTTCAAATTACGGCAACCGCTCGTACCGACCAAGTCCGGGTTGATGCTGGGATTAGGCGAAACAGACGATGAGATTCTGGAAGTGATGCGTGATCTGCGCGCCCATCAAGTCGATATGCTCACCATCGGGCAGTATCTGCAACCGTCGGCGCATCACTTACCGGTGCGCCGCTATGCCGATCCAAGCGTTTTCAAGATGTTTGAAGCGGCAGCAGACCAAATGGGGTTTGCCCATGCCGCAGTCGGTGCAATGGTTCGCTCGAGTTATCACGCGGACCAACAGGCGCACGAAGCCCGCGTTGGGGTGAAATAATGTTCCGAACGTTTATTGCTTCCGCGTTGATAGCTGTCGGCCTGCAAAACGCCGCCGCTGTTACGCTCTCGGACATCTCAAATCAGGATGCCGTATCCGGCCTGCGTGAGGCCCTGGTGCAAGGATCCGGCCAAGCCATCGGACTCCTTGGCAAAGCCGACGGTTTTCTTGGCAATCCAAAGGTCAAGATCCCGTTGCCGCACAGCCTGCAACGCATCGAAGGCACCATGCGCATGTTCGGGCTTGGGCGTCAGGCGGACGAACTCGTCACCACGATGAATCGCGCGGCGGAAGCAGCCGTCCCCGAAGCGAAGACGCTCCTGGTCGATGCGATCAGGAAAATGTCGATCAGCGATGCCAAAGGCATCTTGTCAGGACCGCAAGATGCCGCGACGCAGTACTTCAAACGCGCCACCTCAAGCGCTCTGACCGAGCGGTTTCTTCCCATCGTGAAAGAAGCCACGTCAAAGGTTCAGCTTACCGAGCTATACAACAATTACGCCGGCAAAGCGGCAACGTTTGGGCTGCTGGACGCCGCCGATGCGAACCTCGATCAATACATCACGCAGCGCGCCCTCGATGGGCTCTTCACCATGATTGCCGAGGAAGAGAAATAGATCCGGGCCAATCCGATGGGATCGGCCGTGAATATCGTCAAGCGCGTGTTCGGCGCAATCGGTGGTAATTAGCGGCTACGCGGCAGCCTTGTCGCGATTGGTATCGAACCCTTCATGCGTGCCCAGGACGATCGCCGGATGCTTCAAGTCTTCCTGCCAGATCAGCGATTCCATGAAGATGTTGAGCGGCTGATCCTGCACCGTCAGCTCGTACACATAATCGTCATGCGAAGCGTGGTTGTGCACCGCCCAACCCGGCGCCGATAACATCAAATCACCGGCCTTCCATTCGTAACGATTGCCGGCGACAGTACTGTAGCCGGTGCCATAGAAGTAATAGTTGATCGCCGCCGACACATGCCGATGCGGTTTGTCGACGATTTTCGGCGGCCGAATCGTCATCGTCGCAAAGAAGTTCGGCGTGATGCCGTTGAAGCGCCGGGTTGTGGGGTTGTAGTACATGTAGAGCCGCCGGCCGACGTAATCGCGCCCCAGGGCTTCCAGTTTGTCGAGTTCCGGTTTGACTTTCTTCCACGCAAAATGGAGCGGGTGGGAAGCAACCGACTTTGGATTGATCAGCGTCTCATAGGGCATCAGCAATCCGCCGTCCTCCGTAATGGGGAACATGCCATACGGGCTTTTCTTGCGCGGATCGTCCTTTCCTTCGTCGTGCACCGCCGCGACATCGGCTTTCGGCTCGTCTTCCGGCAGATACACCTGCATATGTTGGAGGAGCGGCACGTTCGAATACGTCAGCCGTACTTGAATGTCCTTGGTGTCGTTGACATGAAAGTAGGTCGCGTACGACGGATGATTCCAGACATCGTACTGTTCAAACCGAATGGTGCGTCCGGCGACCACCGTATGCCCGCCACCGTGAATGTTGAAATTCACTTCGGTCGCGTTATGGCGAAACGCGCGGGTCCGTTCGCCCGGTTTCAATACCGACAGCTTCACCTGAATGCCTGGTGTCAGGCTGGGCGCGTTGGGCTCAGCAAGGGGATGCACGATCAACGACTCGCGCTTGCCATTGGCGGGTAAATCACTGCTCGCCAGGCGCTCCACTTCACCTTCCATCTCTTCCTTCGTGATGATGATCGGCGGCCAGTACTGGTTCGCGTCTTGCGCGGCGGCGCCGGTCCGATCGACGAAGCGGCCGTTCATCCGCGGAAAGTCTTTTCTGAATTCACTCATGACTCACTCCTCAAACTTTGAAGGACGCCTGCACCGAGGCAGAAAACAGCTCTTCCACCGAGAGTTTGCGATGGCATACGCCTTGCTCATAACCATACTGCACGAAAGTTTCGAGCGTCTTGCGATTGGCCTCAACGCCGTACGGAAAAATGTCCGGCCCCAGCAACTCTCGCAGTTGGCCAATCGTATCGCCAAGCCAGGGCACCGGCGCATGGGTGGCGGCAATTTCTGCCATTCGCACCATCGAGCGACGCTTGGATTCTTCGAAGGCCTTGAACAGATTCATTGCGACCCAAGGATGCTGCTCCAACACAGGCGTACGCAGCGCAATGACATGCATGATCGGATAGACACCGGTCTTGCGATAGTAGGCCTCTTCGAGCGGCCGATAGTTGGGAATCATGCGATCGATCCCGTGGCCAAGACTTTGCGGTGGCCGCGCGCTCAAGATGGCATCCAATTCGCCCGCTTGCAGCATGCCGTCGAGCGACTTCGTTGGCTCGTTGCGATAGCGCACGCCCGCCGGCAACTTGAGTTCGACCTTTTCGACCCGGCCCGGTTGATTGACACCGGCTTGCGCCCAATCCACCGATGCAAGCGGCACGCCATATTCGTGGGTGAGGAGTCCGCGTGAGTAGATGGATGCGGTCTGCGCCCACTCCGGTACACCGATCCGTTTGCCCTTCAATTGCTCGGGCGACTTAAGCGGACTGCCTGCTTTCACATAGATCGAAGAATGACGGAACACACGGGAAATAAACACCGGGATTGCGGTGATGCTGGTGTCGTCCTGCGAGCGAAGCGAAATGTATTTGCCCATCGACAGCTCGGTGATATCCCATTCGCGGAATTTCGTGAACCGGAAGAAAATCTCTTCGAGCTGCAACTTGAGAACGGTGAGATCGATCCCTTCGGCGCGAACGCTGCCGTCGGTGAGGTCGCGCACATGGTCGTAGACGTCGGTGGCAATGGTGAGATTGATGTTGGGCATGGTTTCTTTTCGTGTGGGTTCAGTCTGCTTTGATGCCGGCGGCGCGAATCACCTTGGTCCACTTTTCCAGATCGGCCGCGATGAAGGCGCGAAACTCGGCCGGTGTCGAGCCTACCGTCTGTTGTGCCTGGCCGCTCAATAACTCGCGATACTCCCTGGAGGCTACCAGTCGGCGCAACTCGCCGCTCAATCGATCGACAATTGGCCCGGGCGTGCCGGCCGGCGCGGAGATGCCGTACCACGACACGGGGTCAACACTGGGGAATCCCGCTTCAGCCATTGTCGGCACATCACGCGCCAACGGTTCCCGGTGTGGGCTCGTCACAGCGAGCGCGCGTAATCGCCCCGTCTTGACATGGGGCAAGCTCGACACCAGTCCACCGAAGATCATTTGTGCATCGGCCGCCAGCACCGCAGTGGCCGCTGGGCTCGATCCCTTGTACGGGATGTGAACGGTATCGATGCCCGCCGCGGTTCGGAACAGTTCTGCGGCAAGGTGGAGGGGCGTTCCATTGCCTGCGGATGCGTAGTTGATGGAACCCGGTTTCGCCTTCGCGAGGGCAACCAGCTCTTGAACGCTGCGAGCCGGCAATGACGGGTGAACAACGAGAATATGATACCCCTTGGCGATCAATCCGATGTGCGCAAAGCTATGGATCGGATCGTAAGGCGTCTTGGCAAGCCCTGGCGTCATTGCGAGCGGCCCGGAAAAGCGAGCAGCAACGTGTAACCATCGGGCGGCGCTTTCGCGACGACATCGGTACCGACATTGCCACCCGCACCGTCACGATTTTCGACCACGACCTGCTGGCCAAGCGCGGTGGAAAGATTCTGCGCGACCAAGCGTGCGATGGCATCGTTGCCGCCGCCGGGTGCCGCCAGAACGATGAGCTTGATCGGCCGCGTTGGGTACTCCTGCGCGTTGGCGTGCGGCAGCACCGCGGCCAGAACGCACACGGCAAACGCCAAGATTCGACTCATTTCACCCTTCACCCTTCACTCTTCACAAAGCCCTAATAGGGCTTCTCCCCCAGCACGACGCTTCGCCTCAGCAATCGCCGCTCCGCGACATCAAAGTCCGTGCGCGCGTGGGTGGTGCAGCGGTTATCCCACATGAGGAGATCACCGATCCGCCATTTGTGTTCGTAGATCCAAGCCGGGTTCTCGATCACATCGAACAACATCGCAAGGATCTGATCGCTTTCGGCGCGCTCCATACCGATGATGTGATCAGTCATCAGGCGGTTCACATAGAGCGCCTTCTTGCCGGCGGCCGGATGGGTGCGGAATACCGGATGTGCGTAGCGTCGTGCTGCTTCAGTGACCGCGCCCTTTTGGGTTGGCGCGTTACCGTAATCGTAGACGTGCTCGGCATACATTCCCTGCAACCGGGTCTTGATCGCCGCGGGCAGCGCTTCGTAGGCCTTGTACATGTTGGCGAACAGCGTGTTGCCGCCTTGTTTGGGAATCTCGATTGCGTAGAGCAGGGTCGCGTAACAAGGCCGCTCGATGTAGCACTGATCCGAATGGAACATCATTTCGCCATCGGGCAAGGCGCCGATCAACTCGCCGTTCTCCCGGATGTTGGAGACGAACATCACGCCTGGGTGATGTTTCGACGCGCCACCATGCCGGTTAAGCACCTGCGCAAGCGGTCCGAACCGCGAGGTGAACGCGACCTGTTCGTCTTCGTCGAGCTTCTGGTCGCGAAAGAAAATGATGCAGTTGGCATGCCACGCCGCTTCGATGGCACGAAAGGTGGCCTCGTCCATCGGTTGCCGCAGATCAATGCCTTGCACTTCAACACCGATGTTGGGCGACAGGGGGCGAAATCGCAGCGCACCAACGGCACCGGGCGTCGCGGGCAGTTCGCTTCGATTCGACGCGACGCTCATCACTTTTCCTTTAGTCCGGCTTGATCCCGACATCGCGGATCAATTTCGCAAAGCGCGTGAACTCGCCTTCGATGACCTTCGCGAAATCCTCTGGCGTACCGCCGCGCGGAACAAGATTCTGCTTTTCAAACTGCGCTTTGACTGCCCCATCGGTGAGGGCCCTATTCACCTCGGCGTTCAGCTTGAGCACGATTTCGCGCGGCGTCTTGGCAGGCGCCAACAGACCAAACCATACGTTGAAATCAAAACCTGCGATGCCAGCCTCGATCGCGGTTGGAAACTCAGGTGCCAGCGGCGAGCGGATAAGCCCAGTCGTTGCGAGCCCCCGCATACGTCCGGCCTTGTGGTGCGGCACAATGTGCGAAATCGTCGCGAACAACACTTCGACGCGGCCGGCCGCCACATCAGCCACCGCAGGTGCGCAACCCCCATACGGAATGTGTTGCATCGCGATGCCCACGAGCGATTTCATCACTTCGCCCGCCAGATGTTGCGGCGAACCGGTGCCGCATGACGTGTAGTTGAGCTTGCCGCCTACCGCCTTGGCGTGCGCGATCAATTCGTTCAGACTGGTGGCCGGGACCGCTGCATGCACGCCAATCATTACCGGTGAATCCACGAGCACGGCGATCGGCGAAAAATCCCGCACTGGATCAAAACCCGCCCGCTCCATCAACGACGGATTGATCACCAGATTCTGCGGCACGACCAGCAGCGTGTAGCCATCCGGATTGGCCTTCGCCGCGGCTTGAATCCCGATCGAGCCACCCGCACCAGGACGGTTTTCGATCAGGAACGGCTGGCCCATGGCTTCCGCCAGCTTCGCGCCGAGCAGTCGCGCCGTGACATCGTTGCCGCCACCGGCCGGGAACGGGACGATCACATGGACCGGCTTCACCGGATAGGGCTGCGCCACCGTGTGCATGCTTGCAGCGGCCAGCGCGGCGCCAATGAGGACACTGACGGTTCGAATGATTCTCACTGCTTTCCTTTCACGCGACCCGATGTCTTGGCGGGCCAATCAGACTTTCAGTAGGATCACACCCTGGTCGACTTTCACCTCAAAAATCGCGAGATCGAGTTTGCAGGGTGTGCTGACCGCTTTGCCGGTGGCAATCTCGAACATCCCCTGGTGTAACGGGCATTCAATCTTGTCGCCGTCGACGATAAAGCCATCGGCGAGGCTCGCTTGCCCATGTGTGCAAATATCGTACGTCGCATAGATCTTGCCTTCCAGATTGTAGAGGCAGATCGGCTCGCCGTTATAGCGGATCGGACAGGTCCCGCCGTCCGGCACTTCACTCAGCTTTGCGATTTCGACCCATTCATTGGCCATGTTGTGCATTCCCGGTTCAAAACGGTCGATCTTAACGCAGCCTGACCGGTCGGTGAGGCAGCGCGCCCGCCCGTGACCGGTTGTTGCGATCGGCGCAAACGTTTAGGCTCCGGTGATCGGCGGACTCCTGTTGGGTAGCTTCATGCGTATTGCAATCATGGGAACGGGCGCAGTCGGCGCCTATTTTGGGGCGCTCTTGGCACGATCAGGCCATGACGTATCGTTTATCGCCCGCGGCGACCATCTGCAGGCCATGCGCGAACGTGGCTTGTCGGTGGTCGGGCCACGCGGGGATTTTTCCGTACCGAAGGTGAAGGCAACGGCGAATCCGGAAGAAATCGGGCCGGTCGATGTGGTCCTGTTCTGCGTGAAGCTTTACGACACGGAGAGCGCCGCACAATCGATCGCCCCGATTCTGTCGGCGGGCGGCGTGTGCATCAGCCTGCAGAACGGCGTCGATGCCCAAGAGCGCATCGGCCGGATCGTCGGCAACGATCAAGTCATGGGTGGGCTCGCCTTCGTGTCCGGCGTGATCGAGGCACCCGGGGTCGTTCGCTATGCGTCGGACATGTCCACCATCCGCTTTGGTGAATCAAACGGCGCGCTGTCGGCGCGCGGCATCGCCTTCAGCAAGGCCTGCGAGGCAGCGGGCTTCAAAGCGGAACTGGTTGCCGACATCCGCGCCGCACAATGGCAAAAGATGGTCGGGCTCGCCAGCAATGCGGCGCTTTCGTGTGTGGTTCGCCAACCGGCGGGCGTGGTCTACAACGATCCGGACCTGATCGTGGTCGCGCGTGGCGCGTTCTCGGAAGTCAAAGCAGTGGCCGAGGCGCAAGGCCTGCCGATGCCGGCCGATATCGTCGAGCGTACGCTTGCCATGCACCAAAACTTTCCGCCCAAAATGTACGCCTCGATGTATCACGACCTCGCACGCGGACGCCGTCTCGAGCTGGACAGCCTATCCGGCGTCATCATTCGCAAGGGGCGCGAGCTTGGCGTGCCGACCCCCGTTCACGCGATGGCCTACGCTTGCCTCAAACCTTATATGCATGGCGCACCCGATTAAGCCATCTGGCATGCGCACCTTTGCCTTCATCGCTCAAGACGACGATCCGCACCAGTGGCGCGAGTGGATGTCGCGCGACCTCGGTCCGCTCGAACTGTTCGTCTACCCCGATATTCCGGATCGTGCGATCGACTACGTCCTCGCGTTTCGCCCGCCGCTCGGATCGATTACGAAGCTGCGTGGCGTGAAGGTGGTGTTCTCGTTGGGCGCCGGCGTCGATGGCCTGGCTGATGATGCAACGATTCCCCCACAACTGCCCATAGTGCGGATGATGGATGATGGACTCATAGAAGGCATGACCGAGTTCGTGCTGCACGCCGTACTGGCCGCTCATCGCGATGCCGACGACTTCGCGCGCCTGCAACGTGCACACCGTTGGGATCATCGCGATCATAAATTCGCCCGCGAGCGGCAGGTCGGCGTGTTGGGTCTCGGAAAGTTGGGTGGCGCGACGGCCCGTGCATTGCACCGCATCAACTTCCAGGTACTGGGTTGGAGCCGTACGCCGCGACAAGTGGAGGGCATCGAATGCTTTCACGGTGCGGCTGGGCTGGCCACGATGTTGCGCCGAACCGAAATTCTGGTCTGCCTGTTGCCGCTTACGCCTGCGACCGAACGGATCTTGAACGCGACTCTTTTCGCGCAGTTGCCGCGTGGCGCCTATGTGATCAACGTCGGACGCGGCAAGCAGTGCGCCATCGATGATTTGGTGGCGGCACTCGATACCGGGCATTTAGGCGGTGCATTGCTTGATGTCTTTCCCGAAGAACCGCTGCCTGCCCATTCACCACTTTGGGATCACCCAAAGATCCGCATCACTCCACACATCGCCGCCATGGTGATGCCACGTTCCGCAACCAAGTATGTCGTCGAGCAGATTCGCGGATTCGAGGCCGGCCGCGCGCTGATAAATCTGGTGGATCGACAGCGCGGATACTGACGTCCGCACCAAGTCAATCGCCACAGGAGCCAACGATGACACCTACCTCACGCGCTTTCGCCGGCCTGTTCACCGCAGGACTGATCGGCGCCTCATCCGGCGTGCTCGCGCAGACCGCTCCGAGTAGCTTTCCCAACAAGCCGATTCGCGTCCTCATTCCGTATCCGCCGGGCGGCGGTACCGATACCGCCATGCGCATCGTCCAGCCTAAGCTGCAGGAGGGATTGGGCCAAACCATCGTCATCGAGAACCGACCGGGGCCAGCGAAACCATCGGCACCGACGCCTTAGCCAAGAGCGCACCCGATGGCCACACGATCGGACTCGTGTCGAACGCGTTCTCGATCAATGCGACGCTGTTTCCAAAGCTGCCGTTCGATGTTCACAATGACTTCGTACCCGTCACGATGATGGTGGTGGTGCCGTTCGTGCTGGTCACGTATCCTGCGGTCCCGGCCAACTCGGTGCAAGAACTCATCGCACTGGCCAAGCGTCAGCCCGGCAAACTGAATTTCGCCTCGCTAGGTTCGGGCTCGCCGCACTATCTAGCCTTCGAGTGGTTCAAGATGCTGGCCGGGCTTGACATCGTTGCCGTGCCGTACAAAGGACTCGCACCGGCGATGACCGCAGTGACGGCGGGCGAAGTGCAAATGATGCTGGCCGGGCTCACGGCCGGACTCCCGCAAGTGAAGGCGGGCAAATTCAAGGCGCTTGCGGTGTCACCGGCGAAGCGCATTGGCGTGCTCAGCGATGTTCCGACGATCGCCGAAGCAGGCTATCCGGAGTACGACGTGAACACTTGGTATGCCATCCTCGCGCCGCGCGGTACGCCTGCACCGATCGTGGCCCGACTGAACGCAGAGTTCACCAAGGCGCTCAATACGCAGGATTCGGTCACGCGATTCACCGCGATGGGGGTGGAAGTGGCACCGTCATCGCCCGAGGCGCTCTGGGCGCGCATTCGCGGTGAGATCGACACCTGGGGCCGCATCATCAAAGCGACCGGCGCCAAACCGGATTAATCCGCTCGCAAATTATTTTTACGAATCACTTCGCCCCAACGCTCCGAGTCGCGCCGGACAATCGCATTAAACGCATCGCCTGATACGCCGGAAGGCTCCGTGCCCAGTTGCCGGAACCGATCACCGACTGCAGACGTGTGAAGCGCCGTTTGAATATCGTTTGCGAGTTTCGCAAGCACCGGCGCGGGCGTTCCGCCGGTCGTGAAGATGCCATGCCAGGTCGGGATGCCCACACCCGGGAAGAGCGCGTCGAACGGCGCCGCGCCGGGCAACTGATCAAGCGGTTTGGCGCCGGTCACCATCAGTGCCTTCACCTTGTTGGAACGAATGAGCGGCAAGGCCACCGTCGTGACGTCGAGCATGATGGGAATTTGCCCAGCCATCACCGACTGCGACGCGGGCGCGGCGCCTTTGAACGGCACATGCACAATGTCGATGCCCGCCGCCGACTTAAAAAGCTCCATCAACAAATGCTGACCCGAACCATTGCCGGCGCTCGCGTAATTAAGCTTGCCGGGTGAGCGCTTCGCTTGATCGATCAACTCCTGAACCGAGTGGATGCCCGCATCGACATGCGCCACCAGCGCATAAGTGAGGAGCGTCGTTTGCGTGACCCCGACGAGATCACGTAGCACGTCGTACGGCACCTTCTGCATGTGGGGCAGCGTGACCAGCGGCGACGAGCTGATAATGAGCAGCGTATAGCCATCTGGCGCAGCCCTGGCGACTGATTCCGGGCCAAGGGTTCCGCCTGGGCGATTCTCCACGATGACGGGCTGCTTCCACATCTCGGAAAGTTGTTGGCCGATCAGCCGTCCGGCGATATCAAGCGGACCGCCGGGTGGAAATGGCACCACCAACCGCACCGTCTTCACCGGAAATTCCTGCGCATGCCCGATCGAAAACCATGCGAGCGCTGCCAAGAGAGCAATGATGGTTTTCATTGTGCGGCCTTGATGCCAAGCACCTGCGCGACAGCCGCCATCTGCGCACGCTGTTCGTCGATCGAAGCGGCGAATTCAGCGGGCGTACCGGGAATGATGAGTTGTCCGGTGCCGGTGAGCCTTGTCGCGATGGTCGGGTCCTCGATCACTACCTTGATGTCGGCGGCGATACGCTCGCGAACGCTCCCCGGGAAATCTGGCAGGCCATAGAGTCCGACCAGGCCATCGAACAATAGCGCGGCAAATCCGGCCTCACTGACGGTTGGGACATCCGGAAGAATCGGCGCCCGCACCCGATTGGTGACCGCGATGATCTTGATGCGGCCCGCTTGTGCGTGCGCACGCACAATGGCGAGCGCAGCCATATACAACTGGACACGCCCTTCGGCGACGTCATTCAATGCCTGCACCGGATCACGATAGGGCACCCGTTGCAGTTCCAGACTGTTTGATTTGGCGAACGCCTCGAAGATGAGATCGCTCGCACCGGTGATTGACGCCCAATTGAGTTTGCCAGGCTGCGTACGCATCAACGCGACCAGCTCGGCAACCGAGTTCACCGGCAACGATGCGGGAACGGCAACACTCACAACCGTGCTGCTGACGCGTGCAATTGGCGTGATGTCGCGCTGGTTGTACGGCAGCTTCGCATGCAGATACGGATGCGCGGTAAACGCACCCGCCGGGCCGTAAAGAAGGGTGTGATCGTCGCGACTGCCAACAAACGCGTTGATGGCAACGAAGCCATCACCGCCCGGACGATTCTCGATCACGACTGACTGGCCCCAGCGTGAGGCCAACCGATCGGCGATCAATCGCGCGCTAATATCGGCACCGCTTCCGGGGCCTAGCGGCAGGATGAATTTGACGGTGCGTTGCGGCCATGCTTGGGCAAGTGATTGCACGGTATGCAGCGCACTCGCCATGCCGATCAGCACAGTCGCGGCGGCTCGTAACATCACATTGGTATTCGTCATGATCACGTTCGGTCGATGGTCTGGCGGACTCGCATGCTACACCGGCAAGCGTCCATGGAAAGGCTTCAGCACGCCACCCATACCAAGCCGCGATTCGATGTCGCGCTGATCGGCCGGCCCACTTTCGCCTTCGACGCGCGCATCACATCGAGATGGGTAAGCCGCGAGATGGGTAAGCTCGATGCGCCGGGAAAGCCCAATGGCGATCGAGGGCTCATACTGTCGTCACTAGGAACTCGCGATGCAGATCGGCAAGCGGAACCGACGCCGCATCGCCATCATGCACCACGTAACGCGCGTGGAGCACGAACGATTCATTTGCCGGCAGGCGTTTTGCCTCGCTCCTAAATGGCCCCGTCGTCACCACGCCCCAGTCGGTCGCGAACCACCACCAGGTTGCGTCGTTCGCCGACGGCATCAACGCAATTCCGGCAATGTGACCACCGCCCGCGTTTCCGGAGTAGTCGAGCCATGCATCGCCGCTTCGCGTGATCTGGCCACCGCGCACCACCTGCAGCGCTTCAGCAACCCGATAATTGAAATAGGCATGCCGCGTAGGCCCAAGCGTCAGTGCCCATTCGGCGGCTGTGATCTCCGAGCGCATGTCGATCAGGTGATAGCGTTCGCCAGGGCGAAACATCCAGGTGCGCGTCTCATTGATCAGCAGTCGCCCATCGGCGGCCGCCCACTCTGCGGGGCCCCGCCACTCGATGTGCTGCACGACGCGAAAGCCGCTCCCCGTCTCCTTACCCTCGATGCTGGTCTCAAACATCCGGCCCGGCGCGCGACCCTGGAAGCTCTCGTTCACATAAAGGTTGTAGGTGTACTCCTCGGTGCGGCCCTCGGCAGCGGGCATCAGCACATGCAGATGATCGACGCCGATCCACATCGAGTGATGATGCGGATGATCGGCCGGGCTCTCGCTGGTAACCGGAAAGCCCGCCGGCGTGAACACCGGGTAGAGATACGGTCGAAACGCGCCCTGCGTGAAACTCGCGATCTCGCGGCCATTCCAGATCAACCTGCGCCGGTGCGTCTTCGCCCATGCACCGCGCGGCAGGTTGATGCCTTCGCTCTCGAAGCTGTAGGCGCTCATGCAATCACCTCGAAACGCCGGTGGCTCAGCCGCGCAAGGCGAGGATCTTGGCAACCATCACCTTGGTGTCCGCACTCTTAGCGGAAAACTCATCGAAGAGCGGCTTCGCACTGGCGAACCACCGCGCCGATTCCTGTTCAGTGAGCCGTTGCACCTGCACGCCCGCTTTTTCGAGCTCCTTGAGCGCCTCCCCTGCTTTGTCGCGATTCACTTTCCGCTGCTCGGCGAATACTTCTTGCGCGGATGTGCGCACCAGCGCCTGCAGGTCGGCCGGCAGACCATCCATCCACTTCGCATTGACGCGGATCGCTTTCGGCAGAAACCAGTGATAGCAAAGCGTGAGGTGCTTGGCCTGTTCGAACCACTTGAAGCCGCGAATCGAAAAATAGTCGGCCTCCAAACCGTCGATGACACCGGAGGACAGTGCGCTGTACTGCTCCGCATACGGCAGTGGTGTGGGATTCGCACCGAGCCTGCGCCAGAAATCGACCCACAGCTTGATTTCGGGCACGCGGATCTTGAGCCCCTTCAATTGTTCGAGATTCGCGACTGGACGCTTCGACAGCAGATGCCGGAACCCGGCCTCACCGAACGCGACAAACTCGATGCCGGTCTTCTTGCGCGCGATGGCCGATACTTCCTTGCCGATCTCCCCCTGCAGTACCTTGTCGACATGCGCTTCGTCCTTGAAGATGAATCCGGGCGCACCGCCGGTTGCCGCGATCTCAGGCGCGACCGATTCTTCGGTATCCGGACCGCCGGTGGTTGCCTGAATCGTGCCGATGCGACTCGACTCGATGAGTTGTGTGTAACTGCCGAGCTGCCCGGCCGGGAAGTGCTGGGCATCGATCCGCCCACCGCTTTTTTCCTTGAGGAGCTTGGTCCACTTTTCGAGCGAGTCGGTGAGCGGCGAACCCATCGCCTCGACGTGCGCGATGCGCATCGTGAAATTCGGCTGTGCGCCGACCAGCGTACTCCACGGCAGAACGGACGAGGCAAGCCCAGCCTGAATGATTTGACGCCGGGCGGTCGAATGAATGACTCTGGACATGCCGTCTCCTCTCATTTGGTGCACTGAATGCATGCGGATCGACCGTAGCACTAGGACCCTGCCGCGTCAACGGGAGCACGGATTCCTGTCGAAAGTAAATTAGTTGTCCGGTTTTAGTAAGTAACCTGTCCGGTTTATTGAGGAGCGATATTGCTGCCCATAAGCCGGTCTGGCTACCGACAGGAGAACCGGAAGATGAGATTCGAAGAGGCCTACCAAGGATGGACGGCGGG